>JAZDHP010000019.1:0-21378 GCA_043805855.1 Microcaldota archaeon
TACGCCTACGGCTACGAGGGGCCAACGTACTGCACGCCAGCTACTCGTGATTTAACCGTATTGCTGCTCCAGGACTGTATAAACGTCATGAACAGCGAAGGCAAAGGTGCGCCGTACGGCGAGAAAGACGTTAAGAAAATGTTAAACCACACAATTACCCGCGAGTACGGCGAGGTTACAGACGTTACTCCTGAAGTTCGATTTACTTTTTACAACGCTGGCCACATTTTAGGATCAAGTCAAGTTCACCTCCATGTTGGTGAAGGAATGCACAATTTAGTTTTCACTGGTGACTTAAAGTACGGCCGCACTAAACTCCTCGACGCAGCAGACACGCGCTTCCCGCGCATTGAAACATTAATTATGGAAAGCACGTACGGCGGCAGCCACGATTTACAACCGCCAATTGAAGAAGGTGCTGCTAAAATAGCACGTATTGTACGTCAGACAATGGAACGACGGGGCAAAACTCTTATTCCCGTGTTTTCAGTTGGCCGCGCGCAGGAAATTATGCTTATTCTCGAGGAACAGTTCCGCGAGGAAGATGGGATAAAAGTTTACATTGACGGCATGTGCAAAGAAGCAAACGCGATACATACTGTGTATCCGGAGTATTTGCGTCACAATATCCGCCGCAGGATTTTGCAAAACGACTCTCCTTTTGACAAGCCGTTATTTTCGCATGTTGTGCCAAAGAACCGTAAGGATATCGCAGAGTCTGAAGATCCTTCAGTTATAATCGCGCCTAGCGGTATGTTAACCGGCGGCACTAGTGTGGAATTCTTAAAAATGTTAGCTCACGACGAACGCAACTCTCTAATTTTCGTCGGCTACCAAGGCGCATCTTCTCTAGGTAGAAAAATACAAATGGGTTCAAAAGAAGTCCCGTTGTTAAATGACAAGAATAAACTTGACTCGCTGAAAATAAACTTCCAAGTTGAAAGCGCCGACGCGTTTTCAGGACACAGCGACAGGTTACAATTAATTTCCTACGTTCGCGCCCTAAGGCCAAAACCGCTTCGCATTTTAACAGTTCACGGCGAAGAATCAAAGTGCGACGACTTGTCACGCTCACTATCAAGAATAATCCACGTCGAATCCAGAGCACCAATGGACTTAGACACAACTAGGTTGAAGTAAACAAAAAAAGGGACTTTTAATATTCCACTTTTACTATTTACTTTAAATGGCAAAGTTTGGTTCGCTTGAAGTTAGAACGTTCGGCAAAGGAAAAGAACGAATAACAGTAGCTGTTTTTCCAGGGCACGAATTTACCGCAGAGCACTTTGACCCTGCAAAATTAGAACGCGTTTGGTGGTTAAGCAGCCGAGTCGGGTTGTTCAGCAATAAAAGTGCTAATGTTGCCTTTGTCGGAAAAGTTGCTGAGCCTACTATTGGGCTGGGTAACACTGCGCCGTTAAGCGCGGTTAACGAGGCAAAAATAGCTATGTATGCGAATCACGTTGCTAAGAAGCACGGTTTTCACGACATGGTAGTAGACGAACCATTAGCAGTTTCTTTTAAACGTGGCGAAGCTCAAGTTTTTTACCGACGTTTCACGCCGAAATCCCACGCTCCCGCTTTAGATAAATTTGGGCATTTAATTCCGGAACCAAAATTTCCCGCGCGTGAGCAACTGCACCGAATTGAGCTTTTTTTAAATAAACTGCGCAAAGAAGGGGTTACTCCGAAAGATATTGTAAATCCACGCGGCCAGACTCAATATTGCTTAGCAGACGATGGCAAAGTTCACTTCTTCGACGTTGAATTTTGGAAGCCAACAGAAAAATTAAAAAAACAACTTAAACTGAGGAGACAAGAATGAAACTCGTAATTACTGGAATTCCTGGAAGTGGCAAAACAACGCTAGCAAAAGCACTTGCAACGAAGTTAGGAGTTGAGTATGTTGATCTTAATGCCGTCGCGAAGAAATTCGCTGTGAAGAAAAAAACTGGCAAGGAGTTTGAAATCAATTTGAAAAAGTTGCAAAGCGTTGTTACAAAGATTTTACGAGGTAAAAAAGCGTTTATTGTTGACGGGCATCTCGCGGCGGAGATAAAGATTCCATGCGATTTAGTTGTTATTTTACGTTGCAACCCGCGTGTTTTGATGAAACGCTTACAAAAACGCAAATATAACGAGAAAAAGATTATCGACAACGCGTTGGCTGAAGCACAGGATTACTTTTCGTTGAAAGTTGAAGAAAATTACGGCAAAAAATTCATCGAAGTTGACTCTACGCGGGTAATTTCTGCGTCTAAATTGTTGTTTTTGATTTCACATCGCAAATCAACCAAAATAAACTGGGGCAAAGAGTTACTGTGGTTTGCTTCGCAAGGTTTATAAGCTTTTAACCTATAAAACGTACTCACGAGGTTATTTATTTTTTATGCAAATTACGCCCATGTTATTGAAAAAAGAAAAAGAAAACGTTGAAGACGACAAGGAAGACGAAGATTGGGACGAAGAAGAATGGGAAGATGACGACTTCGACGAAGACGAACTAGAGGAAGAAGAAGAGTAACTTTTATTTAATTCGCCTTGTTCAGCCCACCATTTGCTTTTTTTTGTTTAACAAAGCACCAAAGCTTTGTTAAAGCCTTACACTTTGTTAGGCAAAGTGTAAGTTATTTTTCTTAATTTTGTCTTGTATTTAATTTTTCTATTTTTTATTACTATTTTTTAAAATAGTTTTTTACCTTCGCCTTCTAGCTGTTGCCCTGCTTCTCTAAGTTGCATTAACTGCAACGTGTTCACGTCGGTTGGGATAATGGCGTCTTTTTTTATTTCTAGTTTAGCGAAGAAGTTAAACGCGAAGTTTTCAGTTGCTTCCCTTGCTTTTACAAACTTAGTTGCTGGCAGTGTAATTTCAATAAAATCTCCAAAGTCGTCAATACTGTAAACCATTATTGTAATTATCCCTGCGCTGAACTGCCATATTGTTAAACCGCGGTCAAATGCTTTTTTGTACCCGAATTTTTCTAAGTAAGGTTGAATTGTGTAAGCGCTTGCGACGTCTAAATTTAGTTTTTCATCTTCTTGAATCATGTATCCGTCGAACAATAGCGTTTCGTTTTCAGTTTTTGTATCTACTCTAACAGTAAAGTACGCGTTTACATTTTCCCCATATTCTTTATAGTAAACCGTTTCGGTAAATTCGCCACCGCCAACAAACCGTGCTTTGTGCCGTAATTGGTTGATGTACTTTTCCGCGTCGTCAACAGGAGCGATTAACCTAGCTTCTGGAATTTTCCATTTTAATTCATGTTGCGGCGGTTTTTTCTTCTGAAATAAGTTCAATACGCTTGCAAACGGCGATGATAACTGAGATAGTTCTGGCATATTTGACCACTTTTTTACTCACAAGGCGTTGTTTTCGTCTTGTGGGTTTTTCTTCATGTAAAACAAATACGCCGCGCCTATTAAAATTATCACTAGACTGCCTGCAATTGCCCAAGTTTTAACATCATCTTTTCCACTTGCAGTTGCCAGGCCGGTTGCCTTTGTAGCTTCTTCTAAGGTTGCCTTGTTTTGCTTTTGTGCAGTTTGCAACGCCATTGTGTACTTTCCATCTTCCCATTGTTTTGAAGCGTCTTGCGGAGCGCTTCCGCGTTCCTCTGCAATTGCAATTTCCACGCTTGCCTTGCGCTGTACGGCGGTAATCGCTTCATTCATTGTATCAATGCTTTTTTTCACTTCAGCAGCTTTTTCCGCTGTCGGGTTTTTCGCTAATTCTTTTGCCTTTTGTTCGGCTACTTTAAGCGCGTTTTCAAACGAAATTTGCTCTAAACTTTTTTTGGTTTTGTCAGTTGAGTAAAAAGCGTTTACTCCGTTAGTTTTCACTTCTTCAAGCTGTGCTAAAATTGAAGTTACGTCAACACTGTTATTGTTGCTAGTTTGAATTGCGTTTATGATGTTGCTAGCGTTTTTGCTTGTATTGTTGGTAATTGTTTCGTTTGTTATTCGCTTCGACGCGGCGTTGATAAGCAAGCGCATTTTGTCCTCTATTGTGTTTACATCTGCAATAAATAGCGCGATATTTTCTCCATTATCTACAAAGTTGCGCCGTAGTTCGGCAACTGCGTTTTCTTCAGTTGCAGTAAATAGGTTTTGCTTATCAAGTTCATTTACATTTGCGTACATTTCACGTAGGTATTTGTATTTATCTTCGATTAATTGAAAGAGAATTGTTTTTGCGCTTTGCATTTGCTGTTCTAGTGTAATTAACTCGCCGGCGTTGCTTACGTTGTCAACAAGTGCGTAGATGCTTTTCAATGCGCTGGTTATTTCGCTTGCGCCGTTTACGTTTTTCGCCTCTGCATCCATTGAAATGCGCTGCAACGAGCGAATTTCAATTTTGAGCTTTAATTTATCTTCTTCAGTTAAGTTGTTAGTGTAAATGCGGCGTAAATCAGCTAGTGTTTTTGTAAGTAAATTTAGACTTTGTATTTTGTCGTAAATTGTTTCTCCTATTTTAAAGTTGGAAATTGTTTTTGTAATAAGGCTTTTTCCAATTGGCTTGTCGATTTTTCCAGCTTCGAAAATTTCGTGCTGTGTTTTTTCCTCTATTTGCGTCAATATTGCGTTTGCCTGTGTGAAACTTTCTATTGCGGCTGTTTTTGAAACTGTTGTTTTGTCAAGTGCGGAATTGTAGTTGTTTATTTTGTTAGCTGTTCTTCCTCTTGCGTTGTAATTGCTTGCAGTTTTTTGTAACACTTTAGCTTGTTCTAGCAATGTTTCGCTTTCTTCAATTAAACCAGCGGGGGATTGTGAACGCGTTTCATCAATTACTATATTTTCACTTGCAGTTAATTCCAATTGCTTTATGTAAAACGCATCTAGGTTTTGCAGTTCTTCTTTCTTAGCTTCTTTTAACTTTTCTTCAATTTCGCTTGTCTCTATTGTAATTTGTGCAACACGTTGTTCAACAATTGTCTTTAGCTCCAGTTGCTTTTCGCGTAATTTAATTGTTAGTTCTTGTAATTGTGCGTTTAGCCCATCTTGCGAAATTATTTCTATTACAGTTGCTCCTACTTTTCCAGCTTGACGGTTTTTAATATTTGTAATTGCACTTAGCATGCTTTGCTGTAATTTAGTAAAGGTTTCGCCTAGTTTGCCAACTCCGTTTTCAGCTTCGCGGCAAGTTACCAAAAGTGTTTCACTTGGGCCTACGAAGTTATCGCCAATTTCAAAGTCCATTTTTTCAATTTCTGCATCTGTTTCAGTTGCAGTTGCTTGTGTTAACTCAAGGGATTTTTTCAACGCGCTTGCAACTGTGATTGTACACTCGTAGCCAGCTGCGGCACGTATTGGTGGGCTAACTCCTAAATACATTTGTACTTGCGCCATTGTTTTTGCAAAAGCCAAATCTTGTTTTATTGCTGTAACTTTTTCCTGCGCTTCTGGCTTTTCAAGTTTAACTTCTTGAAATTCAGCTTGGTTTTGCATCGGGCTACAGTCGTTCCAAAGTGCGGTATCTATTGGCGTGTCAAAATATGGCGACGGGATTAGTTGCGCTAAAGCGCCCGCGTTTACAATTGCGCTGGTAGTTAGGGTTAGTATAACCGTTAGTAGCGTAGTTAGTAGAATTGTTGTTGTGGTTTTCATGCGTTTGCTAATGTCAGCGCGTTTCAAAAGCGTTGTGGGGTAAATAGTGGACGAATGGAAAAGGGTAGTTTTCCCCTGTTGAAGCGGAAGGCATTAATTGTTTTTCTGCGTTTGTATTTACATGCGTTTATTCAAACACGGCGATTCACTGGCAATAGTTGTTCCAGATGCTATTTGTAAAAAGTTGAACTTGAAGGAAAATACTGAACTTGAATTTTTTGAAGTTGAAAACGGACTTTTTGTTGCTGCTACGAAAGAGTACATTGCTGAAAAGCTGAAGAAAACAATTGCTCCTTTGTTGCAAGTTGCTTCTGCTGCTTCCAAGGTGCCGGCAGTAGTGAAGCCACAGTTGCTTACTTTTTCTTCAGAGGGGGAGGCGCGCGTTGCGTCGCAAAAAGTCGAGCAATTTATGCGTAAGGGTGAAATGCTCGCTGTTTTTGGTATTGATAAGAAGTATTATTTAGTTTCTTCTGAGTTTTTTGAAAAAATTTCAGCAAAACTTTCTCCAGTTCTAGAAAAGGAAAAAACTCTCATGCAGTTGGCTACTGAAAGCGGCGTAAATCAGCGGGAAGTTATTCCAGTTTTATCCGCAATGAAAGAACGCGGGGAAGTAATTGAAAAGCGAAAGGGAAACTTTCTGCTGGTAAAGTAATTGTAAAAATAAAGCGATTGTTAATGTAATTGCGCTTTGCTGCTGTTTTCTAAATTAGGAAGTGTAATGCGAGTTCTAAAATTATTACTGCTACGCATAGTCCGACAATTGCCTTTGGGTCAACTTGAATGTTTGAGCTGGATACGTCGTAGAATCGAATTAAACCAGCGCTTGTTGCCGGTGCTTGTACTTTTTCTTGTGACATTTTACCACTATTATTTGTTTTGTCACTGTTCGTTTAAATACCCTTGTAAATATGCACGTTTTTAAAACCCGCGAGTGAAATAACTATTATAACATGGCTGAAACTAAGTCGCTTGTAAATGACATTGCTCACATTCTAGTGCTGCTTGTACTTTTGCTTGTATTGCTAGTAATTGTTACGAAGTTCAAAGTAATTCACCCGTCAGTTATTCCAGGCTGGCAAGGGGTGTTCTGTGAATATGTTGAACAAAAACACTCTGTTGTTGGAATTGTTTACGGTTCTGACGGCCTAGGTAACCCTGAAGAGCTAGAGGTTATTTTGTCGCGCTTGCGACCAACAATGCGCGTTGAAATGGTTAAGCTGGAAGACGTTTCCCCTGCGCTGTTGTCGCGCTATGAGGTCATAGTAATTGAACGTAGTCGTACTGTTCCATTTCGCTTTGTTAACACGCTTAGTGGTTATCTTGATGGCGGGGGTAGTTTAATTTGGACTGGCGACGCGATGTCAAACCAGGTACTTGGCAGTCGCGACATTACGGAAGCTAACCAGCAGGATCAATTACGCTACGCCGCTTGGCTTAAACTGCCAGAAAATAAAGGTAAGGACTATACAGCGTGGCTTACTGAAAAATATGAAGGAAAAGAATATACTGCTTGGATTCAGGATAATAATGCAGAGCAAGGCGCATTTGGAGAATTTGGAAGCAATTATCTCGGCGCTTATCTCAAAACCGAGCGTTCAAACTCAGCAACGTCACTCGTGCCTGTGCTTACTGATCATTTGATTCTCTCTGGAATTCCAAAGTTTCAACTTCCACTAACTAACTTCGGCGTGGTAAACCAGAACGATGACTATAATATAATTGCTAATATTGAGCATAATGGAGAAATCGTTCCAGGTATTTTGGAAAAGAAATACGTTGGTAGAATCCTCTACTTCGCGTTTCCCTTGGAAGTCATTGACAGCCCAACTTTCCTCGACAACATATTCGACTACCTGGTAACGTGTTGATGTTGTATGATTTTGCGTCCTAAAAGTTTAGAGCAAATGGAGCAACAATTAACTGCTATTCCTGAAGCGCAACGAAAAGTGATTGTTCTTGTTGGTAGGCACGTGAATGAAGGTACGGGTATACTTGCTTCTCGCCACCATAAAAGTTGGGAACAGCATGGTGCGGTTGTCGTGCATATTCCAAAGCACTGGACGCCCCATGGCCTGGCAAATATTGTTGTTAGGCGAAACCTTGACGAGTGTAGTTTTCGCAAGCTAGAGGCGCGCGTTGTTTCTGACGACGTAATTTGTAAGTTTCTTTACAAGCGTGGGTTTCGCCAGCCAATTGTAAACTTGCACGGCACTCCGTTTGTTGATCAAACAAAAGACCGTACATTAGTTGGGTTTCTTTCTTCATCTTCGCAAATTCACGAACACAGCGGCTTTTTCCTGCATCCTGAAAAAGTTAAAACGCCAAATTACGTTTTAGCTGAATTTTTCTTCAAGGGAAGGGAGCCAAACAAGCGCTTGCGCGATTTATACGAACAAGTTCGGAAATTCAGTTTGACTGGTGACAAAACGCCGGGAGTTGTTAATTTAAGTTTTGGCCACCTTTCTGGCCAAGCGGCTTTTAGCTATTTGCAAAAGCCACTTGCTGGGAAAACAGATTTGGATTTCTTTTCAAAACACCTCAATCCCTCTTTTGAAGGTTTCTTAGCACACCTAGCTGCGACTGGCTTGAAACGCACTGCAGTTAAACCAAAAGTTCCAAGATTTCTCCAGTTCGGCTTTTGAAGAGTAGATTTTATAGTAGATAAAAGGTAAATTAGATTACATGATTTTACGGCCGAAGAACTTGAAGGAAATGGAAGCGCAGTTACGTGCAGTTCCGGCGGACAAGAGAAAAGTTATTGTTTTGGTTGGTCGGCATCCGAATGAAGGGACGACAAATATTGCGGTGCGCCATCATGACGATTGGGAAAAAGAAGGAGCAGTTGTTGTTCGAATTCCCGGTGAATGGACTCCGCACTTTATTTGGGATAAGGTTTTGAAAGGTAAATTTAACCAGAAAGCTCAAAAGGAAATGCGGCGCCGTTTGCTTTTTACTCCAAATGATCGCAAGGTTGAACGTTTTCTTTACGATTCTGGTTTTCAAGTTCCAATTGTAAGCTTTCATGGTACTTCGGCTAAAGATATTTTTGGAGTTAGCGAGAGCCACAGTGGAGAAATTAAATATGCCTTAGCTTTGAAATCACGGCTTCACGAACATCCCTTGTTTATTGCTAGTAAACATGCTAGTGGAAGCGACGCGCCGCCGAACGTGATGACTGTTGAATATTTTTACGACAGCGTGTATAAAGATCCTAAATTACTGCGTTTGCGCTATGATCGTTTAGTGAAGTTAATCAGTCCAGAATTAGCTATTAAACTGCACCTTGGCCAAGATGGACAAGCTGGACTTAAACCAAGGTATATTGAACATTCAACAATTTCTCGAAGCGCTTTGAACTTTTTTTCAAAGCATCACGCTGTCAATTTTAAAGATGTATTAGCTCATTTGGCTAGCACTGGTTTAAAACAAAGGAAAGTGAAACCAGCGGTTCCTGACCCATATTGGGTTCTTGACGAGGTAATGTAGCTTCCTTTTTAAACTCCTTCTGGGGAACAACGTATTTAAATGTCGTTTTTCTTAATTTATTCAAGATAAATGCTTATGGTGATAATGTGAAGAGAGGTCAATATGCTCCGCAGCCTTCGGGTTTCCACGCAGAAAGTGCAATTCCTTTAGTTTTAATTGCAATTCTCGCGATTTTCCTAGCAGCTAAATTCAATATACTGCCAGTTGATAACATTCCAATTTTAAACCAAATTATGCCGTCGAAAGACATCAAGGTAGGTATCTTTGGTAGACAGTCAGATGACTTGAAAGCAATGCTTGCTTCTTCGGACTTCCAAGGCGCAGGCGGGATTGCAGTTCGTCCAATTGAAGGCAGGACTGACGACGCTGCACGCTACGCAGTTAGAGGGGTAGACGTTATAATTTTGACCGGCGACCAGTACTGCGACCGCACGTTTAGAAAAGCAGTTACTGACGCTGTTAAAGGTGGAAAATCTTTAATCGTTATTGGCGACGCTTGCACTAAAGTTCGCGGTGACAACACTGCGCTTGGCTGGAGTATTGGCGTTGGATTAATGGGCGACATAATGCCAGTTGAAATTGGCGGCTTAACGACAAGGAGAGAGCCAATTAAGACTTACGACGTTACTGGTCAATTTAGAATAATTAACTTCGACCACACGATCTTCCAGGGAATAAAAGACTTCCCGTTCGCAGGTTCAGTTACTGAAGTTGTACCGACAAGCAACGCTGACGTAATTGCACAGCTTGACACTGGCCCCGGACAGAAGAATCTTTACCTCGTTGTAGAGGGAAAGACGTTCCCAAGCGGCAAAGTTCTCTACTTTGCTTTTGACCCAGCACAGCAAGGGTTAAAGGAAATGTTCAAGAACACGTTGCTATACGTAACTGCTAAACGCGGTTAAAACGTTTCTTTTCCTTTTTAATTTCTTTTTAATTTTTTTTATTTCATTTTTTTAATTGTTTTATTTTTTTATTTATTTTTTGTTTTTTCTTTTGGTTTTATTTTTTCAATTCCCATTTTTTCGGCGAAGCAGTAATTTCAGTCAAAAGACTATCGAAACATACAAAAGCAGGTGAGTTAAAATGGAAAACGTAGTTGAAAGTAGAGAAGTTAAAGTGCCAGAGCAGAGGAAACGCGACCCCAACGATAACACTATTTACGTTGGAAAGAAAAGCGTAATGAACTACGTAATCGCGGTTGTAACTCAGTTTAACAACAGTTCTACGGAAGTTAAACTAAAAGCTCGCGGTAGAAGTATAAGCCACGCTGTTGACGTTACGCAAATTGTAAAAAACCGCTTTATCCCAACGCTCAAGATAAAGGATATTATCTTAACAACTGAAGAGCTAATTTCAGAAGACGGCCGCCCCACTAAAGTTTCTTCGATGGAAATTATAATGACAAAATAGGCGTCAAATTTTTTAATTTCTTTTCTTTATTTTTTCTTTTTGTTCTTTTTTTTCTTGTTTTTTTCCATTTTCTTTCAAGCTGTGCTTTTTTTAACTTTTAAACACTTTATTTTTACATGTTGCCAAGCGTTTCTAATCGTGTTTTGAACAAAAGAGTTATGGATACTATTATAGAGACTGGTACTGCGCGTTACAATAAATGGCGCGAAATTGGAAATAACAAGGCAGTTGCGTTGTACGAGCGGGTTAGAACGCGCAGGGTTAATGGCGTTGGTTTTCTTGGCCACGGTTCCTGGGATCGATATTTACAGAAAGTTCACTTATTTTTTGATGTAAATCAACGACATTGGAGTGACGTGCGGTTCCACGCATCTGTAGCTGCTGTTTTACCAAAGTTTCCCCCTGAGAAAATTGGGTGGGCAACTCCCGAGGCTTATGCGAAAGTTGCAATTGCTGGCCGTTCTCTTGGTGCGCTTTACCGCTCTGCTTATGATAGTAATCATCGCGGACGGGCAAACGGGGTTACGTTTTTTGGTCAAGGTTCTTGGAAGAACTACGTAAATTGGGTTCGTAAAAGGAGAAGAGTTTCTTTAGATGGATAAAATAATTAGACACCTTTCAGACAAAGAATTACATTCTGAGATTGGAAAAGCGCTTCGATTAACCAAGGGAGATGCAACTCCCAAAGCTTGGAAAGCCATTGGTGAGGTTGAGGGAGTGAGTTTAATTGCGCTTTACAACGAAGCGAATAAACGTAAAGTAGACAAAGTGGCATTTTTTGGCCATGGTTCTTGGGATGCGTATTTAGAAAACAAGCACGGCTTTGTTTCGCTTGATCAAAAACATTGGAGCAATACGCGTTTCCATTATGTTGTTGCACAAGGAATTGCAGTTCATCCTCCTAAAGAAATAGATTGGCATGCAGCTAATAAGACTTTATTTGCAGGTAAATCTCTTGCAACATGGCAGCAAATGGCGCGCAATAGCAACGTAAGCCACCGCGCTCCAGTTAAGATTAAATTTTTCGGCAAGGAAAGTTGGCCGGGTTATGTAGCGTGGATTAGACAAAAATATGGTGGAAAAGTTTAATGCGAATAAATAATGTTTTCACTTGTCAGGAAAAAGTAATTGGAAGCGCTAGCGTAAAATTGCGTAAGCTAAGCGTAGCAGTTATCGGCGCTGGCGGAATTGGTTGCAATACTCTGCTCCTTCTAGGCCAACTTAGCGTTGGTAAAGTAACTTTTGTTGATCCTGATGTTATTGAAATGTGCAACTTATCTCGCCAGCCGCTTTACAGCGAGAAAGACGTTGGAAAGTTAAAAGTAACTGTAGCAAAGGAAAAACTTTCAAAACAGTTTCCTTCAACGAAGTTTATTGCGGTAAACGATATTTTGGAAGAAACTAATTCTGCTAAGTTGTTGAAAAAAGTTGACGTTGTGCTTGACTGTACTGATAACTACGCAGCGCGACGTGTAATTAACGATTTTTGTCAGAAAAATAAAATTCCTTGGATTTATGCAGGGGCAATTCGCGACACGTGCATGGTAGCGACGTTTCTGCCAAAGCGTAGCAATGGCTTCGCGCGATTTGCGCCTCCGGTTTGTGAAAAGTCTTGCTCTGAAGAAGGGGTAATTGCAACTACAACTTCCTTCGCAGCTACGTTGCAAGTGCAAGAATTGATTAATTTAATTGCAGGCAAGCCAAAGCTAAATGGTAAATTGCTGCACGTTAACTTGTCAACGCTGCGGTTTGAGATTTTTTCGCTTAAAACAAGTAAAAATTGGGTAAAGTAGATTATGCCATTCACACCATTTCACTGGGCCGTTGCGTTATTTGGGTTGATTTTCTTTAACGTCCTTTACTTGCCCGCTTTGATTATTTCAAGCGTGTTGATGGACCTCGAGCCGTTTTACTATATGTTCTTTTCTCCGCCAGCTGACGGAGTGCTTCATGGATTTTTCCACACTTACCTAGCGGTAACGATCCTCGCGTTGGTTGTAGCTTTTGTTTTGATTAAGTTCAGGCCTGCGATTGATAAACGCATGGCGCGGTTCAGCGCTTCCCAGACTAGAATTTCCAACAACTGGATAATCGCCTCTTCTCTACTAGCAGCGTGGTCTCATGTTTTCCTCGACTCGTTCCTCTACACTGACATAAAGCCATTCTGGCCGCTGACAAACGCAAATCCATTCCTTGGAATGCTTTCTTCAAGCACAGTTTATCTTTTATGTATGTTGGGGTTAGTTGCAGCGATTGTGCTTTGGGTTATAAAATTAGTAAAAAAGTAAGTGGTAATTTGGTGTTTCTATGAAAATTGTATTTCTCGGTGGCCCTCGCGGTGCAGGTAAATCTACTTTAATTAACAAAGTGTCAAAAGAATTTCCAGAAGTTCATACCTTTCACTTAAAGTACGTTTTACTCCATGCTAATGCACAGGGAATTTCTCCGGAGGAATATGTTACTCGCGTTGCAGCTGGAAAAAAAGTTGTGCTAATAGATGGAAAATTTGCTAATACTCCTAGTAATTTAAGAAATCTAGCTACAGCGTCGTATTTCCAAGATGGAGCTGGTTTCTTTCCATCTGCAAGTAAGTTTGTATTCATGTCCGCACCTGAAAAAGTTTTGAACGAAAGGATGAAAAACGACAAAAAGAAACGCAAACAAAATCCACGTGCCTTGTTAGCAGAATGGACTGCAATGCGCCTATTTGAAAAGCCAGTTGAACACATTGACTCAACAGATCAACGTGAAGCACACCGGGCGCTTAGGAAAATAGTCCTACAAGAAATGCGCTAGCGCTAATAATTTTATAAAAAATAAAAAGTGGGCCTACCCGGATTTTCGTTATCGGAAAAGTTTTCTTTTCCCAAGGCTTTTTTCTTTACAAAGAAAAAAGGCTTATCGAACCGGGGATCTTTCCCACGTCAAGGGAACATCTTTGGCTTCAGCTTTTAATTAAAAGCTATTAATTTACCAATGTCGAAAGGTGCTCGGCCAGAGGTCTTGAGGTTGACGCGAACGCATTCGCGTCGCAACTTTCCCCCTGCGGCCGTGAGCGGCCTTTTCTCGACTATAGGCCCACTTACCTAATTGTTAGGTGCGGTTACTTTTTTATATCTAACATTGGAAGCGTGCCAGTCTTAATCCAACCATTATATCGGTCTAGATTTCTTGGATTATTGCTTCCTATTAATTCAAACCATTTTTTAGTGCATGCTATTCCACTAATTCCGACATCTCCGCTTGAATCATACGCAGGTAATCCAACTTCTCTAAGCATTATTTTAAGCTGTTTTCTCAATGGAGTGCTTTCACTAGATATTAGTACTAATGGTCGTCTATATTGTTCGGATTTACGTGCAGACATTGATCCATCTGTATCGAAAAGTCCCCTAATTACATTAAAGCGTTTCTCTAAGGGTAATTTCATGATCCATTTGGGAATTTCTATTTGTCCTTTTTTACCAACTGGAAAGTCTAAACTTGTTAATAGTTCTGCAAATTTTTTGTTGTTAATTACTGCATTTATTGTGTTTGTATGTTTGTCTTTATAGAAATACGCGTGTACGCCGAATCTTTTTAAAATCGGGTTTATAAATTGAGTGAGGTATTCTAAATCTCTTGTTGCGTTTCCACTTATAAAAATTCGAAAATAATATCTATTGTTTGGTTTTTTGAATCTAACAATGCAACCGTCGCCCATCAAAACGCCAAAGAATTCGAGAAATTCGTCGCTTGTTGTTTCTATTTCGTTTAGCACTAAGGTCTTTAGTTGTAAGCGGCTTTATTTTTTTCGGAACACGTCGTTGCCGGTGAAAAGTAATAGTTTCTTTTTCCAAAGTTTCTTTTCTTCCACTGAAAGGCTTCTTTTCTTTGCGAAAGAAAAGAAGGGTTTCATGGACTCACCGGGATGTTCGAGCTTTTGAGAATTTCTTTTTTCCCAAGGCTTTTTTCTTTTGAAAGAAAAAAGGCTTATCGAACCCGGAGTCGCCCCCACGCCAAGGGGGTATGTTACCGTTACACCATGAGCCCATTTTCGTGAAATTATTTGGGCGGCTAGATAATTATAATCCCTTTCTTGGTGGTTTATTTTATGAATTCTACGTTTGGGCGGTTTTCAAAAGCTGGGTCGCCAGTTAGGAAACTTGCGTTCAGTTCAAGCGCCTTTTGGTATCCGATTGCGTCTGTGTAGGATATGTCAAATCTTTGTTTCTTGAGTTTTAAGCGTAGGCGCATTGCTTGTTTTAATTCCGATTCAGTTGTTCTTGTTAAGTACTGTGCAAATCTTTCAAAGTAATTATCTGCATTTTCTTCGGTGGTTTCCCGTAGAAGTATGTAGTATAGCTCGGCTAGCATGAATTCTGTTGTGTGCAATGAAGTTGCTTCGTTTAATACTTCTAGGTATTTTTTATTGCCCTTTATGTACTCTATCACTGCGTATGTGTCGACTACGTATTTCGTTGAAATCATTCTTTCCATCCCTCTTGAGCTTCCTTCTTTAATTCAAGTGTGCTGCGTTTTGACTTAAAAGTTCCAAACAAGTCGCGAAGTTCTAATACGGGGCGTATGTTCACATGAAGTTGCATACTTTCTCGTAAATTTAAATCATCGGCTGTTTTCTTTGGAATAATAATCCCCCATGAATTACCGATCCTCTTTGGCGTAACGTTGACCTCTTCCATTTCACTCACCTTAATTTTACTAGTAGTATAATTTTACACGATGTATAATTTAAACCTTTCTATTAAACTTAAAATGTATGCGGTTCTTGTAATTCTATGATTCTACGCCCGAAGAGTTTGAGAGAAATGGAAGCGCAGTTACGGCAGGTTCCGGCGGAGAAGCGGAAAGTTATTGTTTTGGTTGGTCGGCATCCGAATGAAGGTTCAACTAACATCGCCGCGCGTCATCATGGCGATTGGGAGAAAGAAGGCGCGGTTGTAATTAGAATTCCTGGTGAATGGACGCCACATTATGCGGCCAAGCGAGCTATTCAGCTTGGTGTTTTAAAGAAAATTAGGTCGATTGTGCGGGATATTCCAACTGATATTAAAGTTTCTGGTTTTCTTGAAAAAAGGTTCGATGTTCCAGTTGTTACTTTTCACGGTAGTTGTGCAAGTGAAGTTGGTGAATCGGAGTTTTACCATCAAGCTGCTTATGTTTTGCCAGTTCGTTCACGTATTTTTGAACACCAATTTTTTGAAGCAAATGAAGAACTTTCTTCGCGACGTCGATGGCGGCCTAATCAAGTGATTGTTGAATATTATTTCAAGGGAAAACCAAAAGAGACGCCTGTTGATCTAAAACGCGCGCCTGAACTACGCGCTTCTAAGCGCCAGTTAAGTCCAGATTATTTAAATCGCGCTAGAGTTACTTGCGAAGATCTTGAAGCTTTTGCTAATGGGCATAACAATAAGATTTTTGAAATAGTGTTAGCGCACTTATCAAAAACGGGATTAAAGCCAAAGTCAGTTAGGCCTAAAGTGCATGATCCAGTGCCTTGGTTTATAGATTGTGATTCGTAAAAGAGCTTGCGCTAAACCTTTAGTTTTTGGTTCCCGTGGTTGGTAAGGCCGCGGTGGGGGCCTTACGCTGGCGATACGTATACTACTGTGTCTCCTCTTAGTAAAACAACGCCGAGTTTTCTTTTTAGTTCGCCGTTTTTGAGTTCTTCTCCGTTTTCAACTACTAAGTTCATGTGTACGTCGAAGCTTGCTAGTTCGCCGCGTACTTCAACGTCGCCTTTTAGTTTAATTAGCACGTTTTTGTTCAACGCGTTGTTCAACACGTCGAATGGTCTTTTTTGAGTTTCCGTCATTTTTTAAATCACCTAAAAAATTAAATATGTTTTTTGATTGGTCAATTACTTTTTGAACATTGTAGAGATTGACTCAAATATCTTTCGCACTATTCCTTTTTTAGCCTTTCCAGTTACTTTGCCCGTGATGAGAAACGTCATTGCTTGAGTTATTCCAGCTGTAAAGTCGCTTTTTGGAAATTTTGTAAACGCTGGCGTCTGCGAAGTTGAAGCTTTTTTGGCGTGTGGGTCAAAGGGAATTGACGCGACGACGCGGCAGCCTAGGAGTTTTTCCAATTCCTCGTTGCGTATTTCGGTTTTTTCTCCCATACGCATGTTTGTAATTACGCCGGATAACTTCACGCCGTTGCGTTCCGCGAGCGCTTTTACTTTCAACGCGTCTGCGAGGGACGTGGGTTCTGGGTTTAGTACTAGTATAACTTCTTCTGCTGATGTGAGTGCAGCCATTGCGTCTTTTTCCAATCCCGGCGCACAGTCAATAATTACAAAGTCGTTGCTTTGCTTTAACTCTGTAATCGCGGTTTTGAACTTGTCGAAGTCTAATCGTTTTATTCTTTCTAGCGATAATCCAGCTGGCACTACTTTTAACCCGCGAGCAATGTCGTAAGTTGCTTCTGCGACTGTGCATTCGCCCATTAGTACGTTGTGAATTGTTATTGGAGAACGTTTTAGCCCGAGCATTATTCCAGTACTGGCCATTGTCACGTCGCCGTCAACAACAGTTGTTTTCTTTCCACTTGCAGCAAGAGCCAAGCTTAGATTAACTGCGATGCTAGTTTTGCCAGTTCCGCCTTTACCGCTTGCAATTGCAATAACTCGGCTGTCTCTATTGCTACTGTTATTTATAGTATTCATTGTGTTTCAGCTAGTGAACTTAATCCGTATTTGTTTAAAATTTCTTCGCTCGACGCGACAACAGTTTCTTCTTTGCCATTGTTGCTTTCTTTATTACCTTCTCGCGGTTTATTTTCTTTTGCGTCGCTGTGTTTTTCGCGTTGTTTTACTTCGCTTTCTGGCCGAACTGCTAGCGCGAGTTGCACTTGTTCTTCGCTTAGTTGCACGACGTCGTAAAACCCAGCTGCGTTTTCGTAGCCAGTTGTCTTGACAAGCGCTTCATCGCCATGGGTGAGTTGTTTTGTTTTAAAACTCTCGTGAAACGCGCCTACGGTTTCTCCTTTAATCAACGCAACTGTAAAATCGTGAATTCCGTTTTCGTTTTTCACTGTGAAGCTAACGTAGCCAGTGAAAGTTTTTTCCTTTAGTGAGTTAACCACTTCTAGTGGCTTTTGTTTGAGCTCTTCACTTTTGACAAGTTGTCCACTTGGAAACATAGGTTTTTGTTAATGCCTCGTTTATTCTTTTGCGTCGATTACAATGTCTGCGCTATTTTTCAACGCGGTTGAAAAGTCAGGATTTGTTCCAACGACTATTGTTTCTTTGTTGTGTTCCTTTGCTTTGGCAATTACTGGCCTGAAGTCGCTGTCGCGCGATACAATTGCAATTATGTCGATGTTCGGGTTGAACATGTACTGCGTTGCGTCTACTGCCATTGCGACATCCACGTCGCTTGGTACAATTACTAAGTCGTAGCCTTGGTTTGTAACTGCTTCAATTAGTTTGTCAGACGCGTATTGGTCTAGGAATACTTTTGCAACTTTTATTTTGCCGTACTTTTCTAGTTTCTTTTTTACTTTCTCTAAATCAATACCAAGTTCTTTGCGTATCATGTTTGGTCCATCGACGAAGCAAGCGATGTTTTTCTCTTTGGCGCTTTTGCCAATCATTTTTTTCAATTTTTCTGTAAAGTCGTTCATTTTTTAATTTCACCTGAAGAAATTCTCTGCATTTACGGCGATTTGTTCTTCGACGTTTTCAATTTTCACTTCGCGTATTTTTGCGATTTCGTTGTAAACTTCAACTACGTTTGCCGGCTCATTGCGCGTAAGCCATAGGTACGGCGAGTCGGTTTCGCACAGTAAACTTTCTAGTTTAATGTGTTTCATTATGTATTTCCTTTCCTTGCTTTTAACCGTTGGCAACGAGATTAAACCATTCATTTCCACAACGCGCGGCGCTAGGTTTTTTACAAGGAAACAGTGCATTGTGAAATTGTTAAATTTTGCTTCTTGTAGAATGTCAAGGCACCTTTCCTCAGCTTTTCTCCCATGAATTACAACTGGCAAATCTAAAGTGCGTGCGAGTTCAATCTCTTCGCGGTACAGTTTTTCTTGTTTTTGCTGTTCTTCAGTGGTTTTGAAGTAGTGAAAGTCTAGCCCTATTTCGCCAATTGCCGCAATTTTGCGGTAATTTTTTTCAATTAAGTCAAAAATCTTTTCTTTTTGCTCTTTTGTAACCTTGTTCGCGTCGTGGGGGCTAATGCCAATAACTGGGCGCAACATCATAGGATAAGCTGCGCATAGCTTTAACACCAGCTCGTCGTGGCCAAGCATGCCGCTCGCGCAGTACATTTTCTCAACCCCAGCTGCCCTTGCCCTTTGTATAACTGCGTCTACGTCGGTTTGAAACGCTTCGTGCGTTAAGTGACAGTGGCTATCTATGAACATTGTCGTGCTAACCATCGGGGACTGAAAAGTCTTTTTAAGTGTACTGCGTCTAAATTAATAGCTTTTTATGTATTATTTAATGGAGTGATTAGAAGATGTCAGTTGAAAAAATTTTTGGTCAAATGGGCGACCTTTCAAAAGGTAAGTACGTTCTCGTCGACGAGCACCCATGTAGGGTTATGTCGATGGACAAGAGCAAACCGGGAAAACACGGTGCGGCTAAGGTCAACGTCGTAGCTATTAGTCTTCTCGATGGTTCAAAGCACTCTTTGATGAAGCCAAGCGACGCTGATATAGAAATTCCAATTGTAGAAAGAAAGAGGGCGCAGGTTGTCAGCGTAACTGGAACAACTTGCCAGTTAATGGACTTAACTTCGTTTGAAACCTTTGAAGCTACAATTCCCGAAGATATGAAAAGCGAACTCGAAGCCGGCAAAGACATCCAGTACATGGCGACAATGGGAAGAAAGTTGCTGGGTAAGGATTAAGTTTAGCTTCTTTTTCAGTTTAATTTTTTTATTTATTTTTTATTTACTTGTTTATTTGTCTTTTATTCTTTATGCCTTAGTGTTTTGACTATTCGTTTCCAGATTCCGGGTCGCGGTTTCCGCAGTTCATAAGTTGGCTTGTCGGGAAAAACCGCGTTTGGAATTAGCCTCACTTTGTCGTGGCCGGCTTCTATAAAAGCGTGGTATGCACCGACTGCACAGCCGCCGGTTAGTGTGCTAGTTATTTGTCGCGGTAGTTTACGTTCATAATTACTTACTGCTTGTGAGTAATTCCTAGGCACTGTTGAATGAATGTTGCCATGTTCTATTGAAAGTTCTCCCGCGACTAGGATAGTTTTAACTTTTGCACTGCGCAACGCTTTATGAAGTGCTTTCCAGCCTGCGGTTGGTTGCGAGTCTTCAAGGTCGGTCTTAAGGTGAAATATGTTGGCGCTGGCTATAGCTTGTGCGCTTTGCAAGGCGTTTTCATTATCTTCCATTATAACTAGTGGAACTTTATAGCGGTGTTTTAGCCTTTGTACCACTTTTCTATATTGATTGAACTGCTTTTGAGTTGTGCCGTACTTTGTGCGTAAGAAGATACCATCAGGCATTTGCCCCGCGTTGAAAGACGGGTGGACTAGCACAATTACTTTTCCGCCGTGAGCTGTAACTGCTTTTCTAAATGCTCCCTGGTTTGTAAAAAAGTCAAGCGACATGAGACAAATTAGTGCAAGTAGCTGTTTAATTGTTTTGCCTTTATACAACTAAGAAAAAATAGTTTCAGGATCGAAAGTTTCGATCCTGGGATCCATGCTGTGCGTTGTGGCGCAGGAGTCGGAAATCGGCTTCCGAACCGGCATAGTTAATCTCCTGAACTGCAGTTTGATGCACTCGGCGTTTATTTCAACTTTACAAAGAGCTCACGGATCCAGTCAAGCTGGGGTGAGATTCGTTAGGGTTGAAATTCTCTTGCGAGATTTGCCAAGTGCTTTTTCAGCCAAAGCAACGACTCAATCGAGACCGAAGTCCCAAAAGGAAATTCCATTTTTCAATGGTTAAGCTTCATATAAAGCCGTGCTCTTTTGCAACGCATTTGCACTCGCGAGAGTAGACTACACATAGTTAAAATATAAGCTTTTCTTTTTACGTGTATGTTTAAAGATAGGGTTGATGCAGGTAAACAGCTTGCAAAGAAACTTGAAAAGTATAGGCGAAATACAATTGTGATGGGTATTCCGCGGGGTGGCTTGCAAGTTGCGTGGGCTGTTGCAAATAAGTTAAATTGTAAATTGGGCTGTGTGTTTAGTAAGAAGATTCCACACCCATTTGATAGCGAAGTTGCAATTGGTGCTGTTTCTCTTGGTGGCGTTGTAGTTAATGAAGAGATAGTGACAGGTTCTCTAGTTGACCAGAGCTATGTTGAGCATAAGAAGAGGGAGCTTTTGCGGGAAATTAAACAGTTAGATTCTTTGTACCACAAGAGTGTTCCGCGGGTTGATTTTAAAGGTAAGGTTGTTTTGCTTGTTGATGATGGTATTGCAACTGGTGAAACTGTGAAAGCTGCGCTTTTAACTTTAAGGAAACAAGGGGCGGCTAAGGTAATACTCGGCGTTCCAGTTGGCCCGCAGTTAGTTTTGCAAGAATTGAAAAGAGATTTTGACGAAGTTGTGAGTGTTATTCAAGAAAGCGAGTTCCAGGCGGTTGGGCAGTTTTATAGAAATTTTCCAGCTTTATCGCATGGCGAAGCTATAGCAATCCTGGAAAATAATCCGAACGTTTCGCAGGATTGCTAGTTGTAACATGCGTAAAGATTGTCAGACAACTTTAGCATGTTGCTATAAGGCGCTTTTAGAATCCGAGTTGTTTTAAAACTATTCCAATTACAAATGCGAGTAAAATTAGCAAAATCGTTAAGTTCAAGTAGTTGATTTGCTTGACGTTGTGCAGTTCTTTTTCTAGATTGTCTAGTTTTTCTTTTTCGTAGTTAGTTTTTGCCATT
>JAZDHP010000020.1:0-14515 GCA_043805855.1 Microcaldota archaeon
ATTGTTAACAAAATCGACGCAGGTGCATGCGTTACAGCTAGTCACAACCCTCGCGAGTATAATGGGTTGAAGTTGTTCTTCGGGCAGTTTTCAATTGGCGGGGAAAATATACAAGAAGTTAGAAAAATCTGCGAAAGTGGAAAATTTGCAACTGGAAACGGAGTTGTGGAAAAGCGCGACGCGTTGCCTAGCTATTTTCAATATTTGCACTCTTCGTTTAAACTTGACAAAAAGTTGAAAGTTGTTATTGATGCTGGCAACGGCATGGCGGCACTAACTGCGCCGAAAATCTTCCGCGATTTAGGGTGTGAAGTTGTAGAATTGTACTGTGACGTTGATGGGACGTTTCCAAACCACGTGCCTGATCCAAGTGTAAACGATGCGCTTAAGGAATTAGTTGTGAAAGTGAAAGAAACTCATGCTGATGTTGGAGTTGCGTTTGACGGCGATGGCGATCGCATTGGGGTTGTTGACGAAAAGGGAAATATTTTCAAAGGCGATCAACTACTTGCAATTTTTGTCAGAAGCACGGTTATAAAACACGAGGGAAAAATTGTGTTTGACGTCACGTGTTCACTTGCGCTTGAAGAAGATATTGCAAGCCACGGCGGTACGCCAATTCGCTGGAAAACAGGACACACGAATATTGAATTAAAACTCGAAGAGGAAAAAGCATTGCTTGGTGGTGAAATGAGCGGCCATATATTTTTCAAAGAAAATTACTATGTTGACGACGCGGTTTACGCCGCGTGTAAATTCGCTGAGCTTCTAAGTAATTCCAAAACACCTGCTTCGCATTTGCTTGACGGCTACCCGCATTATGTAAACTCACCAAAGATTTACATTGACACTACTGACGATGCAAAGTGGAAAATCGTCGACGGAGTTAAAAAAGAATTGCAACAAATGAAATGCAAAGTTAACGATATTGACGGCGTAATGGCAGTATTTCCAAATGGCTGGGGTTTACTACGCGCGTCGAACACAATGCCTGCAATTGTCGTGCGCTTCGAGGCAAAAACCCAGCGTGATTTAGATGAGATTAAAAACATTTTCGTAATTGCGTTGGAAAAGCATGGAGTGAAAATTCCTTAAAATGAAAGTGGATGTTGTTGTTGTCGGCGCTAGTGCATGCGGTGGGTTAGCTGCTAGAAGCGCAGCAAAACGCGGCGCTAAAACAATTCTACTCGAAGAAGACGCGGTCGTTGGCAAGTTCAATAAGTGCAGCGGGTTGTTTTCCAAAAATGGGTTAAAACAATTGAATGTTGATTACGATGCTTGTGTGTTGCATGAAATAACCGGCGCTGAAGTTTACGCTGGGAAAAATAAATTTACAGTTCAGCGTAAAAATATAGTTGCACTTGTGCTTGATAGGCAAAAACTTGATGAAGAAATTGTAAACGAAGCAATTTCTGCTGGCGTAGTTTTGAAAACGAAATGCAAAGTAACCAACAAAATAAACGCAAACACAATTGCCACTTCTGCGGGCGGCGAATTTAATTTTAAATATCTAATTGGGTGCGACGGCGTTTCGTCATCAATTGCTTCGCTTTATAGTTTTCCGTCGTTGAAAAACAGCCTCGCGATTGGCTACGAAGCTGAGTATGTAAACGCGCGAGCTGGCGGTGAAGAGTTAGTGAAAGTTTTTCTTGACAAGAAAATGTTTCCTGGTTTCTTTGGTTGGGTTATACCCGCTGGTAAAACAGTGCGGTTAGGATTTGGCACTACTAACTACAAAACTTTTACAACAACCTCTAGAGATTTTTTTCATTTACCTATAGTTTCTCAAATTACTCGCGACTCTCGCAAAGTACGTGAGTTCACCCACGCGATTCCGTTGAAATTGCGCAGTGTGACTGAAAAGCAAAGTGTTTTCCTTGCCGGCGACGCAGCTGGACAAGTAAAATCTACTACTGGTGGCGGGGTTGTTCTCGGAGGGCAGTGTGCCATGCTAGCCGGAGAAATTGCTAGCCACAATTGCAATTGCGTTTGTGATGATAATAGTAAAACGCGTAGTTATGAAAAAGAATGGCGGCAAAAGTTTGGCAAAACATTTGCAACTCACGCAGGGATAAGAAAAACGTTTAACGCGTTGCCATCGCCGTTGGTTAACTTAAGTGTTTTGGGTTTTGACAAACTGTTTTTGTATAAATTGCTTGAAAAGTTCGGTGATATGGACTACGTTACTAAATGTTAATGCTAAAAAGTTTATTTTCCAAATCGCTGTTCTGTTGTTTCAAAGAACTCTTTTGCAACGAGAAAATCTTGTTGGTTGAACTCTGGCCATAGTTTTGGCGAGAAGTATAATTCAGAGTAGGAGTTTTGCCACGGTAGAAACCCACTCAAGCGCTGTACGTTTCCAGTGCGGATAATTAGTTGTGGTGACTGCGGGTAGTATAAATATTGAGAAAAGGTTTCTTCGTTAATTTGCCCTGCGTTGATTTTGCCGCTAGCGATGTCAGCTGCTAGGTTCTTACTTGCAGTTAGAAGTTCCTCGCGTCCACTGTAGGCAATTGCGATGTTCATTGTTTTGTTCCCGTCGCGTGTCTTTTCTTCAAGTTTAGCCATGCCTTGCTGTACACTTAGCGGGAGTAACTCTCGCTTGCCGAAGAATTTAACGCGACACGCGTCTCTCTTGAACCGCGAGTCAGTTAAACTGTCATTTATGTTCCGCGTCATTAATTTGAATAATACGTTTAATTCATCTTGCGAGCGCTTTGCGAAGTTATCAAGCGAAAGCGCCCAGTAGGAAACGGTTTTCACATCTTTGTCAAACGCCCATTGTGCGAACTCGCCTGCTTTTCTAAAGCCAGCTAGGTACGCTGCCTCTAGTGGTAAATTGTTCTTCTTTGCAAAACGGCGGTTTCCGTCTGGGATAACTGCTACGCTTTCAAGCAATTGTTGGGACATTTAAATCACTATTTTTTCTATTTGCCTACTTTTTAATAGCGAACGTTATTATAAACGACCTTATTTTTAAACGTAGAGTTACAATGGAAATATACTTAAAACAAGCAAAAAAACAAACAGTCATCGCAAAGTACTGTGCCGACACTAACTTCGCAACGCAGTTCATTGGTTTGATGTTCTCGCGAGAAGTAAAACAGCCGCTACTTTTTCACGGAAAAGGTAGAATTTCAATACATTCTTTCTTCTGTCCTGTTTTCGATGCAGTGTTCCTTGACGAAAAACATCGAGTTGTAAAAACACTTACAGTAATGCCGTGGAACTCGCTAATTGCGGCAAATGCATTTCATTTAATTGAACTTCCGTCAGGCACAATAGCGAAATATAAAATTAAAAAAGGCGATTTGCTAACTTGGAAAGAGAAATAAACGAAACGCTATTCGGGTGGAAAATCACTGGAAACGAGCCCGAGCTACGCGACTTTAATCTAAACGAAAACGAACGCCGCCTTGCGGGTAAATTAATCTCTGCTTTTTTCCTTTCTACAAAAACCGTTGAAATCGAAACCCTACTGCGAAGGCATTGCGAAGCAACTCTCGAGCCGCTGCCGCAAAAGAGTTTTTCAAAAATCGCTTCAACATGTATTTCTCTTCTCAATGGAGTTGGACCAGTGCAAGCACTTCTAGAGGGAGATGTAGAAGAAATTTCGCTTTCGCTGGGAACAGCGCGCGTGTTTAAGCGGCGGCAAGGCTGGGAAGACACTGCGTTGGAAATTACAAGTGAAAAATACTTATTGCACGTTGTGAACAAACTCGCGTCACAGTGCGGCCGACGGTTAACAATTGAAAATCCAGTGCTCAATGCTTTTCTCTCTGACGGTACGAGAATACATGCTGTTGCCCCGCCAGTTTCCAACGCGTTAAGCGTTTCCATTCGAAAACTCCGCGAAGTGCCGTTTACTTTGCAGCAATTAGTTGGCGAAGAGTTGCTCTCGCAAAAATGCGCTGACTTTCTTCAGCGCAGCGTTGCAAGCAAGTCAATTTTAATCGCTGGAAACACAGGCAGTGGCAAGACGACGACGTTGAATGCGCTTCTTTCGCTGCTTCCGTTAAGTGATCGCTTTGTGTTTGTCGAAGACGTAAGTGAGTTGACGCTGCCTGGTCATGAAAATAAAGCACGATTACTTGCGGATGGTGACAAAACAACCCTCGCTAGTTTAACTTACGAAGCGCTTCGCATGCGACCAGACCGCCTCGTCGTAAGTGAAATTCGCAGCGAAGCTGAGGTGAAAGCATTTGCCAACGCTTTGCTCTCCGGCGGGGGGAAAACGTGCTACGCCACGTTCCACGCTAGCAGTGCAAAAGAAGCGCTACGCCGCCTACGTTTGCTAGGGTTCAAAAAAGCTGACTTGGACTCAATTGGGTTGATCGTTGTACAGAAGAGAATTGATGATGAAAAAACCGGCCGCGAGAAACGCAGGGTTACAGAGATTGCAACCGTGAAAAACGGGGAAGCTAAGTCGATTGCTAATACCTTTTTAGGCAAGTAGGTTGTCAGTATTTTATCGATGATAGCGGTCTTTCTTTATTTCTCGCTTCATTTTTTCAACATTCATTCCTTTGCAACAGCCAAAATACTTCTTCAAAATTGTTTTTGTTTTGCGCATATTGTACCAGCACAAAGTAGAGCATTGTGTAAATAGAAAGCTTTTGCTAACCCTTCGGCTTTTCATCTAGCGGCGCTCTCATCCGGCCGATAACTGGACGAAATGCTTTACCTTCGTGTTTTGGCGCTTTGACAAAAACAAGCGTTCCCCGTCCCCTTGTTCGTCCCTGCATTAAAACATGCGTTGCGCCTTTTTCTTTTAATTCTTTTAGCCATGGGTTATTACTGAAGCGTCTAAGTTCGTTTCCTAATCTAAGTGTTTCTCGCCGCACTTCTCTGTTGGCGTATGTAGCTCCAACTGTGCTAGCAGCTACAATGGGTGCACCAATATATTTTTGCTGGTCATTGGGAGTTATAGCCCAACAAGCGCCCAACATAGCAGCTATAGGTACTAACACATTTCTTGCTGTCCTTAAATGTAATAAATCACTAATTCTTTCCCGAATTGCAGGTGGCAACTCCTCAAATTGCATTTTCCCAACTACTTTGCCATAGTGAAGTGTTGTCCGCGGAGCTTTTTCAATAAACGCCATACCAAAATGAAGCTTTTTTCCTTTAAAAACCCACAATGCTTTTCAACTTACTTTCTTCTATTAATTGTTAGTGGCGGGGGAGTGGAACAGCTTACCGTGTCACAAGTTGCGGCTGTCAAAAGCGCGCTTTGTGTTTCGGAGGAACTTCTGCCCTTCTAGTAGTCTGTAAAGACGATCCATACAACTTGCTTAAGGTGAGTGGTTGGGGAACAGAAACGATACTCGTTCGACACGAGAATGACGAACAGGACGTTGTGTTGAAAGAGATGAAACGGCTTCGACCGTGAGAGTCCCGTAAGGGAGCTAGAAGCAAGGTGATTTTCACCGCTTAGTCAAATGTTGTTCAGCGCCGGTTTTCAGTTCATTTGAATTGAAACATTTCAAAGGCGTTTAACAGAAGGTAGGGTACGGCTCCTACCGCCACTACTTATTTTATAAAAAAGAAAAATAAAAGAAAAAACGAAAGAACTAATTCTGTTGTTTAGCTGTTTATTTGTCGAAGAATGCAGATATTCTGCAACCTGCGCCAGCGTTAGTTAGACTGTTTATTAGCGGGGTTACTTCATCTAAATGTAAATAAAGATTTGAATTGCGGTCATTTGGTAATTGTCTTGTTGGCTGGAAGTTTGCTAAAGTTATATTATTAATTTGCGCGCCAGTTGGTTTTGTAATATTAAGGTTACAGGTTGATACTCTGCCGTTCTGGCCATAAGTCGCTTCATTAGCTGCTATTTTGTATCCACTCGCTCCAATTGGAACATATGGCAAATTAGGAGCCAAATATATTTCAACGTAGTTAGATCCGCTGCTTGTTGGGCTAGCTGCGGTTACGTAGCCGGTTAAGTTTGGTCCAACTAGAAGCACAGCTGCAACGAGTGCAACAATTGCTGCTATTTTAATTGTGTTTTCTTGCTTTTTCAAAATAAATCACCTAAACTAATTGCGCCGGGGGGGGGTAAAAAGGTTTTGCTTTTGTAGTGGTTAATTTTTACTTGTGCTTTATTTGCGCTAGTAGGTTTTTGTCAAAAGAAGCTACTTCCATGTTTAGTGATTTGGCCATTAGTATTATTGAACAGTCTACGAAGCTCAGTGAATCGTTTTGGTTCTTGAAAATTTCAACTATTTCTTTGAAATCTTCTTGTGTAGTGTAGCCAACTATTATTTTTTCGCTGTTGATTAGTGTGTCGGTTATTTCCTTAGCTTTTTCAATTCCCATTTTTCTAAGAGCAACTGTAGCTGTTTCGTTTATGATGTAGTCTGAAATGAATAGTTTACCTTGCTCGTCAGCTTGTCTTATTAGCTCCGTGGCTTTTTGGTGTTTTGGATCTTGCTTATCGTAAAAAGCTATGAAGACCGAGGTGTCGATGATCATTTTAGTTATCCTCATCATACAGTATTTCGTCTATTCTATCGCTTGCGTTTCCAGGGCCTTTGAATTTTATTTTGTCCCACGTGTCAAAAATGCTATTGTATTTCTTTTTTTCTTTATTCTCGCGTAGATGCGTCTCTGCTATAAAGACTATTTCGCGAAGTGCTTCGCCAGTGTTCAAATCATGGTCGCTAGCGTAGCGTTGAATAAATCGTTTAGTCTTGTCGTCTACTTTTCTAACTGCAAAAATCTCTTCCATGATATTTGTTAAACATGTTTAACAATTTAAAGTTTTCGCTTTATTGTTTAAGTGGTTTGTAAGTAATTCACTCGTAAATAGCTGTCTTTGTGGCGGGGTTATTGGATTAAAAAGTTCAGTTTCCTCATTATGTCCGACTTTATTTTGTCGAGTTTTTGTCCATGTTAACTAAAGATGGTTTAAAGAAGCATTTCGGGGAAAATTACAACGAGTTTTACTCAGTTCCACTTTTTGAAAACGAGGGTTTCGAGAGAAAAGTTTGTCCAAAGTGCGGTAAAGGTTACTGGACTGCAAGCGATGCACCGACTTGCGGCGATTCGTCACACGAAGAGTATTCCTTTTTCCGAGAAAACCCGCGAACTGAAAGGTACGTTTCATTCTGGGAGAAAACCGCTGACTTCTGGAAACGCAACGGCCACGAGGTTATTGATCGTTATCCTGTTTTATCGCGTTGGCGTGATGATTTACCATTTACAATTGCGAGTATAGTTGACTTCCAGCGGCTAGAAGCTGGTAAAGTTGTTTTTGAATATCCGGCTAATCCGTTGTTCGTGCCGCAAATGTGCCTTCGCTTTCCTGACATTGCAAACGTCGGCGTTACTGGGCGTCACTTTTCTTGTTTCATGATGGCGGGGCAACACTCGTTTAATTACCCGAAGGAAGGTTACTGGAAAGCCGAATGTCTTGATTACAATTACAAATACTTGCGCGAAGTTCTAGGAATTCCAAAGGGTGAAATCACTTACGGTGAAGACGTGTGGAACATGCCAGACTTCTCTGCGTTTGGGCCGTGCATTGAATCATTTGCCCATGGCTCAGAATTAGTGAACAGCGTTTTCATGCAGTACCGCCAAAACGGCGATAGCTTTTCAGAATTAGAAATGAAAGTCATCGACGTCGGCTGGGGTTTCGAGAGATTATTGTGGTACAACAACGGCTCTCAATCAGCCTATGATGCAGTTTTTCCAAACGAAGTTGAATACATGAAGCAGCGAACTTCGTTTGAGATAAGCCCAGAAATTATGAACGCCTACGCTGCGCTTTCTGCAACGCTTGACGTTGACACAGTTGTAAATTTCGCAGAAGAGAAGCGCAAAATCGCCAGGCAGTTAGGGTTAACTATTGAAGAAATGGAAAAAACCATTGCACCGCTACAGGGAATTTACGCAATTGCAGACCACTCGCGTTCACTTTTATTCGCGCTTAGCGACGGCGCACTGCCTTCCAATGTTGGCGGCGGTTACAATTTACGCGTATTAGCCCGCAGGGCGTTTTCATTTATTGACAAGTATGGGTTTGACTTTTCGCTGTTTGACCTCGTTGCAATGCACGCTGAAGATTTACGCGGTGTTTTTCCAGAGTTAAGTGAAAACCTCGATACTGTTGAGAAAATCCTCGGTGCCGAGAAGCGTAAGTACATGGAGTCACGTGAAAAAGCCAAGAAAATTGCAAGCGACGTAGTGAAAAAATCAAGTGAAATTTCAACAAAGCAAATGATGACGTTATACGAGAGCAATGGAATTAACCCTGAAACTCTCGAAGCAGCTGGCCGCGAGCTCGGTGTTAGCGTAAACGTGCCAACGAATTTCTACGCTGAACTCACAAAGCAAAGGGAAATGCAGAAAACCACATGCGACGAAGATGAATCAGCAATTGTTGGAAGAAAAACGCTGCTTCCTGATTTAGACACGAGTGCGTTGCCTACAACAAAGCAACTTTACTATGGTGATTTCAATCTCGTCACTGCTTCGGCAACGTTGTTAGGCTGGCACAAGAACGCGTTAATTTTTGACCAGTCGATTTTCTATCCTGAAGGCGGGGGGCAAATGAACGACACGGGCAAAGCGAAAATTGGCGAGTGCACTTTTGATATTGTAAATGTGCAAAAACAAGGCAAAGTTATACTGCATTTTGTTGCAAAAGGGCAAGAAAGTAAATGCAGTGAAATTACTCGCGGGGCAAAAGCGTTAATGGAATTAAATTTTAGCCGCCGTCGTGCAATTATGAAACACCACTCTGCAACGCACTTGTTAAATGGAATATGTCGCGAATATTTTGGCAAACACGTGTGGCAGTGCGGTAGCAAGAAAGACGAAGACGAGGCACATTTAGATTTAACGCACTTTGAGAAGCCAACGTTGGAAGATGTGCACGAGATTGAACGTCGTGTCAACGAAGCAATTAGCAGGAATATAACAATTCAGTTTAAACATTTGAACCGCAAAGAAGCAGAAGCGGAATATGGAATGCAATTGTATCAGGGTGGCGGCGCAGTTGCAGATATGTTGAGGGTAATTGATATTACGGGATTGGATACGGAAGCGTGTGGTGGAACGCACTGTCATAACACTGGTGAAATTGAATTTTTCAAAATAAAAAACGTCGAACAAGTACAAGATGGCGTAATTCGGTTTACCTATTGCGCTTCGCTCGCTGCGTTGAAATACGTGCAAGAAATTGAAAACATGTTGCAATTAACTGCGAATAACTTTTCCGCGTCGCGTTCAGAGCTCCCGCAGATAAGTAAGAAGTTTTTCAACGAGTGGAAAGAAAGAGGAAAGCAAGTGGAAAAACTTACTGAACAATTAGCTTTTCTGAGATCTGGAATAGATATAGAGAAATGGGAAAAATCCCAAACGGAATTTCTTAATGATTTAAGTGGGGCGGCTAACACAAAAAAGGTGGATGATGATTGGGTGTATGCTGAATCGAAAGAAGATCCAACTGATAATATGATTATCCAAATGGCAGATAATTTTAAGCGTAACGGAGTGCCCGCGGTTGTAACTAATCTAAATACTGGCTCAGTTGTGATTGTTGATAATCTTGAAAGAGGGCATGCTTTGGAAAAGCTTAAGGAAATGGGCGCAAAAGGCGGAGGTTCGTCTACTTTTGCAAGGGGTAAAAAATTCGCTGGAGCGGGCGGAAATGTTGTTATTTAGCGATTTCTACAATTTTAGCTCCAATTTTTTCAAACGCTTTTTTTAAATGTTTACTCTCAACGCGAATTGAGACAGTCGTAAGCCCTGCGTTGAACTCATTAAATTCATTTTCAAAAACACTTTCGTCAACGTAAATTTGTAAATCGGTTTTGTGCCCAAGAGGCGGAACGCCTCCAACTTCACATCCAGTAACTTGTAAAACTTCGTCTGGAGGTGCAAGAGTAAGCGATTTCACGCCAATAATTTCAGCTAGTTTCTTCAAGTCTACCTTTTTATCAGCGGACACGTCGGCAACGTAATACGTGATACCGCCTGTGCTTTTCGTTTCTCGTGGCTTTACCACAATTGCCTTTATCCCTTCGCATAGCGGATTCTTCCGCACTCTAGCTGCGTCTTCACTAGTTCGCACTGGCTCGTGTTCAAGCACTTGAAACTCTGCATCAACGCTTTGCAAAATTTGTTGTATTTTTTTAACTTCGTTATCGCTCATTTTTTCGTCACTTTTTTTGTATTTGTATGTTGATTTCTAGAAGAGCGTCGGGTATTAAATTTTTCTCCCGCTTAATTTTTATTATGGAAAACCAAATCAGTAAAATGGAAAAGCAGGCGAACCGGCAGAAGATAATGGAAGGCGTACTTTGTGTTGTTACCTGCGGCAGCGAGATTTTGTTAATTAAACGTGCCAAACCACCATATGTTGGGCTATATTCACTTCCCGGCGGAAAGATAGAATTTGCCGAACACCCTTCAAAAGCAGCGCTTCGTGAAGTCAAAGAAGAAACTGGGCTGGATTGCAAGTTTGAAAAACTATTGGGTGTTTTGTCTGAAGTTTTAACTAATGAGAAAAATGAAAAGAAGCACTTTTTGATGTACGTTTGCGAGTTGACAGCGCTTTCGCGGAATTTCGTTCAATGTGATGAAGGGGAACTTCGTTGGGTGAAGGAAAGTGAATGGCAAGCGTTTAAACCGCACGTTATTCAAAGCGACTGGCAAATCGTGAAAGAATTGCTGTTTGAAAAGCACTCTAAATCTGAACTACGCGAAGTTGAAATGCACGTGAAGCAGAAAAATGGAAAAGAAGAGTATGCAATGAAAGAATACAAGGCGGCTTAAATTTACATGGCGTTTTCTGAAATTCTATCTGGAAATTCAACAAAGAGTCAATTCGCGCGTTTTGTTTTAGTTGGCGGTTTCACTACTCTGCTGAACTATGTTATATTCGTCGGTTTATTTTTTCTTGGGGTTAACTATGTAGCCGCTTCTGGAACTGGCTATTTGCTCGGCCTTGCGGTTGGCTTTGTTTTATTCAAGAAGTACACTTTCCAATCTAAGGGAAAATGGAAGGATGAAGCCTTGAAACAACTTGTAGTTTACTTATTTTCGCTTGGGCTGAACTTAGCAACGCTTTATAGCTTAGTGCACTTTGCTAGCGTTTATCCCTTGTTTGCAAATATAATTGCAATTGGAGTTTCAACGGTTACTAATTTTCTCGGAATGAGGTTTTTTGTTTTTAAGAAAATGGAAGTTTAGATATTAATTTTTCATGTTTTTCTGGGTTGAGCCAAAGGTAAGCTAGGAGCGCTAATGCAATTATGCTTATCGCCCAGAACGCGTAGTCGTACCATGGACGTTCCCAGTAAATTTTGTAAGTTCCCGGCGTTTCTGCGTAGAATGCGCTTAGTCCTCCGCCTGCTTCGTAGAGTGGTTTGCCGTTTACTCTGAAGTGCGGGTACCACATTTGGCTAACAAAAACCCAGCCGGGAGAATCAACTACGATTTCCAACTCTCCTGTTTGGGATTTGCTCCACGTTAACTCTTTGCCAGCTGGTGTTGAAGCAAAAAGAGCAGGAAGCTCTTCGATTGTTATTGATTGCGGCGTATTTTTGTTTGAGGTTAAAACATAATCTGTAAGTTGTTCGTTTTCTCTTGGTAGTAACACGCCTATTTTATTGGGAGAATACTATTCTTGTTTTATAATGTCTTCGAATACCTTTTCTGCCATAATGGTGTTTTTCTGTGGAATGAGTATAGCTTTACTTGGTTGAAAAACTTTACTAGCTTTAGAAGATATGCTCTGTATTACATTATTAGTATTAAAGGCAAGTCTCAGCTCAGTTGAAATATCTAACAGATATTTTTTATTTTTTTCTTCTGGGTCAAACGTTAAAGTGTACAAATAATATGTAAATGAATTGTATTCTGGGTTTACCGTTTCTTGTGAAAATTGAATAAAGTCGCTTTTGGAGTAGTGTGACCAAACGTAACCAAGGTATGGTGTTGAAGTTAATGCACGGTGTTCAGTGTTTAGTAAACTGTAAATATTTTTAATATAGGAATTAGTGAAGCCACTGTTTTGAATTGAAGTTAAACCTGGAGACAAGTCGATAATTAAAATAGTTAATACTGCTAATAGCGCGACATTTTTTGCTATTTGTTTTAAATTTGTTGTTCTTATTTTGTCGCTAACTATTTCTAAGATTTTTTCAACGCCAAGCGCAGCTAGTATTGATAGTAAAAAGCTAATTAGAAATAGTGGACGGGAGTAGTGCATTGCTTGTAAAACAGGAGGAAGAAGGTTAGATGCAACTAAAACAATGTAGAAAAATAATGTTGCGATTAGTAATGGTAAGCATAGTTTGTTTTTGCTCAGTATGCCGATTAGGCCAAGTGCGAGTATACTTATACCTAGATAGCCATAAACCAAGATTACGGCGGCAAAGTTAAATTGGTTTCCAAAGCTTCGTGTAATGAACGCTTGTGGAACTGGCGCGCCGTTGCCGAACAATTCGCTTGAGCTTGCCCGTAAATAAGAGGGGGTATTTGCGATTTACTTTGACTGGATTCGCCGTGGTAAAAACGTTCCAATAATTGGAAGTGGAAAAAACAAATATCAGTTACTAGATGTTGAAGATTTGTGCGAAGCGATTTACCTCTGTACTACTATGCCAGCGCAAGCTGCTAATGACACTTTTAATGTCGGTGCTGAAGAGTACGCGACGATGAAGGAAGATTTTGAAAGCGTGCTGGAATATGCTGGCCATGGAAAGAAAATAATTGCAACTCCGGCAAAACCGCTAGTTTGGCTTTTACGCGCGTTGGAATTCTTTAAGTTATCTCCGTTGTACAAGTGGGTTTACGAAACTGCGCCAATGGACTCTTTTGTTTCAATTGAAAAAGCAAAGAAAAAACTAGGCTGGAAGCCAAAATATTCAAACAAACAAGCACTTATTCGAACGTACCAGTGGTACTTTGACCATTATAAGGAATATGAAAACAAGCAAGGCATAACACACCGCGTGCCATGGAAACAAGGTATACTTAGCTTCATAAGTTACTTTTTCTAACGGATTATATGCTTGTTGCCCAACCCGTAGTTTTATCTGTAGGTTGTTTCTAATATATTTGTAAAAAATAGATTTGCTTGTTATACGTATAAGTGATTTTTAGACTTTCTTTTAAAGTTTACTGAAACGACTCTACGAACATAATAAGTAAACTTCAAAAAAGAGAGTGTTATGTAAAAATGAAGCGTTTAAATGCGACAATCCAAAAGACATTAGCCGAGCTTGGCTTTTCTGACTTAACTGAAGTGCAGAGTGCTGCGCTTACTCCCGCCTTGGAAGGAAAAGATTTAATTGTACAAGCTTACACTGGCACGGGTAAGACGCTTGCTTTTCTTTTACCTGCACTGACTCAAGTTTCGGGGGATTTGCACCCGCAGATTTTAGTGTTGGAACCAACTCGCGAGCTTGCAGTTCAAGTTAGCAACGACGCGTTTAAGTTGTGCAAGGCACTGTGCATTAGGGGTGCGTTGATTTACGGTGGAGCGGGTATGGAGCCGCAAATAAAACAATTGCGCAACGGTGCACAATTAGTTATTGGCACGCCTGGTAGAATTTTAGATTTGATTGACCGTAGGGTATTGAACTTGTCAAAAGTTAAAACGCTTATTCTCGACGAAGCGGACGTTATGCTTGACATGGGATTTCAGCGAGATGTAACTAACATTATTTCATTTACACCTAAAACGCGCCAGACGATGTTGTTCTGCGTTGACCTGCCGAGTGAAATAACGCATTTAGCTCAGAAACACATGCGTAATCCAGTGCATATTAATTTGTTGAAAGAAGAGAAGACAAAGCACAGCGTTACCCAGTGGCTTTATGAAATTGACCCACGCAAGCGCATGAAGTTTTTAATTTACTTACTTAGAGAACTAAAGCCAACGCGTTCGATTATATTCTGTCGCACTAAATTTTCAACTCGAAAGTTAGCCTACCAGCTTCAAAACGAGGGTTTCAACTGCCAAGAGTTGCACGGCAATTTGTCGCAACACCGTCGCGAGGAAATAATGGGCGCGTTTAAAGCCGGCGAACTTGACTTGCTAATTGCAACTGACGTAGCTGCTCGCGGTATCCACGTTAATAAAATTTCCCACGTGTTTAACTACGAGTTGCCTGCAGATGTGAAATACTATTTACATAGAATTGGCCGCACGGGTAGAATGGATGCAATTGGCGACGCTATTTCTCTAGTTGCACCGCAAGACCGTCAAGTACTGCGCGATATCGAGCGGTTAATTGGCAAGGATATTGAGAGAAAGCCAACGCCTGACCAGTTTAAGTTCAACGCAGCTGCAGACGCGCTAAATCAAAAGCCACACGGCTTCCGCCGCTTTTCGTTCGGACCAAAAAGAAGGATGTTCGGTTGAAATTAACTAATTAAAAAAGAGAAGTGCCGCGGGGGAGAAGTATCCAACTTTTTCTTTTTCCAAGGTTTTTCTTTTCTAAAGAAAAAGCTTTTGAACACCCGACCTCTAGATGGCTCGAGCAAACCTTGA
>JAZDHP010000021.1:0-21074 GCA_043805855.1 Microcaldota archaeon
GCTTCTTTTTTTAGTATTTCTGCTTTGTCTGTTTTTTCCCAAGTGAAGTCTGGGTCGTTGCGGCCAAAGTGGCCGTAAGCTGCGGTTTTTTGGTAAATTGGACGCTTTAAATTTAAGTGTTCAATTATTTGCTTTGGCCTGAAGTCAAAATGTTTTAAGACAAGTTCCACTATTTTATCATCTGGTATTTTGCCAGTTCCAAACGTATTTACAAAAATGCCAAGTGGCTGTGCAATTCCAATTGCATAAGATACTTGCAATTCACATTTATCGGCAAGTCCAGCTGCGACGATGTTCTTAGCAACGTAGCGTGCCATGTATGCGCCGGACCGGTCAACTTTTGTAATGCATTTTCCGGAAAACGCCCCGCCGCCATGCGCGCCTACCCCGCCGTAAGTGTCGACAATTATCTTCCTGCCAGTTAAACCCGCATCTCCAGGCGGCCCTCCAATGACGAACCTGCCAGTTGAGTTGATAAAATACTTAGTGTTTTCGTCAATCCAATCTCCGCAAATTGGTTTTATTACTTTTTCTTTTATATCGTTTCTAAGTTTTGCCATTTCTACATCTGCAGAGTGATGAGCAGCAATTACAATAGCTTCAATTCTCTTTGCTTTGCCATTCTCATATTCTAGCGTTACTTGTGATTTTCCATCTGGACGCAAATAGGGCAAAGTCCCGTTTTTTCTAACGTCTGCTAGTTTTTTAGTTAATCTATGTGCGAGCATAATTGGCAATGGCATTAATTCCGGTGTTTCATTACATGCATATCCAAACATTAGTCCTTGGTCGCCAGCGCCTTGTTCTTTATCATCTCCTTTTCCTTCATCAACACCAATAGCAATATCTGGAGATTGTTCGTGCAGCGTAACTATTACGCCAACGTCGTCACAACAGAAACCATATTCTGATTTGTCATAACCGATTTTTTTCAGTGTTTGCCTTACAACATCTTGAATGTTAACGTATGAGGTTGTTCTAGCTTCTCCTCCGACTAAAACCAAACCAGTAGTACAAAACGTTTCTATGCCTGCATGTGCATCTGGATCCTGTTTTAACATTTCGTCATAAATTCCATCTGAAATTTGATCGCAAATTTTATCTGGATGACCCTCAGTTACTGATTCAGATGTAAAATAATACTTCATAACAAACCCCTCTTAAAAGTTTAATGAAATAATTGTGAACAAATACCTTTAAAAATATTTAGGCGTATAGAATATTCTTATGGGAATTAACAATTTGCCGCTTCCATCTGAACTTAAACGCGCGCGGAAACAAGCCGAGTTAACGCAAGTGCAGCTCTCTAATCTTTCCAACGTTTCGCAATCAGTAATTGCAAAGATTGAAAATGGAAAAGTTGACCCGGCGTATTCAACTGTTTTGAAATTATTTGAGGTTTTGGAAAAAACCAATAAGAAAGTTAAACTCGTGAAAGACGTAATGCACCGTAATCTAGTTGTGGTTTCTCCATCTGATTTGATTTTAATTGCATCAAGACAAATGAAAAAGTTCGGCGTGTCGCAATTGCCAGTTGTCTCTAAGGGTAAATTAATTGGGCTTATCAGCGAATCTGATATCTTATCAGCCGTTGAAAAAAATAAAACTAATCTTAAAGTTAGCGACGTTATTTCGCCCGCGCCGCCAGTTGTAAGTTCAACTGTTCCAGCTTCTGCGTTGCCGGTAGTTTTACGCTTTTCTCCAATTGTGTGTGTAGTTGACAACAATAAACTCGTTGGAGTTGTTACTCGCTCTGATTTACTAACTGTTTTTTAACAACTGTGACGTAATTGTTTTATGAAAAGCGACCACGTTGAACTCGCGAAATCGTTCATTTTTGGTATAGTTGTAATTTTGATTACTTTGTGGGCAATTGAAGCGGTTTCAGTTTTTGCTCCTTCTATTTACGGCGACGCAAAGGCGACAATTTCACAATGGGGCGCGCCCGGCGTTTTCGTTGGTGTTTTTCTTGGTTCAACACTCTTGCCCTTTCCAACTGACTTGTTTTACATAACTGCAGTTAACTTAGCACAGTCAACTAATGACAAAATTGTAATGTTTGTAATTGCGCTTATTGCAGGGGTAATTGGCGCAATGGTCAACTATTGGCTTGCGCGCGTGTTTCGCGAGAAATTTGTGCATAACTTTGTTTCAGAACAACAACTAGCTGAAGCCAAGCGTTGGTTTGACAAATACGGTCCGTATCCGATTTTAATTTTTGGCATTTTCCCAGCATCTCCAGTTTTCGATCCAATAACTTTCATTGCAGGACTCACTGGAATGGACTTTAAAGAATTTTCCGTCTTTGCAATTGCCTCACGTGCAATTCACTTTGCGCTACTAGCATTAATAGCGAGTAACGCGGGGTTAATTCCTTTTTAAAGGGGTTTCCCCTTTTTTACTTTTTTTATGCTAGCTCGTAATTTAGTAAGGTTTATATACCTAAAGTTCTTTTTTTTTACAAGGTGAGTTTAAACTTGGTAGATAAAAAAATAATTGGAATCTTTTCGATTTTCCTGCTTTTTGCATTGGTAGGCGCTTCGCGCTTGCCAACTGTAAGTGGGGATTTAGACGCCTGGGGGACAGTTTTGAACGACTATCTTTCAGTTTCTCTCGACGCTAGTGGGTATATAAGAAATGCAAGCGTTAACACTACGTATATTGCTTTGAGTAATATTACTGAAGGTTTAATGGGACCTTTGGCAGTTAATACCACGCACATTCGTTTGAGTAACATTACAGCTGGTTTAATTGCACCTTCTGCAATTAATTTGACACATTTGGCGACTGCAGTTCTTAATAAGTCACTTAATGCTAGTAACTTAACTGTAGCTAACTTTACAATTAACTCCACACTTGGAACGTCCATAACTGGCTTGCAAATTGGAATTGGAACTTGTAATACGGCAGTAAGTTTTCCAGTTGTTTTCCAATTTATACCTACTGTGTTTTGTAATACAGTTAACATAACTGCGGGTGGTTTAGGCTCGTCATGTTCTCCGGGAGTACCTACAGTTACTGGTTTCACTCCATATTGCACAATGAATGGAGTTGGTGCTGCGGAAACTACTAACAAAACCAATTGGATTGCTATAGCTAGGATGGCTTAGGTTTTTTCCATGGTAACTATAAATAAGGTGAAACACATGCGTTGGTTTTCTTTACTTTTTGCTTTTGTTTTCCTAGCTTCAACTTTAGTTGCAGCGGGTAACTATGGCGTAAGGTATTACGATAAAGGCGTGTATGGAGTTGGCTCGCCTCCAGCTTTTGACTACAGCGGAAGCCCAGCCGCAACAGCTGCTGCAAGCGCTGCTGCTAATGCTTTAATTGCATCTGGTGGCATAACTTGGACAAACACTACTGTGTTAACTACTAATGCGGCTAGTGTGGCTGCTTTGGAAAGTTCTTCAGGGTATTCTGCTAGTATTGCGTCATCTCAACGTATTGAATTTACAGTTGGTGAAGAAACTCACCATGTTGGGGTAATTAGTGTAAACGCGACAATGGCTACTATTTTAATTCAAAGTACGCCGTTAAGTGTTACTCTTGCAATTGGCGAAAGCGCGCAGTTTGACTTGAACGACGACAGCACTGATGACCTCTATGTTAAGCTTTTGGGTATAAACAACTCAATTGCTAATTTAGTGATTAAGAAAATCAATCTAGAGGCAGCGGCGCCGGAAAGCGAAGAAGTTGAAAGCGACAACGCAACTGCAGGTACGGTTGGTGGAACTGAATCAACTGGCGAGAGCAAAGCAGATGAATTGCCATGGCTTCCAATAGTGGGAGTGATTGTAATTCTAGTTGTGCTTTACTTCGTGTTCGTTAAGTCAAAACGCTAAAAGGGAAACCAAACTTTTCTTTTTTTTTCTTTTCTTCTTTTTTTATAATCCTTTACTTTTTAGCCGGTTTAGAACCATTTTTTCAATTGCGATTGATTTGAGTCTTCCAAAGGCCGCCACCGACGGCCTTTGAAACCTCTAGAACCGAATTAGAACCATTTCTTTAACTGTGATTGATTACTATCTTCAGGGTCCTTGAACGCTCTTTTGAGTGAAGATTCTACTCTTTCTTTTGAAAACTCGTGTTCTTCTACCATTAGTTTGAAAATCTCTTCGCGCTGTGGTGGCTCGCGTTGTTTTAAAGTATCTTTGTCGACTTCGACGACGTTTGGGTGCATGAACAAGTCGTAAACTTCTTTCCATTGCATTTCTTTTCCAATTTCTTGCAAGATGCTGTCAAAATTAGTGTGCTGTGTATCCTGCGCTAACTTCAATGCTTTTTTTGGCCCGATGCCGTAAATGCCTTCGTTGAAGTCAGTGCCGTTAAGGAGGCCAATCCAGATGAGTTTTTCGCGTGTTATGTTTAATTTTTGCAAGCTTTCCTCGAGGTTAATTTCTTCTGGTTTTACTTCCATTGTCATATTTCTGCGGGGTATTTTCTTTTTTCCTGCAATTGTCAAATTGCGTACTAGTATAGGCGTGCCGAACAATAGTGTGTCGTAATCCTGCGACGCAGCTGCGTCTACAATTCCTTGCTGCGCCATTGCTGCGCATTGTGCTTCTCCTTCTCCTGGAGCTTGTACCCAGGGCACGCCCATGATTGTTAGTAATTGTTTGCTCTGTTCTATTTCTACGCTTCCGAGCTTTGCTGTTCGTTGCGCTAGTGCCCCCGCTCGTTCAATATCGCCTTCTTTAATCGCCTCTAGGCGTTGCAATTCAGCGTGTTTTTTCACGGCTGCGCGTTCTTCTAGTGTTCTTTTTTTTAAGTCGCTTGGTTTGCCGTCAAAAACGTAAACTGGTTTTATTCCTTTTTCCATTAAACTACAAGTGCGGTAGAACAAACCACTCAAGTGGCTTGTTATTCTCCCATGTGAGTCCATTAATGGTGTGCCGTCTGGCTGGCGGATAATTGTAATAAATTGATAAAGTGTGTTAAACGCGTCTATTGCTAGGCGTTTGCCAGCTAGTGCTTCGAGTGTAGTTTCTCGTTTTTGCAAAATGCTTCCAATGTCAACGCCCATATTTAATCACGATAACTGTGATATGTTGCTATTCCTATTTTTTGTGCTAGTTCATCTGCGAATCTTTTCAATGATTGTGTTCGGCCATCATGTTCGTCAAAGTTATGCATAACAAAAAGAGTTCCTGACTCTCGTTGCACCCATCCTAAAATCGGTTTACGCGCGGTTGTATCATGAATGTGGCATCTTTCGTCTCCAGTTTGTTTTCCTTTTGTCAACTGGTGTTTTTTCAACAGTGAAGCTCCCTCTCTATTAACTAGGAATTGATGCAGCTCTTCTTGACTTTTTACTTCTCTAGCTTCCATTTTACTCATTAACCTTAGGGTAACAAACGTAATAAAAACTTGTATTTGCTAATATTTGCTTATGGCTTCTTGTGATATTTGTGGTCGACCAGCAGGTTTACGCGCAGTTGTAGAAGGCGCCGAGATGGACGTGTGCAGTGCATGCAGTCGCTACGGTAAATTATTGAACATGTCGCGTGATTCACCTTCAATTAGTTTAAACTCAGCGCCGTTGCCACAACAGCAAGAAATTGAACTTGTTAATAATTATGGAAAGTTAATTTTCAACGTACGCAATGCGCTTGGTTTGTCGCTTGAAGAGCTTGGTCGTAAGTTAAATATTCGCGAGAAGGATTTGCTTCACTTTGAAGAAGAAAAAGCAAAGCCAACAGAGAAAGACGTTGCAAAAATAGGCGCTTTTCTAAGAATTAATTTGTTGAAAAACGTCGAGGTGCAAGAACAGAGTGGCAAAAAAGCATTCGCAAAAGGCTTGACGCTTGGCGACGTGGTTGTAATTAAAGACAAGAGGGCAAAGAAATGAAAGCAATTGAACTACTTGCCTTGCTTGGCTTTATTATTATTTTCTTCTACGCTGCGCTTTCAACGCTCCCTAATATTTTTAAAATTGTTCTAGTTGCAGCTACGCTTTTTGGAAGCGGCGCTATAATTGCGCGTCTTACAAAAACTGCAAATTACTATGGTATGGTTATCCTAAAGGGAAAATACGGCTTAAAGGAAATGAAAATATGGTCGCAGAAATACGCTAAGGCTTTGCAAGGGTTTGTTGATTTGTGGCTTTCCCTCGGGTTTGGAGTATTTTATTCTTACTTTTTGTTTGGCAAGGATTTGAAAAAATTTGCTGTTCACTTGCTAATTTTGTTAGTTTTGTTCTTTGGGCTTAGCTTTACTTCAGTTGGGGTTGACAATTTATTCTTAATGCAACTTGCCGGCGTTTTTTTTGGACTAGCCGGAGCAGGAGTTATATCAATTGCGCTAAACGCGTTTGCAATATTTACAATTCCTAATACGCCTGCGGGAGTTATGCCCGTTGTGCCTGGTGTTACTGTGCCATTTGAAGCGATTTTTGCTTTAATTTTCGTCGCAGTTGTCCACGAAGCGTCGCATGGTATTTTCTTCTTTGCAGAAAAGTTAAAAGTGAAAAACTCCGGGGTTGCATTGCTTGGGTTTATTCCAATTGGTGCGTTTGTAGAATCAGACGATAAGAGTTTCGAAAAGCACAACTTGCCAGGAAAACGCCGTATACTAGCGGCAGGCAGCGCGTCTAACTTTTATTCAATGTTATTATTTTTACCGTTGTTAATAGCTTCATTTTCACTAGTTGGTACAGTTACCGCTGGAGTTTCAATTGCACAAATCACTGCGGGTTCTCCTGTAGATGGCGTGCTTTCCAACGGTGATGTAGTAATTGCGGTTAACGGCACTGCTACCAAAACCTTAACTCCGTTTGTGCAAACGCTTTCCGCCGCTAAGCCTGGAGAAATGGTTTCGCTTTCGCTGCTAAGTGGCAAAACGGTCAACGTTGTTTTAGACAGCAAAGGTAAGCTCGGCGTGCAAGTTGCTAATTATGTTGCGCCTGAAAATTCTTTTGTTTATAGTGTCTACTCGTTAATTGCTGAAATTTTAAAATGGGCAGTACTGTTCAGCTTGGGCTTAGCGGTTACTAATTTAATTCCGTTGTTTATCACTGACGGCCACCAGATTTTGCGCGGTGAGTTAAACGCTTTGTTCAAACATGACTTGCGCCTTGCAGGGCTGTTAACGAACGTAATTGGCGGGGTAATGCTTGCGCTGATACTTTTCAATTTATTGCCATTTCTAAAATAAGTTTTATTTAGCGTTTTACTTTACTAATTTATTTATTAGCTTCAACTAGCATAATCGCTTCGACAATGTCGCCATTAGCTTCTTCCAACACTTTTTCAGCAGCTTCTTTTGTACATTTGGCTTTTTCCATTACAATTTCAACATCGCTCTTATCCTTTTCGCGTGGTTGTGATTTTTCTCCCGTTTTGCTGTCACTTGCGGTTTCCTCGTGCATTTCGCCGCTGATTTGAAGCGTTTTTTGCCCACTCATTTCCACTTGGGTAACCTGCGGGTTGTCAATAACTAAATTGCCTTCCTCGCGTTCTATAACAACTCGAGTTGCGGCTATTTCTGTGTTTTTAATGCCCATTTGCTGCATTAACTTTTTCATCTGGCCGGGGTTCATTGAAGGAAACATTTTGTAAAAATCACTTGTAATGTGTTTGGTGTTCAACGCTTCTAATGCGCGGTAATGCTCGCTGTAATGCTTCGCCTAATTGGCTTAAATGTGATTTCGCTGTATCGCCAGTATGGTTATGAACTTGCAGTTCTCCCTTTATCCCCATAGCTAAGTGCGCTACTTCTTGACCAGCTCCAAGCAAACCCTTGCGTATTAATACAATTCCGGGAACTTCAGAGGTTCCCTCGTTTGGGCGTAATAATATATCGCGAGAACGGCGGAAGCCATGCTGTGCTAAAAGTGCCCTTCCTGGGTCAGTGTCTAGATATCTTTTAAGGTCCGCACTTGTTACAATTGGATTTGTTCTTACCATGTAAAGCATTTATTCTTGAATGCTTAAAACCTTTACTGTACACATGGAAAAATATAAATATCTAGAACACAAAGTAGACGTACTATTCGAAAGCTACGGTTTTAAGCTAGAGGAAGCAATTGAAAACGCAGCACAAGCTACGTTTGAAACAATTGCAGATACCAGTAAATTGGAAGAAGATGAAAAAGTTGAAATTGAAGAAGATGCTGGGACGCTAGAAGAGTTAGTTATATTTGTGCTTGGCGACCTCGTGTCAGAAGCTGACAGCCGCGAGTTGTTTTTCAAAAAGTTTAAAGTCACTTCGCTGAAGCAAGTTGGCGAAGAGTGGCAGTTGAAAGGCTACGCGCTTGGGAGTGAAATGAAACCCGAACTCGGCGGGATACTAGTAAAAGCAGTAACGCACCACGAGTGTTCAGTAAAAAAACAAGGCAACATCTGGACAATACACGTGCTGCTTGACATATAGGTTTTACAAATGGCTAAACTTGCAGTTGATATTGTTTTGCTTCCGCCTGAATGGGTTATGGACAAAGCAATTGAAATAAATAAGCGATTAGTTAAGGTTGGAAGTAAGCTTGTTCTTGACAAGCAAAAAGTCATTCCGCATATGTCTCTGGCAATGGGCGTTTTAGAAGAAGCTTATTTACTCGAGGTAAGTGAAATACTTAGTAGCAAAATCGCGCCTAAGTTCATGCCAATTGAATTGCATGTAACTGGTGGCGATAAGGAAGAAGGCAATGGTTTTTCAATTGAACGAACGCCGAAGTTACAGGCGCTTCACGAAGAAGTAATGCAAAGTTTCTTGCCGTTCTTTACTTATGAAGCTCCTCAAGAGACGTATTTTTGTGAAATTAACCCGCAGTCTTTCAAGTTTCTTCCAAGTTTCAAGAAAGAACACGCTTTTGAAAATTTTAACCCGCATATTACGCTAGGAAAAGGAAACGCGGGCGAGCTAGAGTCATTCAAATTCACAGCAACCAGAATTGCAATTTGCCACTTGGGCGATTATAATACTTGTAGAAAAATCTTATTTGAGTGTAAAGCATAACTAATCTTGTATGCGCTTACTAGATTGAATGTTCTTCCACTTGCCACTCGTTTTTGCCTTTGTCAAAGCGGCAGCGGAACATTTTGACGTTTTGTGCTCCTCTTTTTTTGGCTTTTACCATTTCTGCAGGGGTGAGCATTCTTTGTTTTTCTAAGTGATCGGCAAGTCCAACATGGCCTGTTCCTACTAAAATGCCAATTTTTGTATGGCCAGTTTTTTCAGCTAATATTTGTATCTTGTGTGCAATTACTTTGTTACGCCAAACAACGAGGGGATTAATTTTTCCAATTGCAGAGATTATTGCGCGAGAAATTTTCCTTTTTTTTGCATTTCCACTTCGTTGTAACCATAAGCCATTTATTACTGCAGGCGAGCTAACTGCAGCGGCTAATGCGCCGCCAGGTCCAAGTAAAGCTAAACCACCAGCTGCACGCAGAAAAGCACTTGCGGCTATAACTGCTGTTGAACCATGTAGCTCTAAGTTACTGGAGCCCGGGTCACCTAGCCAAATTTCAGTTCCACTTTTCTTTGCCGCGTTTATTACGCCTAACGTTCTTTTCCAATAATCGGTATACTCCGTTCCTGCTTTTGGAAAAGTTTTATTTAACCTTGTTTTTGCTTCTTTGGCTGTTCTTATTTGTATAGAACCGGTTTCAAGAAAAACTGCATTTAATTTTTCAACTGGAAGCTCACTTTTTCTTTTAGAACCATGATAGTCTAATTCCATTAAGTAATTTCTCCTTCCACTTTGAAATGGCAAAATTCCCATTAAATCACTTAATTACAGCGAACCCATCGTTCACAACTTTCAAATCTCTCATTAGCGTCGTAGTCATTGCACGCAACGCCGTAAAATCATTAGCCGTAATCGTTGCAATTAACTTTTCTTTCTTTACTGCTATGTTCACTTTGGCGCGCATGTTCACATCGTCGTTCTTTGTTTCTTTAATTATCTTCGCCGCTTGTGCCGCTTGTTTAGCGTCAGTAAATTCAACTTCGAGAATAGTTTTCATTTGTGTATTTTCAGCTGTTAGTCTTTAGCTTTTCCTCGTTAAAAATCATTTACTTTAGCGAGGCGCACAGATTATTAACAAAAACGCGTCTAATTGTTTTGTTACATTTGTTATGTCTCCAATTATATTGATTATTCGCGGTCCAATGGCATCTGGCAAGTCTACGGTTTGCCGTCTTTTGGACGAGAAGTTGCCCAACTTTTTGTTCCTTGACCGCGCGCACATTAAAGACACGATGTTGAAAAAAGCAACTGATAGAGTGCTAGCTAGAAAGTTGAGCAAAGATGTAATTTACCAAATGATGCGCGAGCTAATGCCGTTGAAATTAAACTTACTTTTGCAAGAGCACAGCGTGCCTTCTGTAAACAAGTGGCTGGGAGATTTGGTTGAAAAGTACAATTATCGAATTGTTTCAATTTACTTATCGTGCGATGTTGAAACTGCAATTAAACGCGACTGGAAGCGGTGCGGAAAAACTAGAGTTAATTTAGTAAAGGAAATGCACTTACATTCCAAGCCGGACAAAGAAGATATAATTATTAACACCGACACGCATCGCTTGGAAGAAGTAGTGCACATGATAATGCACGAGCTAAAGTAACTTTAAGGGTTTAGTTGCTTTTTTCTTTTTGGTCTCAAGCGTTTGCAATTGTCATTTTTGCACGGAACGCTGGTTCGCTTAACCTTCCGCCTAGAAAGTCAGTTACGTCTTTTATTTTTACGGTGACTGTTTCAACTGTTTGTCCAGAGTGAGTTTCTATTTTCAAATTTTCTACTTCTGGTGTTGATGCAGCTACTGTTCCCATTACAAAAAATTGCGACGCGTCTTTGTCAATATTAGCTGGCAATTCGTAGGCGACAATTACTTGATTTTGTGTAACGTCTACAACTGCGTCTTCAATACCGCTTGCAACTAGTGCAGAGTATATTTCTGAGTTTTTCTCATTTGCGCTTAACTCTTGCGGTACTGGCCAGAAGTTAATTACTAAAATTGCAAGTACTATTATTACAACTATTCCAATAACGATTTTTTTCAGCATTTTTAACATTTTTTCACCCTATTCTTATTGCATAAGACGCGCTTCCTTTACTGGTAACAGCTGCGCGTTGTGCTGTGTAAGCAGTTGCAGCTACGTACATTGCCTTGTAGCCAGTTTGTGAAGTTGTTGGTATTGTTAATCTTGAAGTAGTTGTTGTAGTTTGGCTTTGGTAATTTTTGTATGCTGTTGTAGTTTGCGTGTAAATTCCGGCTGTTGCGCTGTACTGCTGTGGTTTTGAAGCGATTAAAGTTTGCGTTTTTTGACTGGTATATCCAATTAAACTTCCGCTTGGATTAACCGCAATTACGTTTGGCGGAACTTTTGTTGCTGGAATTGGATAAATGAGCGCCACGTTTTTTGGACTTGCTATTAAGTTTGCAGGGTAACCTTCGTAGGTTATTTGCTTTGCAGGTGTGTCATATGAAACGGTAAATGTACTTACTGGCGGTTGCACTATTTGTGCAATTCGTATGACTAGCCCAGCAAGCGCAATTTTAACCGCTCCGCCTGTAGTTGTAGAGCTTTGTTTAATGCTGCCGTCACGCAATGCAGCTAGTAAAACTGGCACAGAATAGCCTGAATTTTTAATGCGGTCAAAAGTACTTGATGTTGTTGTCAACGTAATGCTTGGGTTAGTGTAGCCGTCTTTTTTAACTTCTTTAAGTGCTCCGTTTGTAACTAGTAAACCGTACTTAACTTCCTTGTCTTCTGCAGCTATAGCTACATTAACTTGTTCACTTCCAATCAAAAAGCCAACTACAGGCGGGACATTAGTTCCGTCGCGTATTAAAGTGGCTGTTTTGTTTTCGATTTCCCTACCAATTGAAACGTCTTTTGGAGTTGTGTTGAAAACTTTTGCAAATGGATCTGTTGTCAACGGAACGTACCTAGTAACGTCGATGCTTGGTATTAGTTTGAAATTTTCACAAGTGCAACCGCAGCAAGTTCGTAGAATCTTTGTATCTGGATGATTAGCGTAGGGTATTTCTTCAGTTGTGCAGTTAGTTATCTTGCATTTCTTTTCCTTCCAAATTTGCCACCATGGAATTTTCTCTTCTCCCTCGCAGTACATTTTCATCCCGTAGTAATAGCCGCCTTCTTTGGTTGGCTCGCCGTTTATAACTCTATCAATAGCTTGTTCTTTTGTCTTGCCGTTGTTACTTCCAGGGTCGTTGCTGCGTCCATCTCCATTTGGATCAGTAAAGTAATGATCTTCGCATCGGTTGTTTGGTTTGTATTCAATGCAAGGCCATGCGCCACATGAAAAACTACACGCTATTTCTAAACTTTCATCTTCAGTGCCAAACTTTGTCCCAGTTGTTTTGTTTGTTTTACCATAAAGAACAGTTTCGCTGTGAATTGCCTCTTGTAAAACTAATTTGCCTTCTCGGTCAACAATTAAATCGTGCGGAGGGCAGTCCCACTTTCCAACAATAGCATCTTCAACATTTACGACAATGGACGGGTTTCGTGGTGTGAAACTCTTTGCGGAAATTGTACGCATGACCCACCAACCGCCTGGGTTTAAGTTCAAACGCTCGGCGTAATCTGCACAGCTTTTAATTGCGTTGTCCTGTGCTTTCTTACAATAGTCCTGCGCTTTTTGCGGCCAATTGGCAATGTTTACAGTTCCCTTGTCAATAAAATCTTTTCCAGTGTCCTGCGCTCCGCTTGCGCCAAAAACATCAAAAGCAAAAACAGGAGTAACTAAAAGCATCAGTGCAATTATTGGAATTAGTAAACGTTTCATTTTTTCCCTACCTCTACAAAAGACAAAACATCAATGGTTTAAAATAGTTGCGATAAGAAAAAAGAAAAAACAGTATTAACTAAAAGAATCATTTAAATTATTGTAATTAGTAAACTTTTATTTTTTTCCCTACCTATACAAAACAAAAAACAGGATTAAAAAAAAGAATCTGTTAATTTATTGTATTTATTAAACTTTTATTTTTTTCCCTACAAAAACAAACCAAAAAACAACATTGTTTTAAAATTGTTGCGATAAAAAAAAATAAAAAAACGCCGAGGACGAGATTTTCGAGTTCTCCCGGGTTTTCTTTTCCGTGAGGCTTTTCTTTTCTCAAAAGAAAAGGTTCGTCGAACTCGCAATCCCTTGCGGGAACTAGCTTACAAATAGGGAAACGCTTCGTGTTTCGGTCTCCCTAACTCAAGGCTAGCGCATTGCCATTGCAGAAGGCTTCTTGGCCAGAGGTCTAAAAGGCCTGCGGCCTGAGCGGCCTTTTTCTGCCACCTCGGCAGTTAATATTACTTTTAGTAGGCAAAGTTAATATTTGCATTTATTTTGTGCTAAGTGGCAAATTCAAAGATTGTTGTATAAATAGTTGTTTTAGCTCAGTGTCATTTCTATATGGACGGAGTAGGGGAATCGCATTCTCATTACTTCGCGGAGAACTCGGTCGTCTGCGTCGATTTCTATTAAGCGTTTGTGTACTCGGAGTTCCCACTTTTCATAAGTGTCAGAACCATCTCCACAGGGAGTCTTGCGAGTAGAAATTTTCAAGTGCTTTGTTGGAAGTGGAATTGGGCCTTTTATGGCTACGCCTGCTTTTTTCGTTATATCCCGAATTTGGCTACAAACTGAGTCCAGTTCAGGAACGTTTTGACTTTCAAGTTTAATGCGTGCTTTGCCCATTTTTAAAATCACAAAATTAAATTAAAAAAATAAAAAAATTAAAGAAAGCTTAACTTATAGCTTTCCTTGGAACTATATCGAGAATAATTCCAGCTGCAACTGTTTGACCCATGTCTCTCATTGCGAACCTACCTAGCGCGGGGTATTCACTGTACTTCTCTGCACAGGTTGGCTTGGTTGGCCTTATTTTTACAATTGCAACGTCTCCAGTTTTAATGAAATCTGGGTTCTTTTGCATTGTGCCGCCCGTCTTTGGGTCTTTCTTCTCGATAATTTCAGTAATTGTACATGCAACTTGTGCGGTGTGCAAGTGGAACACTGGCGTGTAGTTCTTTCCAATTGCAGTTGGGTGGTTTAACACAACAATTTGCGCTGTGAATTCCTCTGCAACTGTTGGCGGTGCCTTCGGGTCTCCAACGACGCTACCGCGTTTAATTAGTTTTTTGTCAATGCCTTTAATTACGAACCCGACGTTGTCGCCAGGGATTGCTTGGGTTAGCTGCTGGTGGTGCATTTCAATGCTTTTTACTTCGCCGGTAGCTCCGTCTGGCATTATTATAACTGTAGTGTTTGGTCTTAAGATTCCAGATTCAACACGGCCTACTGGAACAGTTCCTTGGCCAGTGATTGTGAAAACTTCTTGGATTGGTAAGTGAAGTGGTTTATCAGTTGGTTTTGGCGGGCAGGTAAGTAAGTCAAACGCTTCAAGGAGGGTTGGACCAGCGTACCAGGGAGTTTTGTCGCTTTTCTTAACGATGTTGTCGCCAAAGTAAGCGGATATTGGAATAAATGGAATTGAGTCAACTTTGTAGCCCATTGGTTTTAATTTTGCAATGAGAGCTTGCTTGGTTTCCTCGTATTTTAAGCGGTCGTAGTTAACTGCGTCCATTTTATTAATTGCAATAATAAACTGGCCTACTCCAAGCACTTTAAGCAAGAAAGCGTGTTCAATTGTCTGTGCTTGTACGCCATCTTTTGCCGAGCATACAAGAACTGCTGCATCTGCTTGTGATGCGCCGGTAATCATGTTTTTAACAAAGTCCTTGTGACCAGGAGCGTCAATAATCGTAAAGTAGTATTTTTGCGTGTGGAAATCCCTGTGAGCAATGTCAATCGTTACTCCACGTTCACGTTCTTCCTTGAGCTGGTCCATTGCGAATGCAAATTCAAAAGTTGCCTTTCCAACTTTTGCAGCTTCTTCTTTTAACTTACGCAAGTCGTTTTCACTGAGCGCGCCAGTGTCGTACAAGATTCTTCCGACTGTAGTTGACTTTCCATGGTCAACGTGGCCTGTGAAAATCAAGTTCAAGTGTGGTTTATCTGCCATTTTTTAAAATTCCCCCTATGTATCGTATAGTTTATAAAAACTTCAAAGTGCGCGTTGGTGACGAAAAACAACTCAATTAGTAGCTTTGTTTTTCAGCCAGTCACTTGGCGTCGCTATTAATAGAGCGTCAACTAGTTTAAAAGCTTTTTCAACGCCTTTGTTTGAGACGCTGTTTTGCGCTTAGTGATTTACTTGTTTTATTTTCGTTTTTCGTCGTAGTTTTGTACTTTTTTCGTAGTCTGTTGTAAGTTGTTTCGCTTATTCTGCCAGTTATAAGTGCTTCGTCTAGCTTGTCAATTAAATCTTTTTTACTCACCCGCACTTGCTTTAAGTTGCCGATAATTACAATGACTAAAATAATTACGCCGAGTGCAATTATTCCAAGTGCAACCATTTGTAAAATTCCAGCGTTTTCATTCACTTCTGTTATTGTTGCAGAAATTTGCGGTTCTGGCAGTAAAGGCAGTGCCGCAGTTACATTTATTGAGTGGTTCTTTGTTGGTCGGGGATTAACTAATTCTTTTTCAATTGTGTTTTCAGCGTCTTGAAAACCAGTTGCTAATTCTCGTAAGCGTATTGCGCTGACTAGTGAGCTTAGTTCTTCAGTGCGGTTAGCTTCTTGCAAGCTGTAAAGCGCGTTTCCATAGTAAAGTTCAGCCCAAGCATTTTTGCTAGTTGAATAAATGTTACTGTTTTGTATTTTTGCACTTTCGTTAATAATTATGTCTAATGTTTTGTTTGTAAGTAAGTTGTTTGTTTTTTCTGCAGAAATTACAAACTGTAAGTCAAGAATTGTAGTTGCATAGTCAGCGTTTGCAAATTCATTTTTAGCTGTTTTAAAGTGCCACTGTACTTCGTTATCGCTGGTTTTGTTTGCAATAACTGCACTTTGTTCAATTAAATCAAGCGCGTATTCTCGCACGTTTAGTTCATTTACTTTTTCGCCGGGGTTAATTGTTCTAGCGTAGGTAAATAGTTTTTGCGATGCATCGAACCACGCTTTTGCATTGTAGTAATCGCGCAAATTTTCTAGCGTAACTTGTTTTTTTGTTTGAAATTCTTGTTTTACGTCCTGTAGTCTTGTTTTTGCCCACCAGAAGCGCAACTGTGCTGCAGCAATTGCCTCGTAGTTGTTCGAGTCCATTTCAATTAAATTATTAGCGTTGTTTATCTCGCTTGTCAAATTGTTCAGCATTTGCGTGAATTTCTCAGGGGTTGTTTCTCCTGCGTTTGCAGTTTGTAAATTTATCTTCGCGAGAAAAGCAGTGTTCGCAGCAGTGTAGTAGTATCCCTTGTCTAGTGATTGCTGTGCGTTTTTCAAAGTTTCATTTACTGAACGCACGATTGCGCTTGTTTGAATATCTTTGTCGTTTATTAACTTCGTAGTTAGTTTTACTAATTCACGTTGTACGTTTATAATTTCTTCGCTTGCGATTTGCTTGAAGTGCGTTGTTTTGGAAGTTGCCTGGAAGTTTTCTAAAACTAGTGGCTTAATTGCAAATTCCGGCGCGTTTACTTTGCTTGCGTTTTTAGTGTAAGCGTAGTCAAGTGCATCTGCGAGGGTAGAAACTTCAACTACTTGCATTTCTCCCTTTGAAATTTCTTTACTGTAGATTACATAGTCAAGTGCATCTGCGTTGCTTTGTCCAGATGCGATTAGCATTAAATGTGCGTCATTTTCAAACGCTGCAACTACTTTTTCTTCTACTCCGCCTACTCTTTCAACTCGTCCCTCGGGGGTTATGGCGCCTGTGATAACTAAATCGCTTCTAATTGCCGGTGAACTTTCATTTACCAAGTGGCGTATCTCGTTGTAAATTGCAATTGCAAAAGCTAAACCGCCAGATGGTCCGTCTATTATTTGCGCTTGGCTAGTAATGTCGACGTTTATGTCAATGTTTTTCAAATTAACTTTGCCCAGTTGGCTTGCTGCGCTTGCAGCGTTGCGTATAGATTCTTCAGTTTCAGTTGCAATTAGTGAACTCTGTATGTCAGTGCGGATTCTTCCGCTACCAAGTGTAGCAGTTACAACTACTGGAGTGATTAGTCCTTTGCCGTCGCTGTCAACTGCCGGCGCGTTTACAATTGTAGATGCGTTTACAATTAATGAAAATAGTAGTGGAAGTAACAGCACTGCTAAAGCTAGTAATGATAATTTAAATTTCATACAAAACACTACGAGCTAGGCTGTTTTAATAATTGTGTTTAACGTAGAAGACAAAGCTATAAATTGCTAATCTACTTTCCAGTTGTTTTTTTCAACCCAGCTAAGTCGTTTTGGTTGATTATAAATTCAACTGCTCTAAGTTCGGCCATTAGTGAGTAGTAAGTTAGCTTTGCTTTGCATTTATTTAAACTAAGATCTTGGGTTTTTTCAATTGATTGTATGTAAGAAACGCGGGTGTCAAAAGTTTTGCCAAGTGAAAATACAAGTTTATCTCCAATGACTTCAATGTATCCTAAGCTGCTGCCGTCTGTTATTCCGTATTTTGGCATAAATTTTGCTCAAATAGGTTACAACGCGTGGTTTTAAAATTCATTGCACTAAACATTTCCATGGTAAATTTTATTGTTAACCCGTGGGAAGTAACCGGCGATATTGATTATGATTATTTAATGAAACAGTTTGGTATAACGCCGTTACAAGAATTGCAGTTACCTTCTGTTTTTAAAGATAATTTTCTATTCCGTCGCGGTATCGTGTACGGTCATCGTGATTTTGACAAATTCCTCACAGCGTTGAAGGAAAAAAAGAAACTCGTAATGATGACTGGTTTAATGCCAAGCGGGAAGTTCCACATTGGCCATGCGTTGTTGGTTGAACAAATGAAGTTCTACCAGTCGCTCGGCGCGAAATTGTATATTGCAGTTGCAGATGTGGAAGCGTATAACACGCGCAACGCTGACTTAAGTGAACTGCGTCGAGTAGCAATTGAAGAATATCTTGTTAATTACGTTGCGTTGGGGTTAGATTTGAAAAAGTGCGACGTTTACTTCCAATCCCAGCGCTCCAGTGAAGGAAAAAAGAGCAACGCTTACTATTCCTTAGCTAGCTTTGCTAGCCGGCATGTTACTTTTAACGAAGTCAAAGCAATTTACGGCGATATTACTCCTGCTAAACTTTCATCTTCTTTATTGCAAACTGCGGATATGCTTCACCCTCAGCTTCCTGAATTTGAAGGGCCGGTGAACGTGGTTGTTCCTGCTGGTAGTGACCAAGACCCGCATATTAAACTGTGCCGCGATATTGCGCAGCGTTTGAAATTGTTTAACTTGCTTCCGTTAAGTTCAACGTATCATGTTTTCCTCCCGGGATTAAAAGGTGGGAAAATGTCAAGCAGTGATCCCTCTTCTCACATTGCGCTTACTGAAACGCCTCAAGAAGCAGCAACAAAAATTAGGAAATACGCGTTTTCTGGCGGGCAGGCAACTCTCGAAGAACACCGTAAAAAAGGCGGGAATCCGGACATTGATATCAGCTTCCAGTATTTGCGAATGTATTTTGAACACGATGATAAAAAGTTGCGTAAAATTTACGATGACTACAAGAGCGGTGCGCTGCTAACTGGTGAACTAAAGCAAATCGCAATTGACAAAGTTTCCCTGTTTTTAGCACAGCACGCAAAGAACCGCGAAAAGGCAAGGAAAACAATTGACAAAATGTTTGCTTAATTTCACTGTGATTATAGTTGGGTTTTTAAGTTTTTACTTCCTTTGCTTATTGTGAGTTTATTATGAATGAATTGGAAACCTTTCGAGGGCAAATAGCTTCTAAAATAGGTGCAGCTTTGAAAAAAGCTCGAATAGCTAATACGGTTTCGGGCGGTTCTGTGCATGTCGTAGTTGATAATCTTCCTAATTTAACTGCTTTTGCTAAATTACCGCGCGATCAAACTCATGGAAGGCCTGTGCACGAAATTGTTGCTAACTTAGCTAAGAAGGCGGTTTCTGAAATTGTTGGTGACAGCAAAGTTGGCGGTCATGTTTTCGTAGATTATAGCGAAACTCATCACGTTGCTACTGCTGAAAAGCATCCCGCGGGTTTCCTTATGCCTGGCCAGCGTTTACATGCAGTCACGTTGAAAGTGCTATATAGCCACGAAGTTCCTCAGTTGTAAATTAAATTTTAACTCGTTTTACTCCTTTTATTTTGTCAAACTCAGGGTCAAGCGAAGCTATTTGAGTTATGTTATTTAATTGTATGTAAGCTAAGTGCATTGATTTTTTAGGTGATAGTTGAGTGGTTTGGTAGTTTTCAAGCGTTTTGAAAATTACTAATTCATTACTTTGTAATATTGACAAGCTAGGCATTTTTGCCAGTCGGTCACATAGCCACATGGCTTGTTGTTTTCCAGATATTCGTGTAATTGTAGTTAAGGCATCAGTAAAGGTTAAAGGTGAGGTAGCTAAGCATGGATATGAAAATATAAACTTTCTACAATTTGAGCCTTCTAGCGTGGCGTAAATTGCGCTTTCAGTGAAAATAGTGGTGTCGACGTAAATTAAGGGAGCTTCCATCTTTTCATGTCCTCAAATAGTTCTTCATCGCATATCTTTTCAATGTCAATTGGTTCATAATGCTTTTTGCCGTACTTGTGGACGTATTCGTTGATTTCAGCTGCTATTTTCTCCATTTGCTCACTTTTCTTCTTAATTTCAAGCTGCTTGTTCTCGTTTGAAATTAACACTTCTTCACCCGGAAACAACTTAAACTCATCGCGAAAAGCCTTTGGAATAACAACTTGTCCTTTTGGCCCGATTGTCATAACAAACTGCATAAAGTATAACCTCAAGTTATACTCAAACAAAAGAGGTATTTATTCGTTACGCTTTAACTGTTTCAAAGTAATTTAGGTGATTTGTTTATGCAAGAATTAAGCAGCGAAATTCGACGTTCTATGACCGCAGCAAGTGAAAAACTTAGTGGATTAGATTTAGCACATAAGTTTTCTGGCAGCAAAATTTTAGTTCCAGTTTTTGTCGGAGCTAATCTTGAAAAATTGAATGCTTTGCGTGAAAGAAAGAATTTGCGAGCAATTACTATTCATCAACTTGTTGCTAACCTAGTTCATGAGGGCGAGCGACCTGCGCATCATCAAATAATGCTTAGCACGAGACCCATTAGACATTCGAAGCACACTAGTGGTGGGGCTAGGTATATAGAAATAGCGTTTCACGAGATATTCAAGTCTCAAGTTCCTAAATAATTTGTCTTTTATTTTTTTCTTTTTTTAGCTCTACTGCAGGAAGTTTTTGTTTTCTTTGATTGTTTTTTTGAATTCTTCTAGGAGTTTGGCGTTTATTCTGTATTCTACTTTAAGCAGCGCTTCTAGTATTTCAAGAGCTTGTTTTTTTCCAATTGTTTTGCTTTTTAGCAGCAGTTTAATTATTCCAAGCGAGCCAATTGGCCTTAAATTAAATTGCTTTGCTAGAACTCTACCTTGGTGATCGTCTATAGCGATGAAATTCGTTTTTTCTTGAATTGCAAGAGAAATAGTCGCCTCTTCACCAGCGTCGCTAAACGGAATTTTAAAAACTTTATTTGCAGTTTTTACTTTTATTTGTCTATTGTCAATGTATTTTTGGACTACCTCGGCGTCGGGGGCTTTTATTTCAATGCCATTTTCAACCACTTCGCGATAAACCGTTTCTTCTATTGACAAAGGGTTTTGAAATGCTTGTAAAAGTAGAGCTAAATGTCCAGATTTAGCGAATATTATCAAAATAGACGAATCGCAGACTGCGCTTGGTTTATACACTTAAATCCTCCATTAAGTCTTTTTCATCGTAGTTCATTGTTATTCCGCGTTTTGCCAATTCGTGGTTCATTTCTCTCCAAGTTAGCCCTGCAATTTCAGCAGCTCTGCCAGTAGAAGCCCTTCCGGCGACGTATTCCGAAATAGCCTTTTCAAGTAAAATTTCCTTCAACCCCTTTTCCAGCACATATCTATAGACAAAACTAGTGTCACTTGTAGGTAAAAATTGCTTTACTTTTTCTATTCCTTCCATTTGTTTATCGTCAACGCGCAAAGATACCGTTCTCACAAAACATCACCAGATATTACAATGCAATAACTGGTATTAAA
>JAZDHP010000022.1:0-10972 GCA_043805855.1 Microcaldota archaeon
AGAGAGTTAAAGAAAAAAAATGTAAAAATAAAAAAGATATTTGTATGAACGCTAGCAAACTAAACTATTTGCTTGAGAGGCCTTTCTTCTTGATGAAGACCCACAGTTTCTTGGTCATTTCACTCGGAGTTAATGCTCCAGTTCCGAAAACTTCGCTCAAAGTTGCGTCGCTAACGGCCTTAAAGGATATACTGTATCCACCAAACGGTTTCCTAACTACCATATTTTTTAAATCACCTATTTTTTACAACGTAAAAAAGAGACTACCCCCCACTTTACGTCTAGAAAGGCTACTCGCCACACCTATATAAACCATTCCCCACCTCTAGAAAAGTCACTTTTACATCTAGGATTTGCCAGTAGTAACGTTTTTATGGCCTGAAACCATAGGGTTACGTCAGAGGTAACCCTAAAAATGCAACGCGATGATGATGGAGATTACGAAGATAAAGAAGGCGAAAACATGTGCGCCGAAACAGAAGACTCTTACATAACTGACAAGAAATACAAGTGCGACAAATGCGGCAAGAAAAAAACAGAAAAAGCCGGCACTCTATTTGCACCATTCTGCTGTAACCGCATAATGAAACTAACTCACAAATTGGAACACAAGTTCGACTTTGAAAGCATAATTAAACGTTCACTCGAAAAAGAAAACAAATTATTTCCAATAAGCAAAACCGCAAAAGCTAAGCTAAAAGCTGCAAAGAAAGCCAAAGTAAAGGCGAAGAAGTCAAAAGTAAAAACAAAAAACAAGAAACCAACAAAAGTTAAAGCCAAAAAACTAGCCAAAGTTAAGAAAACCGCAAAAAAAGTCAAGGTAAAGAAACCAAAAGTAAAAAAAGCTAAAGCAAAGAAAGTGGCTAAGCAAAAGAAAGGCAAAAAGAGTAGAAAATGAAATTCATTGCAAACAAACCAGCGGCGGTAATTGGCAAGACACTTGTAATCTGCGATTTACACTATGGGATTGAACTCTTTCTACAGCGTAACGGCGTGCAAATAACCCTCGAACCGCACAAATACGCCGATGCACTTAACAAACTACAACGCGAGTCAAAAACCACTGAATTGCTCGTTGTTGGTGACTTTAAACATACCATTACCGGCTTTGACCAGCGGGAGCGCAACTACTTCAACGAACTAATTCACTTATTGAAATTTAAAAAAATAACCATCGTTAAAGGTAACCACGACGGCAACATTGAACAACTCGCAAAGCCATTTCCACAAATTGAGATTCAACCACCAACCGGCTATTCGTTCAAAAACGGAAAAGTTACTTACGGTTTTTTCCACGGCCACGCGCTACCCTCGGAAAAAGTGCTTGCTTGTCATTATATCTTTTGCGGCCATAACCACGCTGGTGTTAGAATTGGCAGTGAAAAGTTTGGCAAAACCACACCCGCATGGCTAGTTGTTCCATTTAACACCAAACAAAAGTTAATCGCAATGCCTTCGTTTAATCCTTTGAGTGGAAATGTCGCGTTTAACGCCGTTAAGCGCAGTTCACTTCACGGCCCAATCTTTAAGGATAAACGACTAGACTTAGAAAACGCAGAAGTGATCCAACTAAACGGACAAAGGATTGGGAAACTTAAACATCTACGCACGGTTTAAAAAAGAAAGCTACACAAATAATAGAGAGTTGATATTTATCCATGGCTAGGGGAAAGGAACGACAAATTATCTGTGCTGGCTGCAAACGCTACTGCCGTCGCGACAAAGCAGTTTACATTGAAAAAGTAGTATTTTCAAACCCAATTGAAAGAAAAGATACGGTTGACCAAAACGAGTACCGTGCAGTGTTCAAACGCGAAGTCGCCTACTGCCCCGGCTGTGGCAAACACTTACGCGTTTATGAAAAGAAAAAACAACAAAACGAACGCAACCGCGAGAGAGAAACCGAACGCGCAATAAGAACGCCAGCATTCAGCGAGAGACACTCAAGAAGCGGCGGTTACAAAGAAGACGAAACACAAACTTCAACACAAAACGACACAAACCGACCACAACAATACAGGCAAGGCAAACAAACCCAAGACACGCCAAAAGAAACACAAACCCAATAAATTGCCCCAAGCAAATTCTTTTTTTATTCCACTTAGATTTAACAATGAGCTCCAGCTAGTTCAAACCAAAAAAATTCGGTCAGTGGGAAAAAACTCCTAGTGACTTCTCTTTAAATGGAAGCGGCGACTTTCCGATTTGTCTTGTCAGACGGTCGGTTTTAAATGCGTTTTGTGGCGCTATTCTGTATTTTCTTTTATTAGGAATTGGAAGCGCTTGTGGTTTGCGTAGCATTTCTTTATGTGCACGGACTAAGGCGATTTCAATTGGCCGGTTTATAATTAAATCAAAGTTGGGTATTTTAATCCCGAGCGCGTCTTCGTGTTTTCTCTTTGTAGCTTCGCCGTGGAACTTTGCCCCACTTAAGTACAAAGCGGCAAATAGTTTTCGCTTAAAGTCGTTTTTATCAGTTTCACGAGGGCAGTTCCTTAAAACATAGTTGTCTATTTTTGCCATTTCATGGCCAAGGTATTCACCGCGTATTTCGGCACTAACTGGAATTAGCCCTCCCGAAGGAAGCATACCATGCTGAAGCGCCTCTCTACCAGGTTTATATGCCGCTAGATCTACATCTGCACCGGCGTCAGTTGTAACAATAACCGGCCGGTTCCCTGCGCGTTTAGCTACTGTTTCCAGCACGTTTTTTGCCACGTTGCCCTTTCCACTTGCCCTAAGGGCTATAACCTGAGCGGTCTTACTAATGCGAATCCCTTGTATGCTCCTCGTCTCAGAAACTTCTATATTATCAAGCAAATCTTCTCTAACAGGAGTGAAAGTTGTTAGTGGCGCCTCATGTCTTTCCTTTTTACTTCTATACAACGCCCTTAGTGACTTGGATCCCAAAAGTTTTTTACCCCAGCCAGTTAAACGCACGTTTCCATCATAGTGCGCCTGTAAAATCACGCGCTTGTGCGGGTGGTCAAAAGCGTCTAGCTCGCTTGACTTGAGTTTCAATGCGTTTAACGAGTGGTGAACATCTGCGCCTTGTTCTATTCTATCTCTGCCAAAACATAGCACTACGTTAGGGTATTTTGCCACTGATAAGTACCACGCGGTTCTAACGGCGTTTTCGTAGTTGCGCTTAGCGTCTGTCCCTTGCTTAGCTAATTCTATTTGTGCGCCTGTGAATACAACTGGTTTGTGCAAGTCATGTAAATGATGCGCTAACCTAGTGACTATTTTATGCATGCGGTCAGTGCCACTTATCACCACTACCCCATCTATTGTTTTATCATTTGACAACTGTACGAGTTTTTTCCCAAGTTGGTTTAATCGCTTGACATCTATGCGCGAGCTGTCAATGTTGTACAGGAAATGCTGTTGAATTTCCACATTGCCGGGACGAAATTCATCTATACACCAAGCGGGTTTGCCCTGTGGCCTAAGTAACGGCAGCTTAATTTCTCCAGGTTCAAGCGTTTCTCCCTTTAAACGCATGAACACAGTGCCGCCTATTATGACAACCGCGATGCGTTTACGCGGCAATTCCCCAATCGCTTCATTTCTAATTAACATTGTCTATTACTTAGACGCCAGCGTCCTTTTTCAAGATATCGACTGTTCGCGAGTAAGACACCGAACTATTTTTTAAGCTAAACCAGCAAATAACAAGAAACTCTAAAACAACTAGCTCCGCCTTTGTAGCCCTTTACTAGCTAGCTCAGCAAGAATCTCTTCAAACTTACCCGCATGCTTTTCAGAAAAAGCTTTAATTGCAGCTCGGTTAACCTGCCCAATTTTATCTATATAATCTGGATGAAGCTGCCCTCTTGGCCAACCTAACTCAAGATTATTACCAACTTGCGTGTTGGGCTCTTCCATACCCCGGCCATATTTACCAACAGCAGTTTCTTTTCGCCTATATTTCAAGGGGTCTAAAAAGTAAAGTTCGACAGCGACTGCGTTTCCATACCTTTCAAATTGCAATAGCGAAGGACGCGACAAATCATAATTATCAACCGGAGTTCCGTGAAAGTGAACAACCGGCGCCGTGAAACCCTTTGACTTTAGAAAATCAGTAACTTGTGAATCATCCGGAACATTAGCATGCAACCGCTTGACAACTTCTTTACTTAACTTCCTCTTTTCTGCAGTTTTCCATAACCAGTGTGGCGTCCACCTAGCAGGAATTCTAACAACAACCGCGCCGTGCTTTTCCCATTTTTCATGATGATGCAACGCGATGTTAATCGTTCCCTCGTTCGGATGGCGGCCGACAAAAACAATTACCTTGCGCTTTGCTTCCGGAACCTGACGCAACAACTCTTCCATGTGTTTCAAATTCCTAGGCCGAAGAATCATGAATAAACTAATAGCAAATAGCTTATAATCAATTACGCACCAAACTAAATACAGAAAAAATAAATGTGGGCCCGTAGTCGAGAAAAGGCCCTCAAGGCCGGGCCTTTTAAACCTCGGCCAAGAGGAACTTTCGACAATGGCCAAGACGTTCGCCTTACACGCGAAAGATCCGGAGTTCGATAAGCCATGCCTTTCTTTTAGAAAAAGAAAGGCCAGGCGTGGCGAAAGAAAACCACAACGAAAATCTCCGCGGGCCCATATTTTTAAAATTAACTAATTTTATTTAGCCCTGCCTTTTTAGAAGTTACGCTGCTTCTTTTTGTTTGTTTTTTCTTTTTTGTCGTTCGGATTGGAAGAGGTCTTTGTGTCTTCTGCGTAGGCGATAGTAGTTTTCTTGCGTTGTTGCATCTTTTGGCGGGATACCGAATACCGCGCTGGTGCCAAAGGCTAAAACGTGCTTTACGCGGCTTCTACTTCGATCCAGTTGTTCAGCAATTTCACTTCTATTTTTACCTGCGATGAGTAATTGCATTGCTTTTCCAGCTGTTTCTCCACGAAGTGCAAGCGCGTTGACAATATGTTTACGCGTCGCAAGAGAAGCGGGGTGAACGTTGTTAACTAAATCAGGCTGTAACGCGGTACCCATAACTAAATCTGGGTGCCGCCGCCATAAACTGCCGCCGGTTCGAAAGCTATTGCCACGGAGGCCAGATCTATTACTATCAAGTAAATTTTGTGCAGCTTTATCACCACGGTTAGCTGCGATTTGAATCTTACCACGCATCGCCTCAATGAATTCAACGTCTCTTGGTCGCGTTTTAAGCGCGTCAACTACGTCAATTGGAAATTCTTTTTCTCGTCTTTTAACCGCACGGCGCAAAAGGTAAATTGAATGTGCGCCCGTTGGCAAAACGCCGGATAATCCCAGTGCAATTGCACGGCGAGCGCTTACCACTGCAGCACCAATATACATTGGAAACATCCTGCGAGCGAGTTTTTTAGCTAAACGCCAACTTTCCACAGTTGGGTTACGCTCTTTTGGAAGGTTACCGGTTTCGTTATAGAAACGCACGTGGGCGTCAAGCGCCTTGACCATAGCGCTAACTATAGACTCGCTTAACTTAGCTTTCCGCGCAATTTGCCTAACGTTTTTATCCTGAAGCGCCAAACTTACAACTTCTTCATGCTGCCCACCTAAATGTCGAGCAACTTTAAGCGCATTTTCGCCGTGTTCTTTAATCCAACTTGCTCCAAAACGTCTAGGCGCCGTTGAGATAAGCATAACCTTTTTCACACTAGCTACTCGACGCGTTCGTATAGTTTTCATAATTAAATATAAACCTTCATAGATTTAAAAAAAGCCCAGAATTCAAGTTAGCCCCTCGCATTCTTTTCACATTACGCTGCTTCTTTTAATTGTTGTTTGTCTTTGGTTTTTGTTTTCTTTGGTTGGAAGACGTCTGCATGTCTTCTCATTAGCTTGAAGTAGTGAACTGTTGCATTGTTTCCTGCTGGTGGGATTCCGAACACTGCACTTGGACCCGCGGTTAAAAGCGTCGTAACTTTACTAGGCGTTAGCTTCATGTTCCGCGCAATTTCAGCTCTAGATTTACCTGCAATTAGTAACTTCATTGCAATACCAGCAGGTTCACTTCGCGCGGCAAGTGCATTCACTATACTTTTTCTCGTTGCAAGTGACTGCGGGTGAATTCCCTTAATGAAAGAAGGCTGCAATGCAGTTCCCATAACCAAGTCAGGGTGCCGCCGCCATAACCCGCAACCGGAGACATACCGTTCGTTTTTTCTAGTATCGTAGTAACTAGCCAAAAACTTCTTTGCAGCTTCATCTCCCCGTTCAGCAGCTTGTTCAACTTTATGCCTGATGCCGCGCAATCTCTCGTTATTGCCTAAGTGTACTTTAACAGACTGAACTATTTCTTCAGGAAACAAACGGCTATTAGCATTAACCACACGTCGTAAGCAGTAAATTGTATTAGGATGAACAGGCATAACGCCAGATAGCCCAAGTGCAATTGCACGCGTAGCGTTGTTTCTCCTAGTTCTATCGCAAAGGTAAGCGGGCGAAGCTAGTTTATGCACTAGCGACTTTGCTGAATGCCAGTCCTCGGCAGTTGGTTCGCGCTCGCCGGGCATTCTGCCAGTTTTTTTATAGAAACGCACTTGTGCATCAAGTGCTTTAACCATAGCGCTAACGTACTGTGGCGTCAACCTAAGTTTATGCGCAATTTGTTTAATTCGCTTACCTTTAACCGCCAATTCAACGAGATACTTGTGCGTTTCGCCTAAATTTTCTGCAACTTTAAAGCAAGCTTCTCTCTCGCTTTTAATCCAACTTGCGCCGTGTCGCTTCGGTGCCTTTGCAGCTAGTGTAAACTCTTCCACTCTAACCACATCTGGAGTTCGATTCGAATGCCTAGGCGCTTTTACAGCTAGCGTAAACTTTTCAGTTCTAACAATTCTCCTAGTTCGATTACTTGGCATAGTTAACTATAAGCCAGCCAAGTTTAAAAAAAGGCAGAATTGGCGAAAAGTTCAATTTACCGTCGCGATTAAATTTTCATTCTTTTAATTTCTTTTACTTTGTCAAAGTCCGGGTCGTTCGTTGCAATTACATTTACATTATTTTGTTTCATGAACGCACAGTGCATTGCGTCACGCGGCTTCAAACTATAATTGCTCATAAATTCAAGTGCAATTAAAGGTGCACTTGCGTCAACTCCGCGAACTTCTAAATTAGGCAGTTCATAAATATTACGAATACAAAGTTCAATTCCCGGTTTGTTATTCTTTAGAAGCACCCACATTACTTCATCAATAACCAAAGCAGAAGTTAACGCCTCGTGCTGACCCCGCGCAATTTCGTCAAGCAAATCAGCCGAAGAAATGCCATTAGTGCTATTTCCAGGAATAAGCGCGCCTAAGAAAATATTAGCATCTACAAATATTTTCATCCAAATTCCTCTTCGTAAAGTTGATCGCCGCTAATTATCTTATCAGTTGGCTTTCCATACTCTTTAGCATAAGCGCGCATCCAAGCAACTACATCTTTCTTCTGGGTGACTAAACGAATTGAATTTTGTTCAACAGCTAGCCTAACGCTTCCACCCTCTTGGAATTTAAACTGCCTCCGGATAAACGCAGGAATTACAATTTCTCCCTTACTACTCATTTTCACATCAACGTACATCCGAATACACCTTGGAACTCTTCCGACACCTATTCGGAATTTTATCTTTTAAAAAGGTTTGTAATGCTAGAGTTGAAAAGCGTAATCGCAAAAAAAGTAGACGAAAAGAAAACAAGCAAGGTAACGTCTAAAAACCAGCGTTGTTTAACTATTTTGTAAATATGGCAATTGTTGTTTTTGACTTGGACGGTACGCTTATTGACAGCATGAAGATACGAGCGCGGATGTTTGCTAATGAGTTAGATGTTTCGCCGGCAGTGAGGAAAAAAGTAGAGTGGGTTTTCCTTAGAAACACAGGCGTACTTGTACCTACAGAAGCGTTAGCCTCTTTTCAAAAAACCGGCGTAAATTTGTCTGGAGAAGAGCTTGACGAAGCGTTTAGAAAAGTCGTTCAAAAATGGAATGAGAAACCGCCAGTTTTTCCGCTCAAGAAAGGCGTAAAACGTACACTAGAGCAATTACGCCGCGAGGGGCACGTTGTTGTACTTTCTAGTTTTGGCCCAGGCCAAGAAGTTAAACGAATTCTTAATCAGCATAAAATGCGGCACTTGTTCGACGGAGTTTTTACATATAGCGGCAAATACCCTCAATTTGCAAAGGGACCAGGGCACAATAAATTCGTGCGGGAAATCGCACGGAGAATGGGAAAAGCAGGGCAACGAGTTATCTATGTTGGCGATGGAGTTCACGACATGGCAAACACAAGGAGAGACAAGAGAGCAATTGCAGTTGGAATAACTGGCACAAACCCTACATGGAGATTAAAGTCATTCGGCGCGCATCACGTGATTAGAGAAATTCCAGAAATAGTGAGAATTGCAAATCACTACGATAGGCACGAGAGATAGAAAAAGGGAAAAAAAACATGACAGAAGAAAAAACAACTAAAGATAAGTTGAAATTCTTTATACTTAGTAGAACTGCGTTTAAACGTTCGCCTTACTGGCAAGAAGTAAAGAAAATAATTGAACAGCGTTTTGAACAAGACAAAATACCGGGCGAAAGTAAACGCGCTTACTTGCGAGCATTTACGCGCGCGAAGAAAGGACACGGCCACGCGTTGGTCGTAAACGAAGCTAATGGAGACGTAATTGCGCATTTTAACGACGTTCCACTTAGCAACCCAACCTGTAAAAAAGTTGCAAACGTTGGGCACGGCGTAACTGCGCCAAACAAAAAAGCTTCAATTAGTTTAATTGGAACTGTAGACGAACACTTGAAAAAACTTGGATTTAGTGAAATTAGAAGTACGTACTATTCGAAAAGCGGGGCAGTAATTGGCCGCTTCTTAAAATGCAAAGAACATGGAATAACTCGGAGAGGAAAACTTTTCAACAAGCCAGAATTGAAACACTACTCTCGGCAGCTAAAGTGAAAAGAGTTAAAGATGTCAACTGAATAAAACTAAGAGAACTAATACAATGGGCTTGCATGACAAAATTATTGAAATAGAGCAGCAGATGGCTAAGACGCAGGTGAACAAAGCAACTGAACACCACCTTGGTCTGCTCAAGGCAAAGCTCGCGCGGTTGAAAAAAGAAGCTGAAGCGCCGAAAAAAGGCGGCGGGAGTAGTGAGGGATTCGCCGTTAGAAAAAGCGGCAACGCGACTGTCGTGTTCATAGGTTATCCCTCAGTTGGAAAGTCAACAATGCTAAACGCCCTCACAAGCGCAAAGTCCAAAGTTGCGGCATACGCGTTCACTACGTTAACTTGTATTCCTGGAGTAATGGAGTACAAAGGCGCGAAGATACAACTACTGGACTTGCCTGGAATTATCATCGGCGCAAAGGAAGGTAAAGGCCACGGTAAAGAAGTGCTTGCAGTTGCACGAAGCGCTGACCTCGTGTTAATAATTCTAGATGTGTTCTGCGCACAACAGCGCGATAAAATAGTAACTGAACTTGAGGGAATTGGAGTGCGCCTTGACCAAGAGCCGCCGAGAATTTACATTAACGAAACCAAAAAAGGCGGGCTAGACATAGTGCACGGCGTTAAGCTAACTCATTTGAACGAAAACACAATTCGCGGAGTTATGAACGAATATGGAATTTACAACGCTAATGTTACATTCCGCCAAGACGCAACTGTAGACCAACTTATTGACGTGCTTGTTGGCACGAGAAAATACGCTGCGTCGCTAACAATTGTAAACAAAGTTGACTTAGTTAAACAAGAGTTTTTGAAAACACTACCATACGACTTTGTTCCAATTTCAGCTGAAAGTAACTACAATATCGACGTTTTGAAAGAAGCGATTTACAAAAAACTACGCTTGATAAGAGTTTACACAAAGAGAAAGGGAGAAAAGCTAGACGATAAACCATTGATGATGCGAAGTGGTTCTACAGTTGCAAATGTGTGCGACGAACTACACCGCGACTTGCGCCGCTTATTCAAATTTAGCCAAGTGTGGGGCAAAAGTGCAAAGTTCCCCGGCCAAAAAGTCGGCATCGACCACGTGCTGCAAGACAACGATATAGTACAAGTGTTTAAACGCTAGAACCGCGCACAAGTTCCTTTCCATATTTCAACGCAATGCCAATGCTTACAAACGAAAGTACAATCATTGCGACGAACAGTGCATGGAAACCGAGCTTTTCAACAATTATAACACCTACGAGTGAAGCGAGGCCAACAATAAACGCAACAGTTGCCGTATTTACACTCCACTCGTTGCCGAATTTGTTCTGGTTGACAAAACTAGAATACATATAATTATACGCGGGCGTGCCGAACGCTTCGCCAAGCGCAAAAATTAACTGCAAAACATAAATTTGTCAAATTTGAGTTACAAAAAGATAACCAATCCAACCAACTAGCCTCAGCACAAACCCCAAAATTAAAAACAGCACAGCATACTCGCGAGATTTTTTCATTTTATTTATCAACAACGCAAAAGCCCCAACTGCAAAAATGTAAACACTGTAAATCGCACCGACATGAACAATCGAAACGTCAATGCGCTGGATGTAAATTGCGAACAATGGAGCGAATAAGTTAATTGCAAATACGAAAAACGCGTTTGTCAACAATAGAAGTTTAATCTCACGGCGCATTTCAATTTTTACCTTTTGAGTTTCTTTGAATAAATTCTCGTAAACGCTTTGAAACCTAACTTTTCGTGAAACTTTATAGAATCAGAGTTAATTTCGTAAACGTCGCACAAAATTTCAGACACGTTGTTCGTTTTACCCCATTCAGCCAAATCTCGATAAAGCGCAGTTGCAACTCCTTTTTTTCGACATTCAGGCAAAACATAAGTATAGACAACCCAAGCAAAGCGCGAACCAAAGTCGCCATAATCAACTCCAAAAGGAGTTTGATCTGAAACAGTAAACCAAATGAAACCAACTGGAATTCCATTTGAAAAAGCTAATCTCACTCGTTTTTCCTTA
>JAZDHP010000023.1:0-5381 GCA_043805855.1 Microcaldota archaeon
AACTTAAATTTATTCGGCGAGCGAGGTAAATTATACGTTGCGAGATGTGCCTCTTTTTTTGGCAACGAGGCAGAGCAGTACCGCAAAGCGTTCATGCAAAAAGACAAGCGCGTTGTTGTAATTGGTTCAGATGCTAACCAAGTGTTTTACTACCACGAGGCAGACGAAGCGTTTCACACGCTATTATTTGACAAGAGTTTATTTTTCGTCGGCGGAAATGTCACACGCGGCGGTTTCCAGTACTGGACCGTTGCTTCCCTGCACAAAGAACCACTTCTGGAATTGTTCAAACGAGTGGAAAAACTCGGCAGTAAAAGAGCAACAATTGAACTACTTTCACTTCACGAAGGTAATGTCAACGTTTTTTCCCACGCGGTGCTTTCCGAGTTAACTCCCTTGCAATTACAAGCACTGCAGTTAGCGCATAAACACGGCTACTTTGAATACCCGCGTAAAATTAGTTTAGAACAATTGGCTAAACTCGCGCACATCCCGCGCACAACGCTACAAAGTCACTTACGCCGTGCAGAAAGAACATTAATTCCCGCGCTTTTAGGTCAAATCAAGAAATAGGCACTTGCCTACTATAGCTGTAAGTAGTTGTTTTGCTCTGTTTTTGTTATGTTTGGCTCCGACTTAGTTGACGCTGGGGTTTTTGTTTTTGTACTGCTTTTATTATTATGGATAATGAAAAAACCTATTAGCGAGGTAAACGAAGAAATAAGTGAGAAAAATGGAACCAAACTTGAATCGCCTGTCTAAACTCAACTTTGAAGTTGTAAACGAAGAAGGCAAATTACATAATTTATTCTACGTCTCTATTTTTCTCGATGTTTTTTGTAATGGACTGAAAGAAGCTTATGGTCGTGGTTTGCAAAATATATTTGTAGATTTCAAAGGCCAATTTTTGAGATTAGTTGTCGATGTGGATTACTATGAAAAAACTGCATCGCATTTGTTTAACTTAGTACAAAAAGACCCTGCTTTTGCTGACAATATAAATACGCAACTATTTGAACAATTCACGGTTGTAAATGCTTTTTCAAAACAGCTATTGTCAACTGACTTTTCTAAAAAAACCAACGCTGAACTAATTTCAATTTGTGACAAATATTGCTTGTTATCGCATCGTATGATTACGCTTGGAATGTTTCCGACAATAATGGAAATGCGCCAGCCACTTTACACTGACTTTTTAACTCAAATAGTTGACCGTAAAAACAAAGAGACAAATGCAAGTATTGCAATTTCAGAGGCAGTTGCAATTTTATCTTCCTTTGATGGAGATACGATTACAAAAAGCGAACAAAATGAATTGATAAAAATAGCTTTGCAAATGCAACAAAAGTGTAGGAATAATGAACAAGTTCTTGCCGCTGTTTTGAAATCCCACGTTGAAAAATACGGCTGGTTAGTTTATGGCTATGGCGGGCCAGCTTGGACTGAAAAGGAATATCTAAATTCTCTCAATTCGTTTGAATCGCTAAGCGAAGAACATTTACAAGAGAAATTGCACCAATTGCAAAATCCTGAAGTGCAAAAACAACAAGCGTATTTTGAACAAAAACTGCAACTTAGCTCCGTGGAAAAGAGGTACTTTGCAATTGCGCGGGATTTCATGAAAGGCAAAGCACTGCGCCGCGAAGCAATGGCACTAGCGTGTTATGCTTCTGAACCGCTTCATAGGGAAATAGCCAAGCGGCTGAATCTATCCTTTCTACAAGTGCGGTTCATGCTTCCAAGCGAAATAAAAATTGCACTTGGTGAAAATAACGTAAATAGCGTAGTTAGCGAAACTGAACTTTCCAAGAGAACTCAAAGCATGGTTTACGGGCTGTTTGAAAACAGCGAAAAAGAATTCATTGCAACTGGCAAGGAAATTGAAACATACACTGCGCTTATCAAGACAATTGCAGTTTCTGAAAAAATCCATGAGTTAAAGGGAACGTGCGCTTGTCCGGGAAAAGCCCGCGGTGCAGTGAAAATAATTGACAAGCCAGAGCAGATGTCCAAAATGCAAAAAGGTGACGTTTTAGTTTCCTACGCTACTACCCCTGAAATTGTAGCGGCCATGCGCATCGCGTCTGCAATTGTAACTGACTTCGGCGGCTTAACAAGCCACGCAGCAATTGTTTCACGAGAATTAGGCGTACCTTGCGTTATTGGCACAAAAATAGGCACTAAAGTATTTCAAGATGGTGACTTTGTTGACGTTGACGCTACAAACGGCACAATAACCCGCGTTCCGCCATAGTTCCACTAATTTTTGCAAAATTGTTTTTTTGTCCTTAAGAGAATTTAACCTGTACTTTTTGTCTTTTCGTATGGTTTGTTCTAGGTAACGCGTATATACTTTCAAATTGAAGGTTACTTTGCTGAAAAGCATAGGGGTGGAGTATAAAGGTAAAGTTTCAAAGGAAGGTAAGTAAAATGGCTGAAGAGACTTTTTTGTTCGCTGTGCTTGTAATTCTGTTCCTTTATGTTTTTAACGTGGTTTTGCCACAAAAGAAACCAGAATTTACAAGTGAAGAAATTCCTCACAAGAGAGAGGTAAACACGGTTTGAACAATTGTTCAGCGCTGATTTTGAACAGCGGGTTTTAGAGAATTCTCCTTGACTTTTTCTAAATAACATAAAATTAAAGAACTACTTCTGCGCTTATGTTGATAGTGGATTTTTTAGCGTTTGTTTAACTGTTTTGAGAGGTAAATCAAGCTTCCTAAATGAAAATAAACGGTTTTAGAACAAAAAGCAATTAATTTGTTCGTAATTAGGCAAAAAGTCTTTTAATGGTTAATTGAGGTGTTTTTAGCATGGGTCACAGTCACAATTACATTCGTCACTTTTCTAAGCTAGGCCGGGGAGATGTAGCTATTGCTGGCGGTAAAGGGGCTTCGCTTGGTGAAATGTTTTCTCACGGTATAGCTGTGCCGCATGGTTTTACAGTTATTACTCCTGCTTTCGACGCTTTTATTGAATTGAACCAACTTGACGAGCGGATTAAAGCTGCGTTGTTTGAAGTTAACCAAAAGGAATCAGCAAGCGTGGAAAAAGCCTCTGAAACTATACGTAAACTAATTGAAGAGGGTGACATGCCGAAAGATGTTGAAGATGCAATTGTGACTGAGTTCAACGCAATGGCGTCGCAATTCGTTGCCGTACGCTCTAGTGCAACTGCTGAAGATGGCTCTACGGCTTCTTGGGCTGGTGAACTGGAAAGTTACACTAATGTCACTGAAGAAGATTTAGTTGAAAAAGTGCAAACGTGCTGGGCTTCGCTGTTCACGCCGCGTGCTATTTTTTACCGTTTTGAAAAAAACATGCAACACAAGCTAGTTAGCGTCGGGGTTGTAGTACAGAAAATGGTCGACTCGGCTGTAAGTGGAGTTGCGTTTAGCGTTAACCCAGTTACAAAAAATTACGATCAAATTATAATCGAAGCTGGCCTCGGTTTAGGGGAAAGCGTAGTTGCTGGAATAATTACGCCGGATAATTACCTAGTTAACAAAAAAGAAGAGTACATTGAAGACATTACTGTTAATTCTCAAGAGACGATGATTGACAAAGTCGACGGGGTTTCGACAACTATTGACGTTCCGCTTGAGTTGAGGGAATCGCAGAAACTCACCGGCCAGCAGATTATTGAACTAGCAAAGATGGTAAAGCACATTGAAAAGCACTACGGCTTTCCCGTAGATATTGAGTGGGCGTACGACAAAAACGACAAGAAGCTCTACATCGTTCAATCAAGGCCAATAACAACACTTTAAAATTAAACAAGGGATATATTTTTGTAATGTTACCTTTTTGGCTTTCTCCATATCTCGGCCGCGTGGTAAGTGCGTTGGTGTTAATTGTTGGAGTTTACCTTTTAGTTCCAGAATTAATTACTGGTGAAATTCTTTTACTGTTAATTGTCGTCGCTTATCTTGCTGGCCATTGGGTTTGGTTCCTGTGGCGTAAATACATTGTGCGTAAGGTAATTGCGTTTGACGTGGGCGGCGTAATTGCACAAGGAGATTATTTCACTGAGCACATTCGACCAATGCCTGGAATGTACGAAATGATTACCGAAACTAGAAAAAGTTACATAACTGTAGTGCTTTCCAATAACAATCGCTTAGTTGACCCTGGCTTTAGAAAACTATTCAAGTCGGATGATATGTTTGACATGGTTTTCTACTCTAGCGATTTAGGTGCGAAGAAACCAGATGTCGGTATTTACAAACGGTTCATACAACAAACTGGCGTATCGCCGCACCAAATTATCTTTTTCGACGACGACGCGAAAAACGTAGAAGCTGCCAAAAGCGTCGGCATAAACGCACACGTGTTCAAAAGCGCATCACAAGCAATGGAAGCAATACGTAGACATTGAACGATGGGGAATTACGGCCAGTAAACTCATTAGAAAATAAGAAAAGAAAAAAATGAAATTAAAATAAGTCTACTCGTGTAAGTAAACTATGCCGTGCTTGCGTAAAAGAAAGTGTTTCACGCTGCCATTTTGGTAGCCTAGAGTTACTATCCCTTCGCCTGGTTTAAAGTTTCCGCCAATTTCTTCTGTTTTCTTGCCTAAAATCTCTTCAGTCATCCAGTCAATTGGTCCAGGAATGTCGCCAATTCCGCCGTGCGTTACACTAAGAATAACTGCGGGTCTAGCTGGACCGCTCCAGTTCTCTTCTTTCAAAGCATGTTCCATTAAATGCTGAGCTACATTGGCGCCTTGTTTTTCTGCAAGTGCTTTGCCTTCGGGGAGTAGTTCATCTCCTTTATTTTGGCCGTGCCTCATGAAAATAGAAACAATGACTGGCATTCGGTCACTTAGTTGTGCTCCGCCTTTTTTCATTTGAGCGCCTAAACTTTTCGCAGCGTTTCCAATTGCTTTATTTCTGCTAACTAAACTGCCAAAATGTTGCCGTTGGCTTAACTCTGCCCGTGAGGGAAAAATTGGAGACGCGTCTCCACGATTAATGACTTGCAGTGCAGCAGTCATCTCTTCAAGAGAAGCTTTTGGAAAACCGCGTTGTAACGCAACCTCTGAAAAAGCCTCTAGTTCTCGCTTTACCGTACTTGGCCTAGCAACTACTGAAATGTTAGCTGCTTTTGCGGCGTTTGTAAATCCTTTGATGAACAATTCACTCGTATTAGCTGCGCGTTTACGCGGGCTATTTGGAGACACTAATAAAATTTCACGGCGCATTTCAGGCATAAGTTTCACCTTTTCTTAAAGAACTAGAAAAACCAACTTTAAAAGCTTTGAGCCGGCACTTGGCGGATTTGTTTGTAGCCTATTTTTAAAAGTTAGAATGTAATTGTATATTACAATGAGAGCTAAAGTAAATTTTGATGTTTTGGTATGCTTTGTAAAGTCGTTGTCT
>JAZDHP010000024.1:0-4117 GCA_043805855.1 Microcaldota archaeon
AGTTGGCGAAGAAAAAACAGTTGTAATCCCAGCTGTACAAGCTTACGGCGAAGTTAGCCAAGAAAAAGTAGCAGTTGTTAACCGCAGTGATATTGAAATTCAAGGCACTGGCAATATGACAATTGGAAGTGTGCTAACTGGAAACGACGGTACAAGCGGAAAAGTAACTGCAATTACAAACGAAACAGTTACAGTTGACTTTAACCACCCGCTTGCCGGCAAAACGCTAATCTTCAAGATTACGCTAGTAAAAATCGGATAGGAGTTTTTCTGTTCGTTTTTTATTCTCTTTTCTTTTGTTTTCTAATTTTTATTTTTTATTCTATTTTTCTTCTTTTTTATTTTCCTTTTCTAATTTTTACCCGTTTCTTCTTTTTTTTAAATTAGTTTTTGGTTTTTCTATTTTTTTACGGGGTATTTTATCCCAGTTTGGCTGTTTAAGTGGATTAAAATTATTATGACAATTATGGCAATTACTAGTGGGTTAGTCGCGAGTCCCACAATATCTATTGCTAATAATGTAATTGGCATTTTAACGTCGCCTTATTTTTTAAAATTAATTTAGCTAATTTAACAAATTCTTTACAGCTTCTTTTACGTCAATAACATTTATTATTTCTATCCCGCTGGCAAATTCTGGACTTTTTATATTCTGCGTTGCGGCAACGATGAACTTCTTCTTCCCGCTGTTCTTTGCAGCGATTATCTTTTCTTCAATACTGTCAACTGCAAATAACAAACCGTTTTCAGTTACCCCCGCGCTCATTGTTGCACTTGCGTCTATCTTTTTGCCAGTATACGCGGAGATTATTCCAACTGTGAACATTGCGCCTGCGCTTTCGCCGCCAACTTCACTTCCAATGCCCTCTACGTCAAGTATAACGTCATAAAATGCAAAGCGAATCCCAAGGTAATCCTCGGCGTTTTTCTTTGCTTTTCTCAACGCGTTTTCAGTATCTTCGCGATACTGTGCATTTTGTATGTTAACGAGCGTTTTGCCAGTTCCTGGAATTAGTGTTGCGCGGAATTTCACTAACGCGCCTTGGCCGTTGTCTGTAATTGCAGGAGCGTAGAAGTCACTACTCGCAACTTTCGCCGGGCTAACCAGAAAACCCAGCGCGCCAGCTGCAACCGCAAGACAAATCATTGTAAGTAAAATAAATTTGTTCATTTATACTGTGTGCCTAGTGTTTAGTCATTTTGTTATAAGCTGTTATAACGTTGGCAACTTCAATTACATTTATTCCAGTTTCAACGCTTACATTTAGCGTTTTTGGAACTAGCGTTCGCTCTGTACTGCAGCTGCGTAGAATTGAACCCTCGAGGTTCTGCTCGGTGCATGTTTCGGTTTCGTTTACCTCACTGCGCGTTATTGTTGATTCGCCAACTGGAACGAGCAGTGTTGTTATGCCCTTTGCTTTTAGTGCCTTGGCTTTTTCCATTATTCCGCCAACGCGGGTTATTTCGCCGTTGTCGTTAACGCCGCCAGTAATTGCAGTGTTTTTATCAAGCTGATTTCCATTTAACAGTGCGATTGTGGCGATTGCAATTGCTGCGCCTGCGCTTGTGCCGCCAACTTCAACTGTGTTTATGTTAATGAAGTAAAACAAGTCGCTCTTTGCGAAATTTTGCCTCGTAGCAGCGTTGAAATTTCTAGCGACGTGCACTGCACTTTTGAGCGAGTACTGTGTTTCGTTTGCGAGGAAAGGCTGGGAGTCGTCAACATTTAGGAAAACATCGCCAGTGCCGTTGTCGCGCTTTTCCACCATTAGCAAAACCGTCGTACCTTCGTTGCTTTCAGTTAATGCAGGGAGTAGCATTTCTATACTTTCAAATTTAGGCAACGCTGAAGTAGCGGCGTTTGTCACGGTTGTATTATTTCCTTGATTTGTAATGCAGTTGTTTTTTGTAATTATTTTTTGCGGTGCGTTTTCGCTTCCAAGTTGCATTCCAATTGTAAAAACCGCCGCAGCTAGTAAAATTGCAATTATTGCGTAAATTAAGTGATTGGAACGGTGTTTTTTTGCCATCGTACATTTTAAATACGCTGTCGGGTTTAAAGGTTTGTCTTAGAGGTGTCGTTTATGGATCGTAACTTGTTAATTGCTGTTGTTGGTGTAATTGTCGTTGTGATAATAGTTGCTGCTTTTGCGGTTTTCCTAACGCCGCAGGAAGTTCCAATGTCAAAACGTTTGAAAACCGAACGACTTGTAAAAGTTGTCAATGTTAGCCGAGTTAACTTTGCTTCTCCTGGCGACGACCTTGGAGATTTAACTGGAAATGTAATTGTTTGCCCTGATGGTTCGGCAGTTGCTTCTGAAGATGAATGTGAATTTAGTGAAGTTCCAGATGAAGGTACAGTTAACTGTGACCCTATGATAGTTGATTTTGTTTGCGGTGAAAATGGTGTGCCGTATCTAAGTAGTTGTTTTGCACGGGCTGATGGTGAAGAAAATTTTGTGCCGGGATTTTGCGAGTCAATAGCCGACGACATTGATGCAGCTGGTGACGGCACAGGAACAGACGACGGTGCTGGAGAAATTGACTGTACGTTAGATTCTTCGAATCCAGAATGTCTAGATGGTGCTGACGATACGGACGATGGAACTGGCGACGAAACTGACACTGATGGTGCTGACGATGGAACTGGTGAAAATGACGGCGCTGACGATGGAACTGGAGATACAGATAGCCAAGCAGCTGCTTGTGTTGACGAACCAAAAACAGGCGCTGTAGACGCAGTTGTAGACCAAACTTCATGCTATAAGTTTACTTTAAACCACGGGGTAATATCTTACGTGCAAAAAATTGGGACTGTAAGTGCAATGAATATTTACTCAAAATTCGTGTTGTTTGACGTTACGTTGGAAAACACTGGAACTGCTTCAATTCCAAATCCAGTAACCGAGATGAAACTTGCTTATAATTCAGATATAGCTCGAGAGTACAATTGTAACGCTCGCGTTACCGGCAGTTCAATTCTACCTGGTTCATTTTTAGCAACGCCACTTGCTGCTGGAGAAACTCGTACAGGGTTAGTTGCATGTGAAGCTGACGATGAAGCAACTGATTTGCAATTTAAATATAAAAGTACAACTGTTCCTGTGCTAGATGCTAGCGCAAGTGATTTGCTAAGCAGCGCGGCGTTTAGTGGAGTAGCAACTTCTTTTGTTGGAAATGGCTATTCGCCAGTGTTGGTAAAAGTTAACCGCGTTGACACTTGGATTCCAAGTTCATCTACAGATAAATTTAGAAACACACTTGCAATTCCAATAAGTCTATGCATTAACGATGAGTCAAACAACGGAGGCAAATGTGGAGTTTTAATTTTAGACGTAACTGTAAAGAACAACGTTGAAGCTCCAGTGCCACAAACGTTTGACATGAAATACCTTGTAATTAAATTCGGTGGCGATATGGATTCATATTATAAAAATGCGCAACAGTTGCTTGACCAAAAGCTAGATAGCTGTTTATCGGATATGGCTTACGAAGGCGAATGCACTGGCCAAATAGCTTATGTAATTGGATCTGGAACGCTTAGCCACAACGTGCCGGTTACATTTACAATTAACCGAGAAAGCGCATCAACACAATATGCTAACTATCCCGGCAACATAGAAATTAAAGTGCGGGGCTAACATTTTTTTAATTTTTCAATTTTTTCCTTTTCTTTATTTAACGAAGCAAAATACCGCGGCAATTGGCCGCGGATGAATGCAGCTTCGTTAAAGCCTTACACTTCTCGGTGTAAGGCTGTGAGTTAGTGAAGTGTAAGTTTATTTTTAGTATTTTAAAATTTTCAAATAACAAAAAATGAGGTATTGAAAAATGAAGGGTAACCTTTTTGTAATTGGTTTGTTTTTGTTTTCTTTTATTTTAGCGGGCTGTGTTGGACAAAGCCCCGATAATGCAGGCGCGCCAAATGACAATGAAGCAGCGTCAGGCGAGCCGGTTGTTGCTCCGCAAGCAGGCGACTCTGGCGCTCCAGAAACGCCTGAACCTGAAGTGCAACCTGAAACGCAAAATCAAGCGCCTGCTACTGCTGGCTCGAAATTAACCGTGCATAGTTATGAATTTGCAAGCGCAATTGGCTCCGGGTCTACTAGTTTAAAAT
>JAZDHP010000025.1:0-7308 GCA_043805855.1 Microcaldota archaeon
GTAATGCTTGAAAAAGATGAAGACGGTTGGATAGTTGCAACTGTTCCTTCTTTACCCGGTTGCGTTTCTCAAGGTAAAACCGAAGAAGAAGCTATAGCTAATATTAGCGAAGCTATTGACTTACATGTTTCTAGCCTTGCAGAAGAAGGCCTACCCCTTAGAACTTCTAAAAACGTTAAAGCAATAGCGGCACGCTAAAAGCAATAATTGAAACCGCCGGATTAAACTCCGAAGATTTTGCATAAAACAAAACGTTCTCTTTTTGAGCTTTTATGCAATTGTTTTTATCTAAGCCTTACTTTACTTCTAGCTTATGAAAGAAGAATATTTTATGAAAAAGGCAATTGCTGTTGCAAAGCAAGGCGTTGACCGCGGCCAAAGCCCGTTTGGCGCAGTTATTATAAAAAATGGAAAACAAAAAGCAACTATTGTCGCCGCTTGCCACAATGTTGTTTGGAAGAACTGCGACGCAACTGCACACGCTGAAGTAACGGCAATTAGCCAAGCGTGTAAGAAACTACACTCAATTGACCTAAGCAATTGCACTATTTACTCTACAACTGAACCGTGCCCCATGTGTTTTTCAGCAATTCACTGGGCGAGAATTGCGAAGATAGTATACGGCGCGAGTATTGAAGACGCGGAAAAAGCTGGCTTTAATGAACTACACGTTCACGATATTGTGTTGAAAAAACTCGGAAAAGATAAAGTGAAGATAAAAACTGGCGTGTTGAAACGGGAAAATGTTGCACTTTTTCAATATTGGATGAAAAAACACGGCAAAGTGTATTGAAAACAAACTGTTTTTTAAGCAACTTAACTTACTTTATTTCTATATGTTAAACCCAGCCGCAAAATTAAGGCGTAGACCAACATTTCAAGAACGTTTGGAAAGAAACCAACCAGCTCACACATTAACTAATCAATTTGCCACCCGGCTAGCTGCGCATCTTTTTAACAAAGGAGGCGCAAGCGCCAGCCCAAGAGCTAGGGAGTTATTAGAGCAACTTAAGGGAAAAATTGACTACAACGATATTGCACCGCGGTTAACTTTAAAAGGAGCAGCTGCACTTGCAAAACACATTAGACCATCGAGAAAAGATTATTTGGTTAACCTAGGAGCTGCAAGGGCGCTTGGCTATGTTTATGGCCCAGTTGCAGCTGGAAAAATTTTAAGAAGAAATGGATTTGTCGAAGAACAAGTTTATCGCAGTATAGGCCCAGCAGCAGAAGCATATACACTTAGGCATAACTTACCAGATGGCAACGTTGCTTACTTTAAAGCACTTCACAAAAATGGATTTTCCCCCGCGCAAATCATGATATTAGAACAAACAAAGGCAACTGGACGCGACGGGCCAGCTGATTTAACTTCAATTAGCGCACACATGGCAGCTGCTGGAATTCCAAAACGAGAAATTCTAGCTGCGTTGAAAGATAACGAAACTCATAATATGCGCGCAAGAGGCATACAACATAGAAATTTATCAGTACATTTTGACACACATTTAGAAACTGCACAGACTGAAGCAGCACAAGCAATACAACACCTCATCGAAAAGAAACAAGCCGCTAAACTAACTCACGCAACGTACGCTCAAAGTTAATTGACAAACGCGACTGAGTTAAGCGCAAAGCTATTTAACGAAGCACATTAAAGGCGGTTTGGCTTCGTTAAAGCCTTACACTTCACAAAGTGTAAGCTATTTATATCGCGCGGGTCTCTTTCTTTCTTAGAGCTCTTCTCTATGATTAGGACATTTTCGGACTTCAACCAATTTAAGCAAGCTGCGCTGGAACTAGGGTTAGAAATGGACTTACAAGCGTTGACTAACTTAGACGTGCTTTTCTTTGAAAGTTTTGAAAACCATTTAATTCTAAACGTCCGCGACTACGGGGAAAACCCGAACAATTTACTTATCCTTGGAAGAGAAGATAGTTTACTATACTCAGAAAAGCAGTTCACTTCAAAAGACTACAAGATGTTTCGCTTGTCAATGCGCGAACCTTTTGGAGAAAGTACAGTAATTGCTTTTCTAGCAATGCGGGAAGCCATGAATAACTACGCGCATAAATTTGAATACTTACACGCGGAGTTAAACTCAGCTGAAAAAACTTTAGACGTTGACAGAATAGACGACGTTGGCCGCGCGTTTAGAAAACTTATTGACAAACTTGAAGATTTTGTAGATTTATTGATTAAACTACGCGATAGAAAAGTGTCGCAAGTAAACACAAAGTACATTTCATACGATTACAATGTCTTAACTGCAAAAGCACAGAACTTACTTGACAGGTCAAAGAACCAACTTGGCAGCATAAGTGGCCTGAGAAACGAAATTGAAGTTCGAGAAACGCGAGTGTTAAACTCGAAAATTGAAAAACTTTCAGAAGTAGTAAAGAAACTAACTGCAATAACCATTATTGTAATGATTCCAAACATGCTTTCAGGGTTCTATGGAATGAACCTTACTTTATCGCTAGCAAACAGACCAGACGCAGAGTATATAGTTTTTGGCGTAAGCTTAGCTGCAATGTTACTAACAGCTGGATTCTTCAAGTGGAAAGACTGGCTTTAAGTTTACTGCTTGACTTTTTCAAAATTTCAATTGCAGTTTCAACTTCTTTTTCAGACAACGCAGAGAACAACTCCTCGCTACAATCTAAAGCAAAGTTATTTTGCTGTAATTGCTTTTTTAAAATAACAGTTCCAATTTCAGAAACGCTCTTCTCGTCGCTTTTCAACTGGCGTATAAGTTCAATTTTATCACGCAAAGCGCCAGATACTTCAAAATCTTTGTCAATGTAAACCTCTGCATTTGTAAAACTACTAGCAAGCTGTGTTGAATTAACAACCGCAGAGTCAACACCCGACGCAAGAGAACCGCGCAATTTAATTTTTATAAGTGACTTAATTGCGCCTGCATTTTGCACGCAACTCTCAACAACTTCGTTGACTTTTTGTTTTATTTCGCCAAGCGTTGCGTTTTGTAGTTCAATCTCGTTAAAAAAGAAAGGTCGCGAGTCAATGAAAATAAACTCGTAGCTGTGCGTTTGAGTGTCAAAGAGCCAAAATCCCTTTTTCTCAGTTTCATTACGCCGCATTTGCGTTATAACCGTACTTCCCGGGATAAGCACTAATTTTCCATCGCTTTTAATTTCTTTACGCCAGTGAATATGGCCGTTGAAATATAAATCAAACCCGACCGGCAAATCGTTGCAAGAAATGAAATCACTAATTGGAATAACTTCTTTGAGAGATTGGTGAAAAACAAAAACATTGAAATGATTAGCAAGAGGTTTGAAGTCAGCTGCTTTGAAAACATCCCGTACAAACTCCTCGGGAACCCCCGCGAGGCCAATAACCGCAACTTTTTCAACTATTCCATCGCCATTTGTACTTTCAATTACAACGCGCTGGTTATGACAGTTAACAATAAGCCCAGTACTTTCAAGCAGTTCAATTACATTTACTAACCCCTTAGTACGGCGCTCGTGTGTTCCTGGAATTGAAACAATTGGAACGTCAACTTCAACACCATTTTTGTAAATTTTACACTGTAGCGGTTTTTGCCTTAACTCTTGCAACGAGTTTCTAAAAAGTTTAACCGCGTCGTTGACAACTTCTTGCTTTGGAACGCGGTAGTCAAACAAATCACCCGCCAGTAAAATTACGTCAGCCATTTGCGTTGCTTTTTCCAACGCCATTCGTGCCTGCGGTAGTGAATCGCCGCTAAACCCAAGGTGAAAATCTGCAATTAAAGCTAATTTCATACTGTTTGGTAAGGAACAGGCAAGATTAATAAAACGCCAGAGATAAATACTTATTACTACAAAGTGTAAAAAGATGAAAATCAAAATGGACTGGCTTTTACTGGCGCTCGCTGCAATGTTTCTATTCTCAATTTCCAATACATTGTTAAAAATGGGAAGCGACAAGTTCAACATTGTAAAAACAATTGAACCACTTTACCCAGCAATAGTCGCGGCGCTTGTCGTCTTGATACTCGGAATATTGTACTTAATTTACATTGCAAAAGTGAAACTACCTCCAGAATTTACCTTAATTGTACTTGGAATAATCGTATGCGCGACAATTGGATTTGTTTTGTTCCTCTACTCTTTGCAAAAGGGGAAAATTGCAGAAGTTACCGCCGTGTTGAGTTTAAGCACAATTGTAGTTGCGCTTATATCTGCAAAAGTACTTGCAATTGATTTCACAATAAAAGAAGTATTAGCAATGCTAATGGCAGTTGCTAGTATAATGCTATTTGTACTTTAATGCTATTTGAAGTCATTATTTTTTTGTTACTTTAGTTGCTTCGCACACGTATCCAATGTGAGTACGATGAAACACAACGTCAAGCCCAACTTCCTTGCAAAATTGTGCTATTTGTTCTTCAGTATAAGTATTAGAAAAGAAACTCTCGCCACTGCGAATAGTAGTACCCTCGACATGCGCATCGTCTAACCCCGTTTTCCGGTAAAATTCAATTCTCTCTGGAAAACTCTGTAAATTATACAAAGAAAATATAACGTACCCACCTGGAACAACAACTCGTTGCATTTCTGAAAGAACCAGCTTAACATCCGCTATGTTGCCAAGAGTGTTAAACATACAGCACGCTTGGTCGAAATAATTATCCGGAAAGTCCATCTTTCGGGCGTTCATTTTAAGCGCCTTGGCGTTTTTCAACTCTTCAATATTTTTAACACATCTTTTTAGCAGCGCATCGCTATGGTCAATTCCAACAACTTCGCCAGCGTATTTACTTAGGAAAATCAAGTGGGTTCCTAGACCGCAGCCTACGTCAAGCACGCGTTTAGTTTTATCAACGTGTTTTAAAAGAATCTCATTTTCCTTGTAAAATAGCTCTTTAATGCCCGGCGGCTGGTAGAATACATTGCGCTGCTGTTCAACCATATGAGCGCCTTTTTCAGTTAAGAAATACTCTTCACACATCGGTAAATTATGTAAGCTAGACAGTATAAAAGCTAGGCGGCCGGATAAAATTGACAAAAAGAGAAAAAAATTAGAGAAAACGGAAAAACAGGAAAAAAGAGAAAAAACTACAATAAGTACAAACAAAATAAAGGAAAAGTAAACAAAAAAAAGAAGAAAAAAAGAAAAGAAAGAAATTAACGAAGTTAATCTCTACAACCAATTTAAGAAGAGACTGCCGCTAATTCCACGTCTATAACTTGTTTAAACGAAGGGTAAGACGCAGCGCCTCCAACAGGCATGCCATTCACGTAAAACGTTGGCGTTCCATCTAAACCTGCAGCTGCACCTTCAGCAGCGTCGGATTGTAACCTAGAATCGTACTTACCGCTTGCCAGACATGCGTCTAAACTAACTGAATTAACTCCCAGATCAGTTGCGAGTTTCTTTAAACCAGCTACGTCGCTAGCTTCCATTAACTCCTGGTGGGCGAACATCGCGTCTTGCACTTCCCAGAACTTGCCTTGATCTTCAGAACACCACATTATTTTCATGGCGTCGATTCCCTTGCCGTGGCCAGGGTAATATTTAAACGCAATTTTCACTTTGCCAGTATCAACGTAGTCACGCATTATATTTGGCAAAGGAGCTACCCACGACGGGTCCCGTGTTTTCAAGTAGTCAATAACTTCTTGGTTGTCGCCATTCGCAGCTGCGCAAAATGGACAAGACGGGTCAGAGAATTCTATAATTGTAACTTTAGCAGTTGCACTGCCTTTTACCGGCGCATTGCCAACTAAAACGTTAACCTTTTGCGGTTGTTGAGTTGCACCACCAGCACCTGCACCCACTCCAGCTGCGCCTGCACCCGCGCCTCCAGCAACAACAGCGCCGTTAGTTAATTTTGTTAAAATTTCCTTGTTCACTGAAGCAACGTTGTTAACAGATACTAAAATTGTACTCGCGATTAAAATCGCAGCTATTAACACGGTTATTTCAAGCGAATAAGCTTTGAAAAAGCCATTACCTTGTCCTTCCAATTTAATACACCTCAATTATTCTAGATAAATAGAACATCAATATTTACGAGGAAAATGTATTTAATCTCTCTGTTTAACGGCGGCGCACACATAACGAAGCGGCAAGCGCTTTAGAAGCGTCGATAACCGCAAACTTAGATGGAATCGAGTTCGACGCCGCAACTACCTTAATGCCGTTACGCAGCAGCTTCTTTCCAACTTCTTCCAACAGCAAGTGTACAGTTAAACAAGAAACGCTCTTTGCTCCCATTTTGCGTAAATGTTTCGCCGCTTCGAGAATAGTTCCGCCAGTTGAAACCATATCATCAACAACAATAACAGTTTTACCCTTGACGTCAATATTTGCGAAAGCAACGTTCTTAACCTTCGTGCCAGAAAAACGCTTCTTGAGAAACGTGCCGTATTGACAGCCAACGTCGTTTGCAATTGTCTTCACAACCCGGAGAGATTCCTCGTCGGGGCCCATGAGTACAACGTTTTTACCGAACTTCTTTTCAACGTAATCCGCCATTTCCTTGTGAATTAACACATCGTGGCTAGGAATTAGAAAAATTTCACTAAGCGAGCGAATACGGTGCAAATGCGTAGCTACTGTGTAAAATTCATCTGCGCCAGCGTGTTCAATAAAATCAGAAATAATGTGATTGCTAACAACTTCTCCGCTATGGAACCTAATGTCTTGCCTTGCATAAGCTAGGTAAGGAACAACAACCGTAACTTTCTCCGCGCCTAATTCTTTTGCAGTGCGAATTGCAAGCAGTAGTTCAACTAACTTTTCATCCGGATCTGGCGAAAGCGTTTGAACTAATATAACTTTGCGATTCTTTACGCTAACTGTGAATCTAAAGTCAATTTCTTTGTCTGGAAAACGCTGTACTTTTAACTCGGAAAAAGGCACTTTTAAATTTTTAGCAATGCCTTTTGCAATTTCATTACCGCCACTACAAGATACAACTAACATGTTAAATACAAATCAATTAGCATATAAAAAACAGATAATTAGAAACGCTTTGGTCGTCTACGCTTTAGCCATGTTACATAAGCCGTCCAAGTGCCTTTACCGAAAAAAGGCACTCCTTTTTCCTTTGAACGCATAGCTTGGATGAACAACGCGCCGAGAGAACGGCCGTGCGCGCCCATTGTCCTATACGCTCGATTTGTATTAGCCCAGTTTGTAGAACTTTCACCGTGCACTTTGACCAAATCATAAATAACCGAGTGAAATGCTTCAGGAGGCCACCGACGATGAACAAAAGGAGAAACTCCGTGCACCTTCGTTAAATAATTCTGCCAAGTGCCGTAACCAGCAAATCTCCTACGCCGCAC
>JAZDHP010000026.1:0-3195 GCA_043805855.1 Microcaldota archaeon
CTGGAGTCCGGGAAATATAGCTTTGTCTATCTTTTCAGCAAGCAGCGGATCCTTGTCTAACCCGCGTTGTGTTACCATTATCATTGCCCCTCGCGGCCCGCGTAACGTTTTGTGAGTAGTTGTAGTTACGATATGCGCGTATGGAAATGGACTCTTGTGGCACCCGCCGGCAACTAAACCCGCAATATGCGCGATATCCGCTGCGAAGTACGCGCCGACTTCGTCTGCAATTTCGCTCAATTCACTAAATGGAAACTCGCGGACATAAGCAGTTGCACCACACCAAATTAACTTTGGCTTATTTTCCAGCGCTAGTTTTCTCACTTCTTCTAAATCAATATAGCCATCTGGCTTAACGTGGTATGGAATAGACTTGTAATACTTTGCTGAGAAGTTAACCTTCCAGCCGTGAGTCAAGTGACCGCCGTCGGGTAAATTCAAACCCATTACCTTGTCTCCTGGCTCACATACTGCAAAATAAGCTGCTAAATTAGCTGGACTCCCAGAATAAGGTTGTACGTTTACATGCGGAACGCCGAACAGCCGCTTTGCGCGCTCAATGGCAAGGAGTTCCATGTCGTCAACGTTTTCATTGCCCCCGTAATAACGCTTGTTCGGGTAACCCTCTGAATACTTATTAGTAAACACGCTCCCAAGCGCATTTAGCACTGCTAGGCTCACGATGTTCTCCGAGGGAATCATCTCCAAACCTTCAGCCATTCGCTTAATCTCGTTCCTAACAATAGAAGAAACAACCGGGTCAGTTTCCCTAACGTCCACATTGAAAAACCTAGCCAAATTCGTTTCGTTAACCATAAATTCAAACAACCCGCAAACTATTACTCGCAAAACAATTAAATCACTATCTAACCAATAACCTTACTTTAGATGCGGCTGTGGTCTAGAGAGATTTATTCTTAGAGTAAATTTCAGGCAATGGTATGATTCGAGCTTCCCAAGCTCGCGATCCGGGTTCGATAAGCCTTTTCTTTTAGAAAGAAAAGCCTTCGGGAAAAGAAAAACTCTTTTGCTCGATTATCCCGGCAGCCGCACTTATTTTTTTATTTCCCCTAGCGACGCTAGATGGAATAAGTGCGGTTGTTTTAGCGCTTGTATTTTTTGCAGTGGTTTATTTTGTACTTAAAAGTCAGAAAAAGTAAAGTTGTTATTTTAGCAAACGCTTAGCTTCTCTCAACAGTGCCGCGTCTCGCTTTATGATGAACTTGCCGTTGTAAACTGTTGGTTTGTTGCTTTCAACAAGTTCAATTGCTTTGTCAAGCGGAACCCAAATCAATTTATAGCCTTCGCTTCTTTCTTCCTTTGTGAATGTTGGAGGTGATTCAGTTTCCATATCGCCAAAATAGCAATAAGAAATTTGGTCCATATCTTGTTGTGTGCGGTACTCGTGTGTTTCTCCAACTTCGCCTGTGACTTTAAACGTGCAGCCAGTTTCCTCAAAAACTTCGCGATGTAATGCTTGTTCAATTGTCTCGTCTTTTTCAACCCCGCCGCCTGGAAGTTTATAAAATTTATCCTTGGAAACGTGGAGAATAGCAATTAACTTTCCTTTTTTCAAAATCGCGCGAGCTGCAGTGCGCTTTGATAATTCAACGCCACGATTAGAAACTAGTCCAACATCTTCATCTCTAACCGTGATAATGTGTTTCATTTGTTTTGTGCATCTCAATTGTGTCTTATAATTTTATATTTTTTTGACCGTTCCCTTGTCTCCGTCAACTTCAACAAGGTCGCCATCGCGAAGCATCTTAGTAGCTACTTTTGTGCCGACAATGCATGGCTTTTTCATCTCGCGGCTAACAATCGCTGCGTGACTTACGACGCCGCCTTCATTTGTAACGAACGCGCACGCTTTTTGCATCGCGGGTAAATAGTTAGGGTGAGTTGTGTTTGCAACTAGTACGTCGCCTTCTTCGACTTTTTTCACGTCGTGGAAACTCCTTATGAGTCGCACGCGTCCGGTTACTTTACCGCCTTGCGCAACTAATCCCTTTATTTCAACTGGCATTTCGTTTTTCTCAAGCGAGTCCATTATCGCTTGATATTTTTCAAAATCTTTACCCTCGACAATTACAATTTTTAATTCCTTACCTTTAACAATTACAACGCACGGGTTTGTTTTACGTCGCGTAATTTTTTCCACATCTATTTTTCCAGTTTTCATCAATTCAGCAATTTCATCTAGCGACAAATAGCCAACGTCAGCGTGTGCAACTTGAAACTTGCGTGCAATTGCGTCGAATAGAAAACTCCATTCATAAGCAATTCTGCGGCGCACGTCGTCACGCCAGTCTTTGAAGAAAATAATGTAAGGTGCCATTTTGATAAAGTAAAGTTCTTTTTCGTTTGGCGAAAGTAATTCAATTATTTCTTTTTGCGAAAGTGGCTTTTGCGATTCTTTGTACGGCTTTAAGTTTGCAATCCACGTTTCGTCAATTGGCCGGTACCAAACTGCAACCCAACTGCGTAGAAATTGATATTCGCGCGCTAATTCAGCTGGTGTTTTTCCACTTGCAATTTTATCTTGGATTTCAAGAATAGCTGTTTTTTTCCACGGTTCGTAAATTGAAGAAATCACGTGGTCCGCTTCTTTCATATTGTTTTTCTTTATCAAGGCGGTTATTGCTTTTTCGCAGTCAGTTTGCCAAGCTTCAATTGCAATAAATGAACTAATGCTGTAAATATAGGTGACTTTCATAAATTGAGTGCGAAAATCTTCATAGGCGTTTGCCAGTGTTGCGAGGTCGTTTTGCGTTTTTAATTTTTCACTCCATTTCTTGCAAGTGCTTTGCACTTCTTTTAAAAACACTAAACCTTCACGATAATATTGTTCAATTTGTTCCGGTGTGTTGAAATATTCCTTGTAAATCATTCGGCCAACTTCTTGTTGGTCAACTGCCATGTAGTGGGTTATTGATTTGTTTTTTAGTTGGGCGAAGTAAAGTTCATCGTGCGTTTTTGCATATTGCGAAATATAATCGCCAAAAACAATTGCCACTCCAGAAAGTGTAGTCAGGTCAACGCCTTCGCGAGATGCTGAACGGTTCCATTTCATAAATATAGTTAATGTGTTTTCAACTTTTAAATTCGCCCAATTGGCTTTTAAACAAGGGGCGTTTATACGAGTGTATTTATATTGGCAAATTCCAAATGTTCATACTAAGTATGATGTTTTGT
>JAZDHP010000027.1:0-2439 GCA_043805855.1 Microcaldota archaeon
TATTCAACGTAGTCGCAGTGTAATTGTAGTAAACGCATATCGAAATCACCTAAGTTCTAAAAAACGCTAAGAAACTTGAGGAAAACAAAACTTAAAACAGTTGGGTTCACTTAAAGAATGGTATGGGCATCATTACCACCAATCACAAAGGCATTGAATATACGCACGAACTGATAACTCATAGTTGGCCACTAGAGAGAAACAAAAGTGAATTGCCAGTTAAAAAGCTAAACGCTGTTTTTCTGGAAACCGGCAGTGCAGATTTAGAACAGCTTGAAACCAGGTTGAATAAAGGTGAATTTTTTAAAAACCACCCACTTTGGCACAACGTTATAGAAAGAGCAGAAAAACACGGCGCTGAAATTTGGCTAGGCGACGTAAAGCCGAACACTTCAGAGAAGATTAGTTACGTTTTACTAAACCTAGGCGCGCCGTTTATTCCATATGCCGCAGGAAGCGCAGTTGGAAGAAAGATTGGAAGGAGAAAAGCACTCACGTTAATGGGCGCTGCAATTGGACTTGGATTAGTCTCAGCTTCACAGTTAAGTTCATTGTTAATCAGCACACGAGGAAATAAAAATGATGCAAAAGTAGCGCGCAAAATTGTGTCAGTTCACTCGCAAATAGATCCCATCGCTTATCCGCGTGATTTCATTATGGCCCAAAAACTTAAAGCCTTAGCAAAAATAACCGGGCATAAGCGCATAGGAATTCTAACCGGCAACGCACATATCAACATTACCCGTCTGCTACCAACAGAGTTAAAGTCAGAAGCACGGGAGAAAATTGTTACACGGGGGCCAGACGCGTTAAAGATGTATCGTTGTGTTTACAACAGACAAGAGAAGCGATGGAAAGTTGAAGAACACTCACTTTAATTCAGCGATTGCAGAGAGCATTCACTTTGAAAGAATCCAGTTTTTGATTTCTGGCGAAAGATAAAGTTTTCCAACAAGGGTTATGTCATTTAGGAGTTTCTCGATTTCGCTTTTTTTAATTTTTCCTTTTTCAACCCCTAGCTTGAGAAGTGTAGCCGTACCAATAAAATTTATTCCTTCAGTTTCAGCCGCGTGCCTAGCTTTCTTGTCATCGATTACAGCTAAAGCATTGTTAGATTTAGCATAGGTAATAACCGAAGCTTCGCCAATGTGCAACCCATACTTTTCAGCGATTTCGCTTGTCGCTTGCTCTACTTTAACTGCAACGTGGCTAAATTGCCTTAACTCACTTATCTTACTAAGACGCAGTTCCTGACTAACTTGATTAGTTATTACCACATCGTGACCAGTTAATATTTCAAGAAGTAAGTTTACTTTGTTCACTCGGATAAACGCCGATATGCACGAAGTGTCTAGCACTACTTTCATTTTTTACAGTAGCCTCTTTGCCTTTTTAAGTTCAGCCTGCGCCTCTGCTTGAGAAACCGGGCCATTCTTAGGTTCAATGCCGCGCAAGTAAAGTGCGTCAAGCATCTCATCATAAGTTAAACCAGCAATTCCAGCAGCTTTGCCCAGTGAAACTTTTTCCCGTTCATACAGCTCAACTGCAAGTTCAACGTTGGTAATTTTCTGTTCCTGCACATAACGACGAACTGCTTCACGAATAAACTCACTCATGTTGCTGTACAAACCAGCATCTATAAGCAATTGCGCTTGTTGCCGAACAACATCAGGCAAACTAATATAAGTAGTGTTTTTCATGTGAATCACTAGTTATTTAGTAGTGTAATGAATATAAAAAGATTGTTATTGGTTATTTTCAAAATAACTATGAAAAAAATTAGAAAAACAATGGAAGAGCGAAATCTTTACATTATCAACCCAATTAATTTACTTTCAAATTACATTTATTGAAGTTGAAAAAGTCATGAAAAGCTTTTAATTGCCCCCCCCAAAAGAATTAGGTGAAATTTAAATGATAACTCCGAAAAGACCTTTGAAAACTGCAGCTGCACTTTTAACTGTGTTAGCTGCTTTGTCGCACGGCCACAATGCACGAGCACAAGGTGTGGATTTGCGAGAACCTTTGTTTCCTAGATTTGTAGACCCGGCTACTGCACTTTTTCCAAGACCAACTTCGCTATCCTTTTTCACAGCTGGAACGCAGGGAACTAGAGGCGGAGAACAAGATCTTTTTGTTCCTTTTAGCGAAAGTGCAACTGGACATTTATTCGCAGGGGTAGACGGAAAAGGAAAACCTTCTTTTGCGCAGTTGGGCTTTGCAAAACAACTAAGCACTGCATTAACTGGGGGAGTTACAATTGTTGCGCCTAGCAGCGCAAAGGCGCTTTTTGCTACTGCTGCTTTGGTCGACTTACAAGACGCGGGGCTCACGTTGAAATTCGGCCCAAGTGTTGACACTAGCGGTAAACTTGGTGCAGCTGGCGCCGTCATATACGGCGTAAATGTAAACAAACTAATGAAAATAGTAGAAAGAGTA
>JAZDHP010000028.1:0-15828 GCA_043805855.1 Microcaldota archaeon
GCGTTATGGTAGTTGTTGGCGATTCTAGTTCAATAACTTCTTTTTCAGCGAAGTATCTATTGAGGGAATAAATTCGGCTTAGTTTTGTTTTGCCGTTCTTGTAGCCAAGCGTGTAAACTTTTTCTTTCTTTGGAAAAACAATCGCTTCATAGTTGTTTGAATGCTTTTCAACGAGCTTTGGATATTTCTTAGCAGTTTTGCGCCACAATTGACCAAATGAAATTTTTACTAACTTTCCACCACGACGAACAACTAAATTAGTATCGTCAGTTAGCGATTGCAACGGATCGTGCCTACAATCGCCGAGTAGTGCTCCTGCTCTTGCGCCTGTTGCTTCGATGAACGGTGCTTTTTTCTTGTCGTGGTTGTCAACTAGCATTTTCATTTGCTCGTGGTCAGCGCCAGGCATTAAACGAGTTCGTCCGATTTGACTTGCAAATGCGAACATTGCAGTCATTACGAATAAACCAATTAGCATCGCTGCGGTGATTATGTCGCCTAGCTGTGGTCGGCCGTAAAAAAGCAATACGAATGAAAGCAGGATGACGATTGCCATTGTGATTAAGTTTGTGTTGCCGCCAGCCATGCTTAGCCGCATTCGGCTTTCTTGAATCATTTTGCGGCCTTGTCCGGCTTTTACGACTTTTATGACTGGCATGTTCTCATCGTCTGGGTTCTGGTAAACTAACAAATCTTCCAACTCTTGCACTGGAAGTAGTTCAGCCATTGCTAGGCCTAGCATCGACTTGCCCGTTCCAGGAATGCCTATCAAGAGTACGTTGCGCTTTTGACTCGAAGCTTTTTTAATAATGTTAACCGCACGTTCTTGGCCAATAATCTGGTCAATGATCTTCTCAGGAACTGGAATCTCAGCAGTTGAGGTAAATGAATTGAAGTCAAAACTAGCAATAGTGCTTTTTGATTTGTCCTTTGCCTTGCTCTTCGCGGCGGTTTTCACTTTTTCTTTGCTTTGTTTTGCCATCTTTACTATCTTCCCACTATCTTTATCTATTTCAATCCCTTTTATTCTTTCGTTGTAGTTATAGTGGATATTATTTCTGGTGAATAATGTGAAAGTTGGATATGTACAAAATTCGCCTTTGTTTGGAAAAAAGGAAAGAAACTTTGAAGAGATCCGCGCGCTCTTAACTGGCGTCAAGGCTGATCTTATTGTGCTGCCAGAATTGTTTGCTACTGGTTATGCTTTTACTGCACGAGCCGAAGTTGAAAAACTAGCTGAAACCTCTGGTGGAGAAACTGCTGAATTTATGAAATGCATTTCAGGTGAAACTCGCGCAGTAGTTGTCGGTGGGTTTATTGAGAAAGAAAATGGCAAAAACTATAATGCAGCTATGCTAGTGTACGGTGGTGAAGTTGTTAACACTTATCGTAAAATTCACCTTTTCAACAAAGAAAAACTTTGGTTTACTCCGGGCAACAAACCCCTTTCAATTCATGAACTTAAGGGAATGAAAATTGGAGTGATGATTTGTTTTGATTGGCTGTTTCCAGAAGTAACTAGAAAACTTGCGCTAGAGGGCGCTCAAGTTATCGCCCACCCCTCTAATTTAGTAATGCCCTATTGCCAAAGCGCTATGGTGACTCGTTGCCTTGAAAATAGAGTGTTTGCTGTAACTGCAAATAGAACTGGCCGCGAAAAAAGAGGCGAAGACGATTTTACTTTTACTGGCGGAAGTCAAATCACGAATTTTGACGGGAAAATTCTCTTGTCAGCTCCAAAGGATAAAACCGTGGCGAGTGTTGTGCAAATCGATGTAGCTAAAGCAAACAATAAAATGATAAACGATTATAATGATGTCTTGAAAGATCGAAGAGTGGAATTTTATGATTAGAATAGTTACCCTTGGAACAAGTGGAAGTATCCCAACGCCTAAAACTCCCCCTAGTTGCTTTGCTGTAAAGTGGGGCGGCGTGTTTCTATTCGACGCGAGCGAAGGTTGCCAGCGACAAATGATGAAATACAACACTAGCTTCGCAAGCGTAGAGGCGGTGTTCATCTCTCATCTACACGCAGATCACTTTCTTGGCTTGTTTGGATTAGTACAGTCGATGAACTTCACAAGCAGAAAAGAACCATTATTTATTTTTGGACCAAAGGGAACGAGAAAGTTATTCGAAAGTGTTTTTGCAATTAAAGAAATGCGCGCTAATTTCGAGTTAAAAATTGAAGACGTTGAGTCTTCTAAAAAGCCATTTTATGAAACTAAACTATTTACCGTCAACGCGTTTAGCGTTAAACATAATGCGCCAGCTGCAATTGGCTTTGTGCTACAAGGTCTATCGTACAGGCGTTTTGACATGAAGAAGTGCGCCGCAGCCGGAGTAAAGGGAAGGTTATTTTCAGAGTTACAAGAAAAAGGTGCCGCAGTTGTTAATGAAAAGAAAGTCAAGTACAACGACGTTACGTATATACAAGAAGGTAAAAAGATAGTTTACACTGGCGACACTGTACAATGTCCGGCAATTGCATCAAATGCTAAAAATGCTGATTTGCTAATCCACGATGGTTGCTTTTTGGAAATGCACAAGGAAACTGCCAAGCAAAAAATGCACTGCACAGTTGCCGACGCGGCGAAAAACGCGAAAAAAGCGAAAGTAAAGAAATTACTGTTAACTCATTTCTCTAACCGCTACGACGATTTAACGCCACTGTTGGCTGAAGCTAAGAAGATTTTTGAAAACAGCGAGCTAGCAGAAAAGGGAAAAGAAACGCTAATCTAATGCAGCACAGTGCCTTTGCCTCTTTTTGCGGTGAGTGCGCTTAGAAAGCCAATAACTTGCTGGCGGTGAACTGCGTTTAACCCCATTGCCTTTTTCTTTGATTGTGGAGGTGCTTTTACTACTGGTATACCTTTTTCGCTACCTTCCATTAATGCATGTAATCCTGCTAAAAAGTGCGCCGCGCGGCTTTCACCAATTTGAATAATTCTAACTTGAGTAGCTTTACCTTTTCGTTCAAAAAATAAATGCACGCCTTGTGACTCTTTAGGAGATACACATATTTGTCGGCCTTTAACTAGGCCTGGGCCGATTTCTTCTTCATTTGCGTTGTACCCGTGCCTTGCTGCGATTTGTTTAACCCGTTTCAATGTAAATCTACGAGGTAAAGTAAAGTGCGTGTCATCTCCTTCACCAGTTACTTTTACTTTTAACGTTCTTTCTAATTGAGCTTTAAGTTCTCTCATTTTTTCTTCGCCTCTCGAGCTTTCCGCAATTAACTTATTCACGCTTGTATCTATTAAAAGTGTTATTAAAATGGCTATTGACTGGGTTTGCTTTGACTGGGGGGATACCCTCGCTGATATACGCGGTACGTATGAAGAAATGAACCGAGACCAGTGGTTTTACAACACGTTGCAACATTTTGGTGTTAAGATTCCCTTGCAGGAATTCGACGCGGCGTATAATGACCTCTCGCGGGATGTTTCAGTCACAATGCGCGGCAACGTAACGCGCTGGCAAAAAGGTTTCTTTTTCCATGAAATGTGTCATAAGTTAAACTTTCCAATTACAACAGAAGAGTCCAGTAGAATGGCAGACTATTATGGAGGGCATTTTATTTCAAAACTAAAGCTATTGCCCGGCGCGCATGACTTGATTGAGTTCCTTGGCAGGAAAAAAGTGCGCCTCGCGTTGATTTCCAACGCAAACGGAGAACGAGTACGGCAGCAACTGGAGTTTTTCAAGCTAAACACTTACTTTTCAATTATTTTAATCTCCGATGAATTAGGTTTTGACAAGTCAAGCAACGTGCCGTTTGAGCGGTTTCTAGAGCACGCGAAGCAAATTTATCCAGAGACAAAACCCGAGAATTGTATTATGGTTGGCGATCGTGCCGACGAAGACGCGTACGCGCGAAACGTCGGCATGAAAACAATAATTGTAAAGCGAAAACACCGTTTACCCTCTAAAGATGACTTGCCTTTTGACTTTGAAGTTAATGATTTAAATGAATTAAAGGTTCTTTTGGACAAACTATCTAGTTAACTTCTCTAGGGCACGTTTTTAAAAGTTTAAACTGCTTTTTACTTTACTGGTTTTTATGGATAAACAAGAGTTAATTGTAATAGTCGTCGTATTCGCAGTTGTACTAGCTGCTTCTTTTGCTTTAACGACGTGGCTCAATAGTCAAAATAATTACTTTTTTGGATTTAAAGTATTTGCCGATGAAAGTTCCTTCGACGCGGTGAAAAGTGTATTTGCAAAAAACAACACGCTTCTTTTACGCCAGGAACTTATAAATGGATCTTCGCCAAGTAACACTGCAGTAGGCGCAGCTTCTGCTGAACTAGTTTATGCGAGCCTTTCAGTTGGTAGAAAGATTTACAACTATGGTGCGGTTAATGGAGTTGCAGTTCAATCTTCTTGTAGTTTAAATAATTCTTTCTGCGGGACGCCGGACATAATAATCCGCAGCGATTCTTCTACATCGCCATGCAATTGCATTTACGTACGCAATGGCGATAATGGCAAAGTTATGGAAATAGTTGGCTCTTCAGATTTTCTTCTTAGAAACGCAGTTAACCTGCGTAAAATGGTGTTCGCGGTAAATTCAAACAACTCAGGGTAAAAAAATGGACAAGTTTACTTTGTTAAAAAAATTGAACACAGAGTTTCAACGCACTGACACACTCGCAACGCAACTAAACGTGCCAGCTACAACTATTGGTAGCTTAGTTTCACAACTAGAGCAAGATGGTTTAATTGAAACAAAACGAGAAACCAAAATAATCGCGCAGTTAACCCCTGAGGGAGAAGCAGCGACGTCGAAAATGTTACCTGAACGTGTTTTGATAAAAGCGCTTGTCAACGAAGAAGAAATTTCGGCAATTTTAACCCGTTTACATTTACAGCCAGTTGCATTACAGTGGGCGAAGAAAAACAACTGGGTAATGTTGTTAAATGCCGGCAGCAAAACACTTGTAAAAAGAGTAAGCGACGCGAAAAGCGAACACGAGAAATTACTTGAAAAACTCGCGACAAATAGCGAAATTGCAGAGAGTGAAATGCGCGTTGCAAAAGAACTTCGCGATAGACGTTTTGTAAAAATCCTCGAGCAAAAAACTTTGTTTGTTAAAATTACAAAGCAAGGCGTTGCAATTGTAAAGAAGGAAATTGTCGACGAAGTTACACAAGTTACTCCACAAATTGTAAAAAGTGGCGCGAAGGTTAAATTCCGGCCGTACGATGTTGAAGCTGACGTGGTTCCAGTTTACGGCGGCAAGCGCCACCCGCTGCAAGTACTTGCAAGCAGCATGAAGGACGTCCTCATTGGAATGGGCTTTGAAGAGATGAATGGCCCGATTGTTGAAAGCAGCTTCTGGAATTTTGACATGCTGTTCATGCCGCAGAACCACCCGAACCGCGATTTAATGGATACGTTTTTCTTAAAGCAACCACAACGCTGCCGCGTTCCAATAGATGTTGCTGCAATTGTAAAGCAAGTGCACTTAAATGGCTGGAAAACTGGTTCAAAGGGATGTGCAACTCAATGGAATTTAGAAGAAGCGCAAAAGCCCATATTGCGCACGCACACTACTCCGACTTCATTTCGCTATTTACAGCGGTTAGGAAAAGGCGAGATAAAAATTCCTTGCAAGTTCTTTTCAATTGACCGCGTTTTTCGCAACGAAGCAATTGACCGCACTCACTTGCCTGAGTTTCATCAAATTGAGGGTTTTGTAGCTGCTGATGGAATGAACTTACGTAATTTAATGGGAATGTTCACTGAATTTTACAATAAAATTGGAATTTCAAAAATCAGGTTCAAACCTGTTTTCAACCCATACACTGAACCGTCAATGGAAATATTCGGTTACCACGACGCGCTTGCAAAGTGGGTTGAAATTGGAAACTCTGGAATATTCCGTCCAGAGACACTTGAACCGCTTGGCATTAAGCAAAAAGTGCTCGGCTGGGGACTAGCTCTAGAGCGGGCGGCGATGATTTTGTTTGAAGTTGATGACATTCGCAAAGTCGTAGGCGCATCGACAGATTTACAGTGGATTCGTGACTTTCCAGAACTTCCTGAGGTGCTCCGCTGAACATGGTAATGGTAATACTTCCAACAAAAACCCTGAAGGACAGTTTAACGTTAAAAGGCGAGTTTTCCAAAACACTCTCGGAAACTCTGTTCAAAATTGGAATGGAACTAGAGGAATCCAACGAAGAAGAAACTACAATTGACATTGCAGGTGCTGGGAATAGAATTGACGCGGTTTCCCTAGAGGGCATTGTCCGTATAATAAACGCTTATAATAATAAAGCCGAATTGCGCTTTCCACAAGTTACAAAAGGCAAAAATTCAATCAACGTTGACAAAAGCGTTGCAACCGTGCGGCCGTACATCGGTGCGTTTATCGTGCGTGGAATAAATTTTGACGATGATTCGCTAAAGCGTATGATAAACTACCAGGATAAAATTCACACTACTTTTGGACGAGATCGCAAAATGCTCGCAATGGGAATTTACAAACTAGCTGGCGCGAAATTCCCGCTGCAATATATTATGTTGCCGCGAAAAGAAGTTAAATTCGCGCCATTGGGTTGCGAAAAGCAAATGACTGGCGATGAAATACTTGCAAAGCACGAAAAAGGAAAAGCCTACGCACATTTCTTTGAAGGCCAGCAAAAAGTACCTGTACTTCGCGATAGCAATGGTAAAATTTTATCAATGATTCCCATAACTAACAGCAACGACGTTGGCAAAGTAGAGCCAGGCAAGCAAGATGTTTTTGTTGAGGCAACTAGTTTCAACTTAAATATGTTAATACAATTACTAACTGCTAATGCGCTTGATTTTGCAGATATGGGTGGCAAAATTGAAAGTTGTGCAATTAATTACGGCGGCAACAAACGCGTTGAATTCCCCCAATTTGCATTTGACAAATATTCAGTTTCAATTAACGAAATAAATTCACTGCTTGGTTTAACTTTAACCGCACAGCAAGCGTGTAAGCTACTTAGTAGAATGTTACTTCCCTCAAAAGCACAAGGTGGAAAAATACTTGTAAGCGTCCCGCGATTCCGTTCTGACATTGTGCACAATGTTGATTTAATTGAAGATATCAGTCGCGCCTATGGCTATGATAATTTTGAACCACTACCGCCGCAAGTGCACACGTTTGGCAAGAAGCACAAAAAGACAATTTTGTTCGACGCAGTTGTAAACACTTTTGTTGGTTTAGGGTTCCAGCAAGTAATTGGAATGATTTTAACAAACAAAACCGAAGCAACGCAAAAAGTTAACCTAAAGGATAATGGTAAATTCGTTGAACTATATTCAAGCCGTGCGCTTGGGTTAGACGCAGTCAGGCAATCTCTTTTGTCGGGAATGTTTTCCATAATTTCCAGCAACAAGCAATATGTTTACCCGCAGAAAATCTTCGAAGTTGGCGAATGCGTTGAACTAAACGAAAGCGAAGAAACCGGCGCAAAAACACAGTGGAAAACAGCGGCGTTGATTGCAAGTAGTTCAACTTCTTTCACAGAAATAAAAGCAACTCTCCTTGCGCTTGGAAAGAGCCTCGACGATTACAAAATAAAAATAGAAGTTGCTGAAGACCCGCGTTTCATTAAAGGACGCTGCGCAAAAGTAACTGGTAAACTAATATCTGGCGTTTTCGGCGAAGTTGATTTAGAAATCCTGCGCGGTTATGGAATAGAAATGCCATGCACTGCGTTAGAAATTGAATTCAAACGCAAGAGCGAAGGCATCTAACTATTCTATTGCTCGTTTTCATCTTCGCCTAGTTTTTCACTTTGTCTGCTAGCATCTACTTTTTCAAGTGCTTTTGTTAGTTCTTCTCCATAGTGCGTGCCAGCGAGTCTCCTAGCTACCTCTCGCACTTTCTGTAAGTGACCTGGGGGCAGTGATTCAAATCTTTCTCCATACCATTCAATTGCACGGGTAAATGCTCTTGCGGCGGTGTCAAGGTCGCCACTTTTCAGTTTGCTAAATCCCACTTGTAAATTAGCGTTTATTTGTTCACGTTTCCAATCAGGTGGGTTTGGTTCTTCTTCCAGGGGTTTACTTTGTAGCGTTTCCTCGCTATTTGGAGCTTGTTCAGCTTCCAGTTGCGGGTGCCATTTTTCTAGAACTTTTTTTAACCTGTCTCTAGTTGAATCTGTAATTCGTCGGTCGCGTTGGGATATAATTGCCTTTGCAATGTTCATTTCTCCCGGCGCGAGCTTGCGGCCGAGGTTAATTGCATCTATAAACGAATGTGCTGCGAATTCCCAGTTTTCTCCAAAAAAGTGTTCAAGCGCCCTTGTAGCGTGGTCATTTCCCAATTCTCTCAAAATATCTTCATTCCAATCTTTTTCAGGAATTGGTACATAATTAAGTATAACTTCTCCAGCTTGGTCGTGCCCATAGGAGGTTTCTCGCGCGGCTCTAGCTTCCGCTTTGCTTACAATTCTAGTTCCAATTCTAGATGGTGTTGTGTAACTAATGCTTTTGTTAGGGAATTTTTTCTTTAGCGATTTAAGCTTATCTTCAAGAGTAGCCCCTGGTTCTCTAAAAACGTAAAAGAAGGGTATAGTGAGGTATGATTCTTTTTGGCCAAGAGCGTCTGGCGTTGGACGTATATTTTTTATAGCTTGAGCCATTTTTGACGCGTCTTGCTCTGCAAGTTCAGCTGGTGGTTTGTAAACGCCCATGTCTCTAGGTGCAGTTATGGCTGCGTTTGGTTGCCAAGTTCTTAGAGCTTCTTTTAAATTGTCATGATCTTGTAACCGTAGTTTACTTGAGCTAGCAGCTAAGAATTTTAATTTTCCCAAATCTCCCGGACTTAGTTGACTGCCATCTTTCATCGCGCGCACATATGCCTGCACTGCTCTTTGTAAATGAGCGCGGCTTAAAGCAGTTGAACCTCCTTTCAACGCTTCTGCAAAACAATACCTCGCGTATTCAATATTTTTTTCTGGATTTTTTTGTATTTGCCCAATGTATTTACTATCGTCGAGAATCTTGTATTTTTCAGGCGTAGCTTCGCCTCTACTAACCGCGCCTAAATTTACCGACTTAGCCATTGAACGCATTTCAGGCAAGAGGAGTTTTGCACCTAATACGGCTGCAATTGGCACTCCTAGCAAAGCCGCGCCAATTGCAGTTCTCCTTAATATCTTCTTCCACCGGTTAACTGGGGGAGTTATTTGTTTGCCTGACAGCGCATTAATTTCCTTTACAAGAGTTTCAAGTGCAATTGTCGGGCTTTTCCTAACTTGTCCTTCACTTTTATGCACTAGCTGTTTGACTTTTAGTTTAAACGCCTCTTCCTTCTTTTTTTGAACTGATTCTCTATGTAGCTCTGCTAAAGTTTCGCCAATTTCTCGCAATACTTTTAAAGACGCTGGCTTTTTCCGAGTTTCTCTAGCCAACGCTAAGTAAAGCGCATCTCCCTTAGTTCGTAGAAATCCATGTCGCGGCACTTTACTTTCGTTGAAATGCTTTTTTGCCCTTTCCAGCGTTATGGCCATAAGTTAATTTTACATAGTATCGATTATAATTCTCTCTATTTCAACAACCGGGAACTGTTTTGCCTGTTCAATTGCAAATTCCATTTTCTCCTTACTGTTTGCATAAAGCGTGTATAGCTTTTGTCCCTTTGTAACTTTATCTCCAGTGCTAATATGAATTACCATTCCTGCGCTTTTTTCAATTGGGCTACCAAGTGCACGGCAAACGCGCGAAATTGCTTTATTATCAATGTGTTCAACTTTTCCACTCGCGTCTGCAATAACGTCAAATGCAATTTTTCCAACTTTAATGTCCTTCTCAGTTATTTCAGGGTCTCCTCCCTGCGCCGCGATTAACTCTTTGAACTTCGCATATGCTTTTCCACTTTTCAACTGGTGCATTGCAATGCGGTAACCTTCCTCCTGCGTTGTACCGCGAACCATTTTCAAAATTTTGCCAGCCATGATTGCAGTCTTTTCAACTAGCAACCCATCGCCACCTTTCATAACTTTCAATATCTCTATTGCCTCTAGCGCTGGGCCAATTGCTTTTAAAACAGGTTCACTGCCGTCAGTAATTACAATTTCAACTTTCATTCCCAATTTGCTTCCAAGCGTCTGGAAGTCCTGCGCTAACTCCCGCGCTTTTTCAACTTCGAGAATCTTTGTACCACGGCCAATTGGAATATCTAACAACACGTGCGTTGCCCCTTCTGCCTTTTTCTTTGCTAAGATGCTAGAAAGTAAAAGCGACTTCGGATCTAAACGCAGCGGGTTGCGAATTTTTATCAACTTATCGTCGGCAACCGCCATGTTAACTGCGCCGCCCCACACGAGACAACAGTTAACTTTTTTTATGACATTTTTTATTTCGCTTAAAGATAGGGAAACTGGACAAAACACTTCCATTGTGTCTGCAGTTCCAGCTGCGCTTGAAATTGCCCGCGTGCAAGTTTTTGGAATTGTAATCCCAAGAGAAGCCAACAACGGCACTAAGATAATGCTTACTCTATCTCCTGCAACGCCGCCAATTGAATGTTCGCTTACAATTATTTTGCCTTTTTCAAAAGTCAACGAATCGCCGGTTTCAAAAATTGCCCTTGTAAGCGCTGCGGTTTCTTCACTGTTCAACTCGTTAATGTAAACCGCAGCCATGAAAGCAGCTAACTCTGCATTTGAAAGCTTTTCAGCCATTAAATCCTTTACGATTTCAGTTATCTCTCCAGTTGAAAGCACTTCATTGTCAAGTTTCTTGCGAATGTAGTCTAAACTTTTTGGACGGTAGCTTGGTTCAATAGTAACTACGTCGCCGCTCTTTGCGTTTAACGTAGAAGCAATTTCTGAAAATAATTCAATTTCACCAGGCTTTAAGTAATACTTTGAATGATCTACCAACGCAATTGCTTCTCTTCCGCGCGCTTTTACTTTTATTCTATCAAGTAAACCCAAATCAAGACATTTTGCCTCTTCCTCGTTAAGCGCAATTTCATTTTGCCCCGCTTTTATATCAATAACTTTTGCAGTGAATTTAGTAGTTGCAAAGGAACCACAATGTAATTCCGGCGTTTTTACCTTTGTTTTAAAAGGTTGTTTTTTGAGTTTTTTAAATCGTTCTGACATAACCATTAATAATCTACCGTTAACAGAATACTATTAGTAAATTTAACTGCGTTTCGCTTAGCGTAGCGCAAAGGCATATCGCCAAATTTATCGTAAAATACAAATATTTCGTGGGGATTTTTATGGAAAACGGAATTTTAATAGCACAAGATTATGTCATTCAAGAGCCAAACAAGCCATTGTCCGACGAGGACAAAGAAATACTTGCAGTTCTAGACGCAAGTCGTCCTAAAATATATGTTGTTGGAACTGGCGGCAGCGGTTGCAATACAGTTAATAGAATGGCTCAAGTTGGAATCAAAGGTGCGGTTACAATTGCAATGAACACCGACGCACAGCACTTAATTAAAATAAAGGCTGATAAACGCCTGTTGCTCGGGAAAAAGAAAACTAAGGGGCTAGGCGCTGGAAGTAACCCTGCAGTTGGAGAAGCAGCTGCACAAGAGTCAATGGAAGAAATTAAACAATTGATTTCAAACGCAGATTTAGTATTCGTAACTTGTGGCATGGGCGGTGGAACTGGAACTGGTTCAGCTCACGTGATTGCCAAAATTGCAAAAGACCTAGGTGCGCTATGCGTAGGAATAGTTACGTTGCCTTTTTACTCAGAAGGGCCAAAAAGAATGCGCAACGCAATGGAAGGGCTTGAAAAACTACAACGAACTGCAGATACTGTAATTGCAATTCCAAATGACAAATTGCTTCAGTTCGTGCCAGATTTACCATTAAACGCAGCGTTTAAAGTTGCCGATAGTGTACTTGTAAATTCAGTCAAGGGAATAACTGAACTAATTACAAAACCAGGACTTGTAAATCTCGACTTTGCAGACATGAGGACAATCCTCGAGCACAGCGGCGACGCCGTAATTGGATTAGGTGAGGTCTCAAACGACGAGACAAAAGACCGCCTGTTGCTAGCTGCTGAAAAGGCACTTGCATCTCCACTTCTCGACGTCGACATACACTCTGCGGATCGCGCGTTGGTAAACATAACCGGCGGTTCAAGCATGACTCTCGGCGAAGCAGAAGCAGCTGTAAACGCAATTGCCTCGAGAATTTCAAAAGACGCGCACATAATTTGGGGCGCAACAATTGACGACGGAATGGAAAAAGGCGGCGTACGCGTTTTAACCGTGCTCGCTGGAATAAAGAGAGCGGCAATGACTCAAGATGGAGTTGCAGAAGCGCAGCTTGACCTTGACTTCGTTTAAAAAAAGTGATAATTATGGACTTAAGTATCGTAACCAATTTTGTAGAGCAAAGTAAACGCGTGTTAAACGTCACCCACAAGCCACAAGACGCGGAATTCAGGCAAATGGTGCTCATAACTGGCCTTGGGCTAGTTGTAATTGGCATTATTGGGTTTATAATTTCAATGGCAGCGCACTACCTGCGCGTATCGTGAAAATACAAAAATAAAACAATACAAAAACAAAAATACGAAAATAACTACAAAATTAAATATAAAAATAAAAGCAAAAACAAAATGATGTTTAAAGGAGTTTGAGAAAAATTATGTTATACACTTATAGAGTAACTGCAGGGCAAGAAGCAATTGTTTCTGACTTGCTTTCCAAAAAAATTGAAAAAACCGGAGCAGCAATAAAAGCTATAATCGTTTCACATCGACTGCGCGGCTACGTTTTAGTAGAAGCGCCGGACGACATCACTGCCAAGTCAATCATTGCCAACGTACCGCACATTAAAGGCGCGCTTCACAAGCCAATGCAAATCGCAGACATTGCTGAGTTATTGGAAAGTAAACCGCAAGAAATTATAATCAACAAAGGCGACTTAGTTGAAATAATCTCAGGCGCGTTCAAAGGCGAAAAAGCCAAAATCGTCAGAATCGAAGGCGAAAACGCAACAGTTGAACTAATCGAAGTTGCAGTACCAATACCCGTAACAATAAAAGTAAACGCGGTAAAAGTAATGCCGAAGTAAGGCCCCCAGCGCGGCCTTACAATCCACGGCGACCGGCTTGGCCAGAGGTCTAAAAGGCCTGCGGCCTGAGCGGCCTTTTACCGGCAGCGACGTGTCGGTCAATACTTTTAAACCATTAGTTGCTACTTGTTTTTATGAATTATTTGACAAAGCGGGTGATTATCGCAGCTAACCAATTTGCGGTAAGCTTGAGCAAAGACCCCTTTGTTATTTTGAACGAAGCTAATCTAGATTATTTGATCTCCTCAGTTCAGTACAAATATAGTGACAAAGACGGAGAGGAACAGTTAGTACTCAAGGCGGCGTTTATGTTTGATTTTATGGCCAATAAAGGACACATGTTCGCCGAGGGTAATAAAAGAACTGCAGTGAGTTCAACTCTCTTGTTCCTTGCTATGAATGATGCAGCGCTAGTAGAAATTGACGAAGGCGAGTTGTTAAACTTCGTTTTACTAGTTGCAAGTGGCCAGCAGTCAATTTCAAGCGTTGCTAGGTGGTTAAAGCAAAGGATAAAAATAACGAAGTGACAATCTATGTTCATGGAAAAGAAAAGCAAAGACCGGTTTGTAACCGAAGAAGAAGCAATCCCTATTTTGAAAAAAATAATTGCCAAATACCGAAAAACGCTAATGGCGCTGTCAAAGTACTAAGCTTAAAAATTTGGCTACTTAAAATAATGTATGACAAAAGTTGGCCAAATTTTTGCAATAATCTTAATTGTTCTTTTTTTAGGCTTTACGGCGGCTATTTCGCAGGCAAATATTCTTAGTGGATATAGTTTGCTTCCAAGCATTAAAAATTCTGCTCCTAATTGTGTTCCGTTAGTGTTAAACAAAAACCCAAACTCCGCGTTTAATTTTGTCATTGCCTTTTATGGACTTTCTCAGAAAGATATTGATAAATACGGGTATAGTATTTCTCGGGCCCAGTTTTATCGTTCTCAGTACAATAAAACAGATCCAAAATATGGTTTTAGTACGTGGGTAATTGAACAGGGGCCAAATTATTATAATGCAAGAGCCGGGTTATTTGAAATTGAACCATTTAAAAGTAATATACGTGATTTTAACGTATTTTACATTTCAAAACCATTATCCGACAGCCTTAACGACCCTTTTCCTAAAGTTTATAGTTATTGTCAATTTTTACGCCCATCCTCTAAATTATTTACGAAACAACCACAAATGGAACTTGTAATTTTAACTAATAATAGATCCGCTTCAGGGTATAACGTTTGGCCGATGGAAGATATGGGTGAAACGTTTAACCATGAAATTGGGCATTCCTTTGGGCTTAAGGACGAATACTACACGGCTATGGAGTACAATAATTTGACTGCCCAAGAAGTAACTGCATGGAACGCGCACGTGCCAAATTGCGATTATAGTCGCCCGCGTACGTCTAATGCGTATGTGACTGGCAAAGGCTACTGTACTCGGTGGTGCAAGGGAGTTGACTCGGCTAATTATTCCATTTACTATTCTACGCGGCAACTTTTCGATCGTTGTAGCACCTTACTTAGCTCGAGAAGTACAGATTGGGTAAACTTTTGTAGGAGCAGTTTAAATTTCACAAGAAATTATGTTGAAAACGGCTATTATGCAAGATTTGTTGTAGATGGCAATCCAACTTGGTATGAGAGTGTTGAACAGGCGTGTACTGGAATATTTTCGCAAACAGCAAATAGCTCAGATTTTTACTATACTTCTAATATAGAGGAATTTTGTTTTGCTGGTTCATTGGAAAATATTTGGGATATGAATATAGGTAAACAATGTGCTGCTGGGACAGGTTGTTATTTTGGCTGCGGGGGGTTTGGAAGAGTAAGTTATAACTACCGGCAATACGTTGGTGCTTTTGGAGATGCATTTAAGCCAAATATTGGCGGGATAATGAGTGGCGGGCCGTATGGCCGCAGTGACGCTTATGTCTCAGCATGGTTGCATAAAAATGACGCTTTATTACCATCTTACGGCGCCTATGAAATAAACTCAATTGCCACTAATTTACGTCGTAGATTAGCTACGTTAAACGTTCTTCCCTAGAAAGTGTTTATTAACCGCTTTGTTTCTACTTACCTAGCTTCTGAGTCTATAAGTTAACGTTTAAAGTTTAAATCTAAGGGAGTGAATTTACATATATGTCTAAAATAACTATTCAAGCGTTAATCGAAGGCGGAAAGGCAACAATGGGCCCACCGCTAGGCCCGCAACTCGGCCCGTCTGGAGTAAACCCCGGGTTAGTAATTGCAGCGATTAACGAAAAAACCAGTGCATTCGCAGGAATGTCAGTACCGATAAAAATAATTGTTGACAAAGACGCGAAAACCTTTGAAATCGAAGTAGGCACACCGCCAACATCCGGTTTAATCAAAGGCGAGTTGGGTTTAAAGGAACCAGTCAAAGAAGAAGCTGGCGTTAAGGGCAAAAAAACAATTGGCAACTTAACATTTGATCAAGTCATCAAAGTCGCGGGCATGAAACGCTCTGCAACACTTGCAAAAACGCTCAAAGCAGGCGCAATGGAAGTAATGGGCACATGTGTTTCACTTGGCGTTACAGTTGAGGGCAAAAAGCCACAAGAAGTCCAAGCCGAAGTAAAAGAAGGCAAATGGGACAAACAACTCAAAGAATAGGCGTTCCACAGAAACCATTTTAAAGTCTAGTTTGTCTTTTAATTGTAACTAAGTTGTTTCGCCCGAGGCAACTTCTTTACTAACTACTTTCCTTTGGGATAACAGTAGAAGGGTGTTTAATTTGGATAAAAAGAAACTATTACAATGTA
>JAZDHP010000029.1:0-57809 GCA_043805855.1 Microcaldota archaeon
TTGAAAAAACTCGGAGCCAAGCGAAGCACAAGTTTGGTAAAATCTGAATAAGACCTCGCAGGTCCTGGTTTGAGTTTCGGAACCGCTGATTGTTTTATTTGATCTGAAATCTCACCAACGTGACTTACAATAGCTGACAAATCCTCAAAACGTCGAGAAGCAAAATAATTTGAAAGAGCAGCTTGCATTAAAAAAATAGAATAAGCGAAAATAACAACCTTTCCCTAGCGCCATGCACTTGCGTTTTATTAAAGTTAAAACGCTAAACAACATCGTGACAAAAACACACTTAGCAACTGACCAGATTGGTACAATTGCAATTATAGAAATTCCCCCCGGGACTAAATCAACAGCAGCGAAGCAAATCGCGAACGAAATTCTGGCGAGTAACAAACACATCGAAACAGTATGCGCAAAGCAAGGAGCAATGCATGGAGTTTACCGCGTATGGAAGTTAAAACACCTAGCTGGAAAGAAAACAACTAAAACTACTTATCGCGAAAACAATTGCACTTTTGAACTCGACGCCGCAAAGGTTTACTTTTCACCACGCTTGGCTTTTGAACGCCAGCGCATTGCACAAGAAGTTAAAAACGGCGAGAAAATCCTCGTGCTATTTGCCGGAGTTGCGCCATTTTCCATAATAATTGCAAAAACTCTCAAGGCAAAACACGAAACAGCACACATTATTTCCAACGAGTTGAATCCAGCTGCGGTAAAGTACGCTGTGAAAAACATCACTGCGAATAAAGTTAGCGAAATGGTTACAAGCGTAAAAGGCGACGCAGCGAAAATATTAAAAAAATATCCGCGGTGGGCGAATAGAATTGTAATGCCTTTGCCGCATAGCGCAATTGACTTCTTACCGCAGGTTATTGACGCAGCTGCGCCTGGTTGCATAGTACACTTTTACGGGTTCGGCCCACACCGCAGCGAAAAGACAAAGCGCAAGACAAATCCATTTAGAGAATTGGAAAATAAAATAAAAAAAGAGTGCAAAAAGAAAAAAAGAAAGTGCAAAATTGTTTTCAAGCGAATTGTGCGGCCCTATTCTCCTTTTTCAGTGCAAGTTGTGATTGACTTTAAAATAGATAAAACATGAGCAAAAGGTATATTAAGTACATATTGAATATACCTTTAAGGTGGTTTTATGCAGCAAAATGTTGATTTTACAGTTAGGCTAAAAGGCGAAAGCGCAAGTGTGTTGAACAAACTCGTTAACCAAGGATATTGCGGCTCTAAAACAGAAGCAGTGAGAACAGCGTTGATTAGCTACGCGTTAAAACTCGGTGTTATTTCTCCAAATGAGTTGTTCAGAAAAACAGCAGAACGGGTAAGTAAAAAGGGATACACTGACGACGAAATAAAAGCACAAATAGCTTCAATTAGGTCAAAATGAAAATATTTCTAGACACAAGTGTATTCATATGGGCTTACAACCATCCTAAAAGCAATTCAGCACAGATCTTTAAACTAGCAAACAACAAGCAAATAGAAGCCGCGATAAGCGAAAACGTCTTAATAGAACTAAAAAGGTATTTCGGCACTTATCATGATGAACGAACAGTATACGAAGTAGAGGCGCTAATAACTGAAAAATATGAAATAATTCCAAAGCAACAAATTGAAGCAGAAATGCAAAAGTGGCACGGTAAAATAAAAGAAAAAGACTTGGAACATCTTGCAACAGTAAAACACTTGAAAATTGATACGCTTGTTGCGTTTGACCGCGACTACGAACCGTTTCCAGAATACATTACGCCAAAACAATTCTTGAAAAAACTTGGAATAAAAACAAGTGAAACGGAATATTAAAAAGCGCAAAATTGTTTTTACGCGCGTTGTTCAACTGTGCCCGCCATTCTCAGTGCAAGTTGTGATTGACTTCGTGACATTCTAACTGACCGCGCGCGTCTTTCCATTCGGTTAAGAGTTGCTTTTACATTTTGCTTTTTACATTTGTGCGCGTCTGCTATGTCTTGCAACGAATGATTGTAAGCGTGATGGAGTGTCCAGAAAATTAAATTCCGCTTAGGTAAGTTAAGCTTAATTAACTGGGCTAACTTATCTGAAACTGCTTCTGGGTCAAAAGCAGGCACGCCGCGCATATCGTGGCCAGTTCTTTCATCTTTACTAGAACGCCGTGCATCTAGAGAAGATAAACGTCGCCTGGCACGAATTTCTTTTCCAACCGCGCGTCTAATTGCAGTGGACATTTTAAGAGTTGCATACGTAGAAAAACTACCTTTAGCCGGGTTGTGTAATTCCAAAGCGCGTAAAGCCGCTTGCCTGGCAATTGACTTCGCTTCATCTTTTTTTAGAAAAGGACTCCATGGCGGCACAATTCCCTTGCGCCTTCCGCCGCCGTGAAGCGCCCACATTATCAAACCTTCACAACCAACTAATTGTTCATTTGAAACTAGGTTACGGTTAGGTAAACGAGATTGACTGAACCGAGTAGTCTGTTCAACTAAACCGCGCGCTTTTAACAAACTCAACGCACTGTAAACTCGCGCGTGGTATTTTTTTAACAAAGGCGGCCGAACTTTAACTTTATCTTCTTCCATTAACGCCCTGGCAATTTTTTTTAGTTGAAATTGACCGTGCAAGTGCTGCGGTGCAAGTTTCAAAACTCTAGTTGTAAAAGGAGAAAGAGGGAGTTTATACTCTCTTTTTGGTCGAGAAGCTTTAAGCCGCCTAATTTTCTGCGAAAGTCGATCAGCTTCACTAAGGATATCTTCAACTGCATTTAATCGCGACTGTACAACGGCAACCATAAAATAAAATAGAACAACGTGGTTTAAACTGGTTTTGCTAAATTACACGCGAAACTTTGCATAGCGGGCGTTCAATGTAAAATTGTGATTATGTTTTTGGTCAAAAAAGCCTAGCACGTGAACTGGATTAACAGTTCCGCCTTGCTTGTCAGTGCCAAAAAGGGGATGAAGCACTTCCCCGTCCCCGCCGTCTCTCGAATGCGCTTCTTCCCATATTTCTCTAGGAATTTCAAGCACAACAACTGCATCGCTACCTTTGTGTTTTTTGTGATAATTTGCAAGCGCTTGTGCAACGTCGCGCGGTTGCCAAGTTGCAGTGCTTTGAAGCGACAGTGAGTTGTGCAACCCGACTCGAATTATTTTACGCGCTGTTTCAACGTTCGTGCGGTGTAAGAAACGCGGAGCATGCGGCGCAGAAACTACAATGCGCTGGAGAAGCTGCGGGTGGTTTACCTCACGTTGAAAAATCTCTTGAAGTTTGTCTAGAATTTCGTTAACGTTTTTACGTTGACTAACATGAGAAGCAAACAAAGGAGAACCATAGTGTTGTAAGCGAATGTAATCGTACAACTGGCGTGCTTTCATAAATACAAAGGTTGACTTTACTGGATCGGTTAAATTATCATGGTGAAATCTATCCAACTCGCTAACAACCACCACATCGGCAGCAGTAATGTCTTTTAAATCATATTCAGCACTTCGGCTAAACCACTTCCAATCCCCGAGTCCATTTTCCCTTTTCTTAGTAGACAACGCGCGAAGCTCGTGTACAATTGTTGGACGAAACCAAGACATTAAAAAGAAATAGAACAAACTAAAATTTATTACAAGCAGATAGCAGAGGTTGTAATGAAAGAGTGATAGCAGCAGCGTCTTTTCCCGTTTTGAAAAACAGTACTTGGGCCGCCGTTAGAGTGCTTGACTTCCAGGTTCGAAATGGGACTGGGTATTACCACTCTCCTATGACCGCTATCGCTACTTAAAAGAAGGAAAAGAGTATAAAAACATTCTCTTGGTTAACTAATTCTAATGACTAGTTATATGCGCCGTGTAGAACCCGGAAAAAGTGTTATACTTCCAGAAAGTGGACGAGCGTATCGTAAGATTGTCCCGCGTCAAAAAGGCGCGTTTAACGTTTATACCTTTGCTCCCGGGCTCAGGACAATTATTAGAAGAAGATTTGAAAGACAATTATTTAATGCAGATTGGGAGTTAAAGGAAGATTTGTCAACTCGTTCAAGCAGTGCGGGTACTTTCAAGTACACAAACGGTACAAATGAGCTACTTTTGCGGCCGGCGGTTAAACTAGAATTTTTGAAATTATACCATCGACTGTACGCCGCTAGGGTGCGTTTTGAAGAACCAGTTGCTTTTTCAATCGCTGGAAATAAAGGCGAGTTAATAACCCGCATAAAAAATCAGAAAGAAGCAGCAAGTAGCGCACAGTTTAATCAAAATGAAGCGTTCGGAAAACAAACAGCGAGGCGCATTTTTTACGAGCTAGGCAAAATGCACGGCGCCGGCGTAGCTCACGGCCATCCTCACCTCGCTAATATTTTACTTGACGAAAAAGGCAACGTTACTTTAATTGACCCAAAGTTTCTATGCAATATAAACGCGAAGAGTTCACCACAATTAAACACCATTTTCCCACGCAGAGCCATACAACTGGCTCAAACAATCAGCGGAAAGGTATCTCTTAACAAAACCCGCGACATTGCGCGGCTTCTAATGGAGTTAAACGCTGAAGAAACCATGCGAGGCGTGAAGCGCACTTGGGGAATAAAAACAACCGTTGAATTAAAAGAAGCTGCAGCAGCGTACAATAAAGGAGTAAAAGAAGGCAAACGCAAAACACGTTGGCTACGCGCAACGGATTGGCTACAGTAGCGAAAGTGAAAAAAGTAAAGCTAAAATAAGAGAAAAAAGTAAAATAAAAGAAAAAGGTATTCAAAACTACATCATGTAGCCGCGGAGTAACTCAACTGCTCTCTTGATGCTTTGTTCGATTTGCTTTTCGCTTTTGGCACCTGAGCAGATTACTTTACCGTTCTTAAACAGTAACAGCGTTGTGCCTAGTTCCTTTAGCCTCATTATAGCGCCAGGGAACTGTTCTGGCTCGTATTCAACGTTGTCAACTTCCATTGCAATGTTAAAAAGGTCAAGCTCCACCTGGAGATTAGCTGATGCGACTATGTTTTCAACTTTAAACGAACAGTTAATTCTCTTTTTAAATTTCTTAGCCATAGTGGATACACCTTTTAAAACTAGGCGTCGAGGGTATTTAAAGGCGGTATATAAAGCCTACACCACAAGCAGCATCATTATGATGAAAATTGCGAATAGCATGTAGCTTTGTGCCGCGATTCCCGCAACTGAACGCGACAACCAAACTAATGCGATTCCAAACACAGCTAGTCCAACTAGGCCGCCGCCAATTGCGCCGACGAAAAAGCTAAGCAATACACCTAGCAATTGGGAAATTATCATGAGAAAGCCGGAGAATAAAAGCGTTGGAATGGCGAATATTGCCGCTGCAGCGGACAAGCCCTGCATATACATTAACACGAACATGAAAACGAGAAAGCCCAGGGCTACGTTAACTACATTAACCTCAGCAGGTGCACTCATGTACTTACTACCACTGAATAATAGTAACAAAGTGGTTTTTAAGGATTTTGGTGGCTTTAAACGCTATTTACGAGTAAGCTGCGCCCTAATAGCTTCGTTTAACTTGCGCCGATCCTGCGCACCAAGTCTATTTGTACGTAGTTCAAAATGCCCCTTATCAGCATACGGCGCGTAAAATAAAGTACAGTGGTTTCCGCCTTTTGTTAAATCTAACTCGGTACTTTTGTTTCTGGGTGCAACGGCAAAGCCTCGTTTTCTTAAGCCAGCATAAATGACATCCATTGCTAAACCAGTTGGTAAATCACGCACATCAAGATGCACGGTATGCACACGCGTAGTAATTACGTTAGTTGATTCAGCGGCTAATCCAAATCTTTTCAAAATACCATAATGGGCGCTTCTTAATCCAGCGCCCTGTTCACCGAGAAAATTAACAATTTCGTGCATTGACATTTGAATAATCGCCTCAAAAGAAATATCACAATAAGGAGTAAAAAGCCTTGCTGCGCTCGTTTTTCTTTTAGCCTACAGTTCGTTTTTGAGAATGAAAGACTTTTATACGCTTGTTGGTCTATCTGTTAATTACTTTTTAACTAGGCGGCGAACCGTCTGCGTTGAATTGAACTTTAAAGTGGTTTTACTATGAAGAGGAGTCACGGATATTTATCAAAGCACAGCAGGAAGCTAGGTTCCGGCAGGAAGACAATTCCCCAGTTGCTGCGCGTTTTCGACGTCGGGGCAAATGTCAGGATAAAAGTTGACGGCGCAAGTGCAAAGGTGCCAATGCGCTTTAACGGCAGGATTGTCAAAATAACTGCAAGGCAAGGAAAAGGCTACGTTGTTGAATTTAAAGATCTCAACAAGACAAAGAAATTAACCTTGATGCCAATGCACTTGGCAACAGTTTAAAAAAAGGTGGAAGAAAAAATGCAAGTTATTACTGAAAAAATAATCACTGTAAACGAAGCGCACGCGTTGTTAAAGGAAAGGCAAAAACAAGGAAACTTGTCCTACGAACAGCAAAACACACTAAATTATTTTGAAGACTTGCTAAAAATAGACGACAAAGACGCTGCGAAGATGGTTAAGGAGTTAATGGACGCTGGCTTAACTCAATGGCAAGCTGTAAAAGTAACTGATTTGCTTCCAAAGAAAGAAGAGGAGCTAAAGGCAATACTCGCTGGAAGCGGCGCAATTGACGCAAGTAAATTAAAAAGTGCTTTTGAAATTGTTAAGAGTTACCGCAAAGACTCAAAGGAACCTGCAAAAACTAGAAAAATAGAACCGACTAAACAAGAAGCAGCACCTGAAGGAGAACAAACTGCAGCAGCAAAACAAGAAGCAGACAGTAATGACGGCGAACCAACTGCAAAAGAAGGAGAATAAGTAAATTTTTATGTTACAAGAACAAAAAGAAGTAGTAAGAGAAATGGAAAGTGTTTGTAATGATTCCAAGGAAAGAAGAATTTGTAATTGTGCTGGACTTTTTGCCACACGGCAAGTCAAGCGAAGCAATGAAAGAACCAGTTGCACAAGTACTTGGAGAGTTCAACTTCACGCTGCTTGAAGTTGTAACAAGACCAATTCTGCCAATAGAGTCAAAGCAACGCATTTACATTGGCAAAGACGAACGCAAAGAAGTTGACCACATTAAAGGCAGAATTGAATACAATCAACTTACTTCCAATGCACAGGCTAATTTACACGACGCAGTGCACAGCGTAATTTTACAAAGAGAAGCTGATTTTGTCGCTTTTATCAACCGAGCTGGGCCAATTAGCATACGCAGCCACATGCTTGAATTACTCCCTGGAATTGGAAAGAAACACTTAGATGCAATCATGGCAGCGCGCAGTGCAAAGCCGTTTGAAAACTTCAAGGATTTCCACGAGCGAGTAGCCCACGTTACTAGCATTGATGAGGTATTTACGCAAAGGATAATTGAAGAATTGAAGGGAGAGAGCAAGTACCACTTATTTACAAAGAGTCCAAAGCGCGAAGATGAACGAGAAGAAAGACAGTGGCGCTAATGAGCGAAATAACGCCGCGTAAAGAACTCGGACAAAACTTCTTGACAAGCGAAGAAATTGCAATTCAAATAGCGGAGCTCGTACCAACAAAAGGAAAAGTGTTAGAAATCGGCCCGGGCTTAGGCGCGTTGACAGAACACCTTGCGAAAAGAGTAAGCGATTTAACTGTTGTTGAAATTGACCCGCAATTGATAGAGATACTTCATAGGAAGTTGCCAGCAAGTGTTGAAATAATTCACAACAACTGCATGAAAGAAGATTATTCACAATACGATGCAATTGTTGGATTACTTCCCTACAACCTTTCTTCACAGATAATTGAAAAGTTCACCGTAAGCACCGCGAAAACCGCAGTGTTTGTTATACAAAAGGAACTAGCTGAGCGAGTTGTTGCGCCTGCCGGTACACGAGACTACTCTCGCTTCAGTGTACTGTGCCAAAACAACTGCAACTGCGAATTAATTGAAACTTACCCACCGGAAGTATCCTGGCCAGCGCCGCAAGTGCACAGCTCACTGGTCGTAATGAAGAAAAAGAAACCAATTGCGCTTAACCAACAACTTGTAAACGCGCTGTTCCAGCACAAGAATCAAAACGTGAGAAAAGCATTGAAACACTCGCGGCATTTACTGAAAATAGATGAAACAAAAATCTCACAAACACTACTAGAAAAGAAAGTAGTACAGTTGACAATTCAAGAGCTAAGCGAAATGGGCAAACTAATTTAGAAAACTACTTCGCGCAGTTTATCTTTAATTTTAAAGCTCAGCTTGCCTTTCTTTGCCGATAGAGAAGAATTGTAAACCACAATTAGCTTTTCGTTCGGCGCGATTACTTTCCTGCGCCATGTTAGCACAACACCAATAACGGTTTTTGCTTTCCGCGCTCTGGATATTGCCTTAACTTTTGCGTTCAACGGAAGAATTTCTTGCAGCACAACGTTACACATATCCTCTTTTCCAATGTTTATCACAACTAATCTGCACTCATTTTTATTTTGTTGACCTTTCAATCGCACAATTGTCTTGCGTTGGTTTTTCAAAAACAAAAACCCACCAATTAAAAGCGCGAAAGGCAAAAAGAAAAATGGAGAAAATTCAGGAAGCGCAAAAACAGCGAACCCTGAAAAAATAGAAGGCGCCCTTCCACTTGTCGGCAAGGCATCAATTTCACCAATAGGTTCAACAACCGCACTTGAATTATTTTCACGAGGCGACGGCGTTGGAACAACTTTTCTAACTGAGTTATTCGCCGCTAAAATATCCGTTGGCAAAATAGAATCAAATGTTCTTACGCTCGCAACGCCTGCTGCCCCAGCGGCGCCTGAGCTGCTTGCAATACCCGAGCTAGGAATTGTAATTTCAACACGCGCAGTTTTTTGTTTTACAAATATGGAAAAATTACTTTGATTAGAAACTAAAACACTCAATTTGCCGCCGTTAATTTCAACTGGAGTTGAATTCGCTAGTAGCGTAACGTTTTCAAACGGCGACACATCTAGCTCAAATGGCAAGGCAAGCGAAGAATTTGTTGGGTTAAAAAAAGACAGTGAATAATTTAACTCTTCACCACCATTAACTGCTGCACTAGTGTTTGTAACTTTTACGAAATCTCCATTTAACAAAAGCAAAGTACTGTTTTGGGAAACAAACTCGTTCGGATTCGCCGCGACACTTGTGTTAAAAAGTTGAGAGAAAAATTCGCTTGCATTTTTTACAAATAGGTTTTCAACTGGCGAGTCAAGGTTAAAGTTAACTGTAATTATAGTTGTGTTTGTTGCAGTCCAGTTGGAAAAGTTGTGCGTCGCGTTGAATGAAAAATTTAGCAAGGTATTAGAAATATTTACAACTACATTACCTATGCCGCTGAAATTATATTCTGAAGAAACAATTGAACTACTGTTAACAAAATCGCCGGTAAAGGATTGTGAAAAGTTTGCAGTTGAATTGGCGGATAGGTTTGTAAAACTTTGCGTCGGAGAAAGTAGATGCTGGAAGGACACGTTTTCAAAATCTTCGCCAGCAGGGTTGGTAATTGTTACTGTTGATTGAATTGCTTGGCTGACTTTGGAAAATTCAAGTAATTGCAACGCATTAGAGAAGCGCAGCGCAGGAAACTCAAGGCGAATAAAATAATTTCCAGTTGTACAATTCCATTGTAAGGAATTGTTTTGAAATGAAAAAGTTATGTTGTCAGTTGAACCTGTTGAGTTGATTGCATTAGTTACGCTGGCAATTGTTGCGTTTGTTGAAAATTTACAAACTGAAGTTCCAGTAACAACCGCATTTACGGAACATAAAGTTTTGTCACCGTAAGTGCATTGCTTTGGCGCGGCGTCGAATGTAAAGGCGGGAAAGGAAACTTTGAGAACTGCGCCACTCACTTTTGTTGCAGCATAACCTTCAAGGCTATCAACTAACAAGCGATATTTTCCTGGAGTGAGAATTCTGCTTAGGTTGTTTTCACCAAATCCAACGCTTGCAACAACTGGACAAACTGAGTTATAATATTGATAATTTGTGCACGAATAATATGCGCATTTACGCAGACGTGCGAAGTAATTATTTCCAGGCCCTTGGCCAACATTAATCGAAGCGTTCGTGTAATTTTCTGGAATGTCAACGTCAATTGCAATTGGCTGGGACATAAAATAATACTGCGATACTGCCCAGCAACCCATATCGCCGCCAGTGAAGTTACTAATTGCAATTTCGGCAAATAAAAGTAAAAACAGCGAAAGCACGTGAGAAAAAGCGTAGCTAGTGTTCTAAAGGCAAATGAGTAGAAAAAGTAGACGAAGAGAAAAATTAAAATTAAAGGAAAAAGGTCAAATTGCGGCGCCTAAATTAACTATTATGTTTTTCTAATGACGCTCATTGGGATTGAATGTTTGCTGAACTCTAGCTTGGCAAATTCAACTGGAGAAGTTAAAACGTGAACGTCGCTAACCTTAGTTGCGTCTATTAGTGGCGGAGCGCCCATTGCGAGTTGCAGCGCACGTGCACCGACAAGGCGAGCCTCTTCGTATTTAGTGTAAGTATTTTCTTTAACCATATTTGTAAATCACTTAGAGAACTAGTGAATAAATTCGAAAAACTGACGCTTTTAACCCTTACGATGCGAAAATTTAGCAAATTCTAGTTGGCGCCGCCTTTCATTATAATTATATGCAAGGAAAACGTATCACATTTAATGGATAGAGTAACTTTTTACGGCGCAGCAAGCGAAGTTGGTAGAAGCTGCATTTTTATAGAATCGCACGAGAACACAATGCTAGACTGCGGCATAAAACTAGAAGGAAGAAAACCAGTTCCGCCGGAGTTTGACCTAAAACAAAGCAGCAGCGTAGACCAGCTAATTATTAGCCACTCGCACTTAGACCACGTTGGCTACGCGCCGGCACTTTACCAACACGGGTTTAGCGGCAAAACCCTGCTTACAAAACCAACAAGAGACATAGCACAGGTTTTACTTGCAGACGCGTTGAAAATACAAGGCGACAAATTTTTCAACGCACATAGTGTCGACAAACTAATGAAGCACACTAAACTCCTTGACTACAAACAACGTAGCGGCGGTGTTGAAATGAGAGACGCCGGCCACATTCTGGGCAGCGCAATGACGTTTCTAGATACAAGCGAACACAGGATACTTTACACTGGAGACGTTAATCTACGTCAGTCAAAATTACTCGAAGGCGCGGATATACATGGCCTCGAAGCTGACACGCTGATAATTGAAGGCACTTACGGCAACACGACTCGACAGTCGACAAAGAAAACCGTTAACACTTTTATTAACCACATTGGCACAACTTTGAAGCGCGGCGGAAAAGTGCTTGTACCTACTTTTGCAATTGGAAGAGGCCAAGAAGTACTGCTAACATTGGAAGCTCATATGTTGTCAAAAGTAATTCCCCATTGCCCAATTTTCCTCGATGGAATGGTGAAAAAAGTAATGAAAATTCACCGGCACAACGCAACGCACTTGAAACGCGAAATACAAATGCGTATACTTACAAGCGACGACGACCCGTTCAAGAGCGAATTTTACCGAGAGCCACAAATGCGCAACAAGCAAGATGTGTTCGACGCAGGGAGGGCGATTATCGTAGCGTCAAGCGGCATGCTAGTAGGCGGACCTGCAGTGCGCTATTTCAAGAAACTCGCACCTGAACCGAAAAACGCAGTGATAATTGTAGGCTACCAAGCGAACGACACCCCGGGACGAGAACTTATAGATGGAAAACGAGACATTAACCTAGGAGGAACGCCAGTTCAAGTTAACTGCCAGGTTGAAACTGCGCCCTTCTCAGGACACTCAGACGCGCCTGAACTCCTCAACTTAACAAAGCACGTCAAGGGATTAAAGCAAATATTCGTAGTTCATTGCGAGCCAACAGCCGGCGCTGCACTTGCAAAAAGTTTACACAAACACACTGGCGTAAAAACGCACTTGCCAACAATCGGACAAACGTTTGAACTACGATACTAGTTACTAACTGCGCTAACTATTTTAATTTCACATATACTGCTAGTTATTTCAATTTAGCTTAGTCGAACACTTTTACAACAAATGGAACTTGACGAATTTTTGAAAACCTGCCAAGAAGCAGGCAAACGCCTAGCGGAGTTCAACGACGCGGTTATTGTACACCACTTTGACGCCGACGGCATAGCTGCGGGGGCAATTACGTTCAGCGGCATGCTAAAGAACGGCGTTGAGCCGACAGTGCAGTGTTGGAAGAAAATTACGCCGGAAAATCTACAGCAGTTAAGCGAAACTACGAATTACGAGCAAATTGTGTTTTGTGATTTAAGCGTAAGTCCAGAAGAGGCGGAAAAATACTTTACTAACCGAGAAATTGTTATTCTTGACCACCATGAACTAAAAGGCGAATACAAGGAAAACGTTTTCCTCGCTAACCCACACAGTTATGGAATTGACGGCTCTGTTTCAGTAAGCGGTGGCGGAACATCTTATTTAGCGTTTAGAAAATACCCTGAACTCGCACAGCTAGCACTTGTATCCGCAATCGGCGACTTGCAAGACCGCGACGGGCTAACAGGAGTAAATGAACTTATTCTCAAAGACGCGATAAAAAGTGGCGTCGCAATTACAAAAAAAGATCTTCGTTTATTTGGAAGAAGTGCGCGTAATTTAATTGCGTTTCTTAGTTATTGCAGTGAACCTTTTCTACCCGGATTAACTGGCAACGACAAAACATGCGCTCAATTTCTAGCAGAGAATGAAATTCCATTTAAGAAAAATGATAAGTTTATTTCATATTACGAATTAACTGACGATGAACAAAAGCAATTGGCAAGTGCACTTATAGAATACTGCTTTATGAAAAAGATGCCGGAAAAAGTTGTTGAAAAAATAATCGGCGACACTTATTTATTTCCAAGCGAAGTGAAAGGCACTCCTTTTTACGATGCACATGAATTTGCGACGTTGTTAAACGCTTGCGGCCGTAACAACGCAGCGCAAGTTGGATTCGGTGCGTGTATTAAACGAGAAAACGACCGCGAAGCAGCTGTGCAACTAGTACAACGGCATCGCATTAATTTACGCAAGGGAATTGGAATTGCTAAGCGAAAAATAAGCGACGCTGGCCCGTTTTACTTAATTGACTGCCGGGGGCAAGTGAAAGACAGCATCATTGGCACAGTTGCAGGCGCTGTGCTGTACAGCGTTGAACCAAACAAACCCGTAATTGCAATTGCAAACGACGATGAAGATGAAACAATGGTAAAAATTTCAACGCGAGCAACAAAAGTGTTGGTTGCCAACGGCGTTGACCTTAATTACTTATTGAAAACCGCAACTAAAGATTTGGGAAAAAGCGCAGGCGGGGGGCACACAATTGCTTCAGGCGCAAGCGTTGAGAAGAAATACCTTCCGGAATTTCTAAAAAGGTGCGCAGAAATACTTAAGGAACAGGAGCAAACACAAATAGAACAATAACTTTAAAAGTAATGCTCTTTTTGTTCTAATTATGGTAAACAAAATTCTAATTTCAACAATTGCCGCGCTAGTTGCATTTGCACTTTTATCCACTTTTAATTTTTCTAGCATTACTGGTCAGTTAATTAACGAGTTAAACCCAATGCCCGGGCAAGGCACACCTGGCGGGCCAAGCGGTTCAGGCCCGCAGCAATATGGCCCAAGCGCTGGCGATATTCAATGCATGGTGACTTGCATGAAGTGCACCTCGCCAGGAGTAGGCTGCAGTGGAAACTCAACTCAATGCCAGGCACAGTGTAATGTTGTAAAGCCAGAGCAAACTCAAGAAGAACAGTGTGTTGAAACTTGCGCTAAAGTTGGATGCGGTGAGTTTGACTTTGTTTGCCAGCAGGGAAACCAAGCAAAGTGCGACAAACAATGCGGAATGATAAAAGCGCCTGACGAGAGTACAATGAATGAAGAACAAAAGTGTATTACTCGCTGCGTAAATAGCCAGGCGCCTGGAACAATCTGCGGAGCAAGCCAAACAGGAGAAACCGGCGGCGAAGTTTGTCAAATGTGCGCAAACCAATGTAAACACTTATACTCCGGCCCGTGTTTAGACGAAGCGAAGTTAACTGCAAAGAAAGCAGAGTGTAACACTTGTCCAACTTGCTACGGCGAACCAGTAAACGGCCCGTCCGGCGAAGGCTGGGATTGCATTGTTGACGTTATGTGTAAAGATTCTACAGGTCAATTCGGAGACACCCCTGGAACTGGCGAAGGAATAACGCAAAACACAAGCAGCAACGAAGAACAGAGGTCGGCGTTAAACATTCAAATTGTACCTGAAGTTAGCCGCGCAATTGAAAACGTTGCAAACAGCGTTGTAAGTTTCCTCAAGGGAATATTTGGATAAACCGAGAACTAGAATTAATTAGTCTTGTCTCGCTTTGTATAATAGCTTCACTAAATCTTTAAAGTCATTATTTCGATTAATTATACATTCAACACGGACCTCGTTGCCTTTGACAGTATAAATCAATCTGCTATAAAGCCCACTAAGTGTGATTTTAATTTCAAAAACTTTAGTAAGCCCTGGAACAGATAATCCTTTGTACCTAAATGGATTTATTTTAACCAATTCAAGCTTTTCCGAAATTAATTTTTTCTCACTATCAGTAAGCTCGTTAATTTGGCTTAGGAAAAAGTTACGCGGCTTCAAAAAATATTCAACCATGCTTCAATGCCTTCCACAAGTCCTCTTCAGTGCCGTAATCGCTTTCTTTTGTACTAGTTAAGAACTTTGCAAGCATTTTTCGCTCTTCTTCAGTTGGCTCGCCTTCAGCCAAGTGATATTTGTTTTTCAGTTCAAACAAACCAAGGCGAAGCACCTCAGTTTTCGTCTTTGCCAAACCCTGCCGAATAGCGTCTTCAATAATCTCGTCGACCACACCAGTAAAATTCACATTAACATTCATTATCCATCACTAAAAGAGTTATGGAAACAATCATATTTAAGGCTTTTCACGCCATTAACTGCTGCGCCGCAAGTTGTATATCTTCACGCGAAACATTATTACGACCAGCATGACGTGCGAGTATCTTTGCGTTGAAAGCAATTTCTGCAGCTGAATCTTCTAGCAATTCACGTAGTTTCCTGCTAGCGCGTTCGTCGACGCGGTCAGCACCGGCTACGCGGAAAAATTTATCCATTTCAAATAATGAAAACCTATTACTATCCACCACGTTTCTCACCCACTCTTTTTGTTTACGCTGTCGAAAAACCACCCCTGATTTTCCAACTGCACTTTTTCTAAAAATTTACTTTTTTATTATCTCTTACTAACCAATAAAGTTCCGCGTTTGCCCACCACGACAAAAACAGCACTTTGCTTTTAACTTTACTTACGATTGCCAACCGCACTTCAGTGCGTCGTTAGCAAGTTCTTAATCTTCGAATTCAAAAAATACAAATTCTTCTTCCTCTTTCCAACGAATTGCTGCTTTACCATTACCAACGGAAATGGAATTTCTGGCTTTCTCTCTTTTTCAGCTTTGTCGTCTCCGCGCAACTGGTACAGCGCGTTGAACACAGTGTTCTGCGTTAAACCTGTTTTTTTCATTAAATCATTGAGAGAAACGCCTTCGCCATCAACTAACTGCGACACAATTGTCCTCTGCGACGGTGAAAGAAGAGCCCACCATGAAGCGTGGCTCGTTGTAAACGCGTAATCAGTTAATTGCGGCTGTTCTCGCGAACGTTGAATTGCGCCTTGCACGATTAAATCATCTGCATACGGTTCTTGAGTTTCTTCACCAAGCGCAAGTTTTGCCAAGTGTGAATTTAACTCGTCAAAAACATACCTTGGAGAAAGCAAATTCTGTTCAGTTAAAACTCCATCAAGTGCTTTGCCAGTAAATGGCATTGTACCTTTACCGCCAACTGAAGTTACGCGGTGTTCAATAATCACTTCCATTTCGCCGCGCGTGAATTTATTCCTGGCAAAAACATTTGCAGTGCCAATTAAATGCAAAAGTGAATCTGGAAACTTGCTCTTGTCCAAAGCAGAGAATACAATTCGCAGGTTCGGCACGTCGTCGAGGAGGTATTTGAACTCCATGTACATTTCTGGGCCAAGCTGCGCTTCGTCAATAAACCACATTAACTTTTTGTTTTCGCTAGCACGACGTAGAAAGCGAGAAATCTCTTGCCTTGTTACATCGCGCTTTCCTGCGAGGAATGGAATAAAAGAAATTCCCGTGTTCCTGCTTAGCCCAATTGCGTCTGCCAATTCGTTCAAATTGCCTGGCGGTTCTTTGAACATTGTTTTTTCAAATTCAGCTGGGAGTAAATAGTTAATATAATACAACGCAGAGGTCTTTCCAACTCCCTTTGGCCCCAACAATAAACATGCTTTCGCGTCGAACGCGAGTTTTTCTAAAACTTTCGCCGCATCTAGAGGATAGTAATATTTTAGAAACACTTCCTTCTCGCCGGCACGGAGATCTTTTACAAAAGGGTTCTCGCTCCAGCCCAAGCTAGTCAAAAGTTTGTCCTTTGCATTGAAAACATTATCCACCTTTAACACCAAACAAGGGCCGCCAGCGACGGCCCTTACTGAACCCTCTGCAACCAAGCAGGGCTAACACTTACATAAAAGACCTTTAAAAGGCTTATGCCGTTGTTCCAGTTATATGTAACTAGTTGTAGGTGACATGTAAAAGACACTCAAACCACTCCAAAAACCATATAAAAGACATGTAAGTGACATGTAAAAGAGTTGTTTTTTGGTGAAAAATAGTGAAATTAAAGTTTTGTAACTATTCCTTTAGTAGAATCAACTTGCACTTCGTCGCCGTTTTTTAAAACGCGCGTTGCGGTTTTTGTTCCAATCACGCAGGGCTTTTTCAACTCGCGGCTAACTATTGCCGCGTGGCACGTAATTCCGCCTTCATCTGTTACAATTGCAATTGCTTTTTTCATAGCTGGCAAAAAGTCAGGCACAGTCATTGGCGAAACAAGCACTTCACCAGTTGTAAATTCACCTAGCTGGTCTGTTGAAAATATTTTTCTCACTTTGCCAGTTACAATTCCGCCGTTAAATGCAACTTCGCCGAATAAACTAGTTGAACTAGACACATCGCAAGCGTAAGAAAACCCGTGCGCGGCTAATATTGCGCCGTAATTGTTTGCCAAGTAAAGCTTCCCGCGAAGGTACAAGTAACCTTTTTTACGTTTTAACAGTTGCTCAAGCGATATGACCCCGCGGTTGGCAAGTGTTTCCAACTCTTGACTATTCACAAATTTAGCCAAACTTGGCGGCACGACAAGTTGTTTCAATTTATCCGCGCACAATTTGCGCAAAAATAAATCTGTATTTTCCCACAGCCCTTCGGAAAATAACCTATCTGCATAAGCTTGTTTGACCACTTTTTCTGCGCCTTGCCCGTAAAGTTTCGAAAAATCTTCTTTCCATTTTGCAGGTAAAAAAACTGCAGGGATAAACCACGGATAAAGCGAAGCAAGACAATTCTTGAAACCCGCAATTGTCGCAGGAGTTAAATCAGTGGTTTTTAGCTCTTGAATTTTTTGCTTTGCAACTGAAACTTCTTTTCGAAATTCAGCACTGCAAATTAAGTAAAACTCTCGCTCTGCGGCTAATTTTTTCAAAATTGCGTGTTTAAGCAAACTACGTTGACTTTCTGGCCGGAGGATCTGACAGGTCAAACCATCACTTATGAAAACATTCTCCTGGCCTACGCCAAAGATAGCCTTAGTTTTAGAATATATAATTTCATCAAGCCACTCGTTGAAATAAAGCGAAGTATCTCGAGTATAGGCACACAGAAGGTTGTCCATCATTATTAAAATTAATAAACAGAATAAAATACCCTATGGCGCAGCCAAACGACACCCCTTTGTTCAAGCAGATTGAAGCTAATTTGAAGCCATTGTTCTCCAAGAGAATTCCAAAGAACGTTTTCGGCAAATCTCCCTCTAGCGTTTTCATTGGAAAATTTAATTATCCAAACGTTTACGCTGGACCTATGGTTGGGATTACAGATAATATTAAGAATAGCGACGCGCCGGGAAAATGGTACGGCTTGAAACTAGAAGAAATTGTCGCGCATCGCTTGTCGCTTGCGCGAGGCGAGGCAACTGTGAGTGTGAAAAATGCAGATAGTAGAATGGCACGAGACTTGCAAGACACTGCCCTATCTCTCAAGGCAATTGACATGGAAGTTAACTTCGAGCGCGAACCAATACAGAAGATAAACTTCTCGCAATATCTCTCGCCAATGGGCGCGGCAGGAAAGATGGAGAAATTTACCCTCGCAGACAACCCCACTATTCCAAAGAAAGTTTTAAGTTTAGTTGAAGAAAAGTTAAAAGTTACAACTGCAGTTTACGAGGGGTTCCAATTCCTAGGCGATACTTACTATTTACAACGCGTTTTGTCCAGCGGTGCGCTTGGCGAAGAGAAAAAACTAGTGCCAACCCGCTGGTCAATCACTGCAGCTGATGATATTATTACAAAGCAACTACTCGGCGACGTGCGTGAGTTCCGTGCGTTGAACGAAATCACGGTTTACAGCAACAAATGGATGGGAAACCACTTCGAGATTGTGTTCCTCCCGGGAATGTGGGAATACGAGCAGTTTGAATCCTGGGAGCCTGGAAGCTACTGGGCGCAGAAGTCAAACGCGAACGCCTACGGCGTCGCAACCTCCGACCCACTGGAATACGAGTACGAGCCCTTCGAGGGACGAACAGCTTATGCTGAGAGAGAAGGGGGAGGATATTACGCTGGTCGCATCGCGTGCGTTGAACATTTGCACAAACTGAAACGGCAAGCGCGAGTAATTGTACTGCGGGAGATAAGCGACGAGTATCAAGTCGCAGTCGGCGTGTGGCAAGTGAGGCAAAACTGCCGTGAGGCGTTGAAAAACGAACCAAAGAAATTCCAAAATCGCAGCGAGTTGCTAAACTATTTACAAACTGCACTGAAAAGGCCTCTTTCGCAGTACACTTCCAAAAGCAGAGTGTTGACACAGCGCAAGTTAGTGGATTTTTAGCGAAGCACATTAAAAAGTTAGAATTACTTAAAACACTTATCATGATAAAAGCGACAAAAACAATACAGGCGCATAACAAAGTACATGGCGCGTATCTATTGCGTGAAGCATATCGGCATTTAGAACCCGGCGCTAGGGAAAAAATATGCATTGCTCCTTTCAAATACGTTGCTCCAGTTCATTCTTTTGAAGAAATCAAAGCCAAAGTAATTAGACTTGCAAAAGGTAACCCTGCAGCTGAAAGAATACTTATTCGAGGCAATCCAACGGAAAACATATTAACTGGGGGCACTCGCCACGAGCGATATGCTATTGCCCCGCGTGGCCACTTCCACACCAAACCCGGCCAATTCACTTGGGATAATACAATTGAAGATCAAGTTTTAATGCATTATGATCCACACACTAGATTGGTTAAACGCAAAGAAATAACGCCCGGAAGCCATGAAGAAAAGCAATTAGTTTATCATTATCGCACAACAAACTGGCTGTTGTATCCAACTAAAGCACAAGAACAAATTGCTTTTGGTGGGTCTTTCCTTGTCAAAACATTTGCAAGGCGTGGCTACGCTGAAATAACTTGGTACACTGGCGATTTTCGCAATCCAAGCACAAAGCAAGAACACATTGCACTTCGACTAAACAAGTCAACCGGCAAAATCACAATTCCACCAGAACACCAAGGCAAACTAGAACTAGTTGAACAGCATAGCCAAGCTCTAGGTAGATTTTTGAAAGCGCTTGCCAATGCACCAGGTGTGCGCGGAACAAACAGCCGATTTAGATTAAGATTTACCGTGTGGAAAGACGAACCAAACAAACTAGAGTTCTATGACTGCATTAAAAGTGGATACATAAAATTCGTTGCTGGAAAAAGAATGCTTGTTTAAACCCACTAACGCAACTTAGTAAAACCTTCACTGGCTAATTGTTTCTATGCACATTGACGAAGATGTCCACGATCGCCAAAAGAGAGTTAGCGGCTGGAGTCAGGAGAAAATTGCTACTTCTAATGTTGCGGTTGTCGGCGCTGGTGCTTTGGGCAACGAAGTTGTCAAGAATCTATTACAACTAGGCGTTTCCAGCATCTCGATTATTGATTATGATGTTATTGTAAAGGCTAATTTGAACCGCTGCGTGTTGTTTACAGAAGAAGACGCGGAAAACAAAGCGTTGAAAGCCGAGGTGCTTAGCCAAAGAGGTAAAAAACTCAACCTCCTTGCGAAAATAACTCCAGTTTTGAAAAACGTCGAGGAGCTGGACGATAAATTCTTCTCTCAATTCGGCTCAGTGTTCGGCTGCCTTGACAATTTAGGCGCGAGGGTACATGTAAACGCAAATTGCTACGATTGCGTTCCGTTTATCGATGGCGGAACAAGTGGGTTCATGGGCAAAGTACAAGTCGTTGCAAAGCCGTCAGCGTGTGTTGAATGCGCGCTCTCAAAGCAAGATTATGGTTTACTGTGGAAAAAGTACTCGTGCACCGGCGATTTGCTTGATGTGATGGACCCAAAGATGCCCGCGCTGCCCACAACGACGAGCGTAATCGCAGGAATCCAAGTAAACGAATTTCTTAAACTCCTAAACCCGCAGTTGAAAGGCAAACCTCTCGCGGGGAAATACCTTTTCTATAATGGTTTAACCAGCGAAACGAAAATGTTCACCGCTGAAAAGAGAAAGGGCTGTCCAGCGCACGAATAGGAGAATAAGCAAATGTTAAAAACATCAAAGTTGTAATTAATAAAAGAGGTAATAATTCAATGGAAAACTTGTTAAAAACTACGTTGCGTGGTGGAAAGAACCTTGGTATTGCAATTGTAGCCGGCTCTGCAATTAGACGGCTAGTGCAAACCAAACAAGGCGAAGCAGCAGCCAAGGCACTAAAACAACACTTGCGTCCCGGGCTATACTCACTTAAAGTGAATGAAGGCGCAACGCACGCGGTTTTCACAACGGAAACCACAATAATAAAACCTTTCCCAGGTGCAAGAGAAAGGCCTGGAACAATTGTACGCATTCAACTAGTTGCGCTCCCTAAACACGAAGGTAAAGTTGTGAAATTACCATTCGGAGGAGTGCGCTATCCAATAACAGAAAAACGCATAGAAAGGCCAAAAGGCAAAGTAACAGAAAGGCCGCGCAGGTAAGCTATTCAAACGCGTCTTTTATTTCGTTTATCACGTCACGGCTACGTTTGTCAATGATTAGCAATAGTTTTTTACCGCAGCGTATGCACTGTGCATTGCCGTCTAGTAGAGAATCGTAGCATTCTTTATGGTAAGCTGCGCCGCAAAAACAGTGGCCGTACTTTGACAATGCTGAATCAGAAACTGCGAGTTTAAACTGAGATTTGCACAAGTCACACGCTTCCCCGTTACCGTTGCTTCCATTACTTTCATTTTGGTGTAAAGGTTGAGGTGGAACTGATTGTGAAGAAGCGACCCTTGTTTTAACAGGCTCTTGAATTATAGTGTGCGGCATTCTCACTTGTACTCGCAGTGGCTCTCCAGTTGCTTTATGTTGTAAGAAGCGTTGCCGCTGTTCTGGCGACGGACCGTAGCGTTTCATTATCTCTTCCAAATCCATTTTTCCAAGTTTACCGCCAAGGTCAACAACTTCTGTAGTTGAAAGAAAGTCTTTAACGTGTTTTTGCCCCTCACTTTCAACAACAGTTGGTTTCCTTGCAACAAACGGATGTTTTTGCAGCTTAACTTCGCCAGTAAAAGTTTTCTTTAAGCTAACTTTTTTCGCACCTTTTCCAGCGTAAAAATTATAACCTTTTATTGTTAAACCAAAAACTCCACTATCTTCTGCAACGAGTTGTTCGGTTTTCAAAACGTTTAGTTGAGTCATTAACTCGCTACGCGCGACGCCGAGTTGTAAAAGTAAATCATCTGGATTTCCAGTACCTTCGCGAATTAAGTGCAATAAATCTCTGTCAAACTGCGTTTGTTTAAACGCCAGTTTGCGTGGTTGGCGCTTTTTCTTCTCTTCTTTTTGCTCTTTCTTTTCTTCTTTTCTATCTTCCTTTTTGTCTTCTCTTTTAGCTTCCTTGGCTTCTTTTTGAACCGACGTAGCTGCCGCTGGCTTTTCTTCTCTCGCCATTATTGGTTTTTCAGCGTTCACTTTATCACCGCAAATGAAACTTCTCCGTATGAATTACCAGCCAAGCGATAAAAACGCTTTGCCATTACTTTACCCGCGCCAAAATCATCAGAAGCTAGCGGATCAAATACTGCGGCAACGTGGAATTGCTCGTTGAAAAAACGACGTTGGGTAGAAACATCAGTTGTTGAAAGAAAACACCCGTAGCCAGGGTGCGAGTGGCACCAGCCGACAACTATTTCGCCACTTTTTTGCAACTCTTCGGCAATTTTTTCAAACGCGTTTGGAGAAAAGCGAACCGAAACAGCTGAAGAATCAGTTTCGCTTGTAATAAATTCATTCACAACAACGAAATTCTTCCCTTTGTGCTCGCAAACTTCTCCCATGAGAAGGCCCATTCCTTCCAAGTGAAGCGACGCCAATTGCGAAAAGTACTCCTCTGCTTTTTGCACTGCGGTTTGCTTCATGTACACTTCAAGCGCCACACTTAGCACCTTTTAGTTTTCTTGCTAAACGTTTAACTCGTTGCCACTTGGTTAGCTTTGGAACATGCCGAACAATAGTATCAGGATGCACAAGAGTGTGTTTGTAAACCTCGCGGAGAGCTTTTTCAAAATTTCTCACCTCTCGCTGTGGAAATTCATCAACGCGAAGTAGTGAGTTAATTGCTTCTATTGCAATTCGCAAATCTCTTTCAGGTGTAACCATATGGTGTGTTTCTCGTAGTAACGTCGGGTCAATCAACTGCACTGAACCATTAACATTTCTAACTGCATTTCTAGTACCTGGATGCGTGTGCACGAAACCAAGAGCGTGTAACTTAGCAAGTTGGCGAACAAACTCAAAACTAGCTCTAATCCTATCTCTCCTCGGGATTGTTGAATCGGAAAGGTAGCTATTAAGCGGGCGAGAGTCTTTCTTCCATAAGGTAACTAAAAGGCGGCGGCCGTCGGGCTGTTCAATAAACGCAACTGGCATTTCAACCAACGCGCGCTGAGAAGCAGCTAATGTCTGTAAACGATTAAATATATTAGTTGGCGGAAAATAGGCGTTAACGTCTGACGAAACCCCGCCAACTGCGCAGTTTCTAACGGCAAGTTGATGCCTGCCAAATTGGTGAATGGTTAAAGCCGGAACTGTTCCAAAAATAACCCACTCAGGGGTTTTCAGCGCGGCTAGTAACTCGCGTGGGTTGTGCTTCTTCCAGTGCGTGACCCCAACTTCTCCTTCAGGGGTTTGAATTTTGTGCGTTTCCCATTCAAGCGGCAAATTATTTCAACCCCAGCGCGTCTTTAAAGTCTCCAGTTAACCCTCGGCGCTTTCGCCTGTCTCGTTTAATCTTTTCCATTACATCTGGATCAACATTTAACGGAGAAAATGGAGGTTGGGAAGGAATAGCATCGCGCAGCTGCTGTTTACGCAGTTCAGCAACAACATCAACTGGAACAATCTGGGAAAATGCTTCAGCTTGCTCATCGATATTCTCAACTGGCTCAATTTGTTTAATTATCTTCGGCTTCGCTGGCGGCTTTTTAACTTCAACAACGCGGGGTTTTGACATAAAGAAAAAAGGAAGGCTAAGTTAAAAAAAGCATAAGTGCATTCAACGAAATTAAACTATTCCTTCCCGCGCTATTCTTTGGTTTTCCGCTTCGATTCTTATCGCCTTTACCATTTTCTTAAAGTACTTTTTAACAGCAGGATGTTCCCAACGATTAACGTCGATAACATTAGCGCCTCGTCGGTTGCCAATTAGATTTCTTACATTTGTATCGCTAGTTGTAAACCCAGCATTGCGAGCACGTTGAAGCAAACCTACGCTTAAGTCAACAATCTCTCCCTTGCATTTCTCTCTTACTACTCTTTTAGTCACAACCGCCCGACGGCCATCTTGATAGTAAATAATCGCTTGAGGAACCTCAGCGTTTACTTTGACGCTCTTCAAACCAAGCAACAAACGCGCTTCTTTAGTTGCTTGCGCTTCAATCGTCTTTACTTTACCTGGAGAAAAAACAACCTCGCGGCTAGAAGCATAATCCCGCCACCAAGGTTGACCCAAAACAAACGACCGCTCTGGCTCTTTTACAAACAAAGACGTCGGCTTAAGATTAGACAACGTTTGAACGTGTACAACTGAACGCATGTTTCCTCGTCGAGTATATCCGCGCCAATTTTCAGGCATTAAATGCTCGTGAGGAACACTACAAGTTGGCAAAATAACAACGCGATGCCCCGCAGGAGTGTGCAAAACCTCTAGTCTTGAAAGTCTTCGCACTTTTGTAGGTTCTTGAAGTTCAGTCATTGCAAGAATAATTCGCGTGGCAAGGCATAATAAATTTCCGGCTGTAACCATTAGCGAGGCGAATAGAACATGGCAGAGTTTAACATTAAAGTTTCACACACGACAAGCGGAAAAGAAATAACCCTAGCAGTTGAACCAGAATTCACCGTACAATCAGTTTTGGATGTGCTAGTTGACTCCCTACAACTAAAAGACCGCTTCGTGTTGGCAAAAGCTTCTGACAACAAAATCCTAACGCCAGAAATCACAATGAACGACGCAGGCGTAAAAGAAGGCGAAACGCTACTACTGATGCCTGATCCTACTGGCGGCTAAAAAAATAGAAATATAAAACAGAAAAGGCGAAAAACAACAATGCCAAAATTACCTGAGTCAATTTGGCGTCGTAGAATAGACAATGAATATGCAGAACTTAGCCGCAATTTAAAAATTGCAAACCTAGAGGCAAACAGCGACAAAACAGAATATCACTTTACCTTAAACGCTACCGCGTACAAGAAAAACGGAACTGCAATTGTTCCAGTTAGCATGCACAACGTTTCAATTTACTTAACGCGGGAATACCCGTACGCTGGCGGGATTGAAGTCATATGGGATAGTGATATTTTTCATCCTAACATCCGCGCTAAAGACGGCGCAGTTTGCATTCAAGTGTTAAACCACTGGAGTGAATCGCAAACACTGTCAAGTGTCGTTGACGCGCTTGTACAAATGTTGGAAAATCCAAACCCCTACTCGCCGTTGAACAGTGAAGCCGCGAAATACTTCGCTAATTACATCCCGCAGAAAACTGAACCTGGAAAACCGAGAGTGGTTGTTTGAACGAAACCACTGAACAAAAACCTGAAAAATTCCAATTAGCAAAATTTGCATCGCGAGCTGAACAAAGAAAATCTTTGAGAAAAGGAAAACTAGCTTTTAAAATAAACGGAAAAGTTGTTGCAATTGGTTTAACAAACGGACCAACCCCAATTGACCATCGTTCGCTTGTAGCAGTTTTGCACGATAGCGCGGGAAATTACCTTATACTTCGCCGAGATCAATATGACACCCTTACAGTTCATTTACCGATGCAAAAAAAAGGAGACCGCGAGAAACAAATTGGAACCTTTAACCTACGCTTCATTGACCGCTGGCTTGATCCGGAATTTAGAAGAAGAGGAATCGCGACACACGCTTTGAAATGTATAGAAAAATTACATGCCGCATACTATGGCGGCGGGCCTAACGTATTTGGAACTGTAAAACGCAGCACGGCGCTATTCTTAGCTAAGCGCGCACATTATGTAGAAGAGGAAAGCGGGCTAACCTTAGCGCAAATTAGACGAAGTGGAGAGGAGCTACCGCGGATGGTTTACTTTAAGCCAAAACCAACTAAGCCAGCGTTTACAAAACAAGATCTTGAACAAAACCATGTACTAGTAGTAGCTGGCCATAGCGGCAAGCGAGAATGGTATGTATTGCCAAGGCGAGAGAAATGAAGCCAAAAGTAATTGAAACAAAAGAAAGGCCGATAAAGAAGCGCAAGCCCCCGGCTGGAGAAGAAATTGTTTATAGTTACGCGCCAAAATAATCAAAATGTAATTGAAATAAAAGAAGAGAAGTAAAATGAATCGACAAGAACTAAAGGTGTGGAAGGCGTTACTGCGAGAAAAGACGTACGTTGGTGGCGATGATTCTTTCAAGTTCAAAACAACAAGACAAGTAGAAACTGAAGAAAAAAACAGGGGAATTGACAATTATTTAATGGGTAAATTATTACCTACATTAGATGCGCTGCCGCATGGCGCGCGGGTTTTAGAGCTCGGAATTGGAAAAGGTGTTGCGTTCGCTGAACTGCGCAAAAGATACCCTCATTTGAAATTCTATGGAACTAACTACTATCCAAAAGGTAAAAATCCATCAACTGAACCACACGTTGCTTTCGCAGAAGGAAGCAACTTACCTTACCGCGATGCGGGTTTTGATTTTATTTACAGTGTTGCAATGTTTCCCTACGTGCCAGATAAACTAAAGCACTTGGAAGAAGTACACCGCGTGTTGAAAAAAGGTGGAAAGGCGTTACTTTACCACGAAAGCAGGTTTGGCGCGTATCCAAAAGGCAAACAACTAGTAGACGTACGCTTGCAGGATAAACCAGAAATAAAAATTCACGGCACAGAAAAAGGAGTAATTGAAATAACCAAACAAAAACCTCGCCTGCGCTTTGGAATGAAACTAAACTTAAAACAATGCAGCACCGCTCACTTTTTTGAAAGCATTTATCATCCAAAACCACAAAAGAGAAGTGCTTTGCGACGCCAGCAAAGAAATGAGTAAATAGAAAAATAACTTAGCGTCTTCGCAACGGTTGGATTTCACCGCACTTTTTACAGATTTTTTCCTTGCGCTTCCACACGAATTCAAAATCTACTCCACCACAACCCGGACAAGTCTGCGCAGTATCTGTATTATTGTGGAATTTTTTCCAACTTTCCTTCGTGTCGCTAAGCGGCTGGTTGAAAACAAAACGACGCGGCGCAACCGCAGTTGGAGCGACAGGCGCAGCAGCGGTGTTTTCTGGAACAATAACTACTTTAGTTGTAGCGGGAGCAACTTCCTCTGGAATAGAAGAAGTTTGAGTGGAAACTGGTTTTTCATATTTACTAGATTTTCCAGTGATATTTGCGCTCGAACAGCGAGGGCATTGCCTTGCGTCGCTGCTTTCAAATTCTAAGTTACAGTTTTTACAAATTGTGTTATTCATGAAATTAGTAGTCAACCTTACTTTTTAGAAATGCCAAAATAGAAAAGGGTTTGCTAGCGCTAAACTGTAAAAAACAAAGGAAGGAAAAAGGCAAAAGCAAATAAAAAATAAAAACAATAAAAAAAAGAAAAAACTAAAAATTAGAAACTATTGCCTGCGGTACCTGTAAGAGTAAGGCATGTGTTTTGACTCAAAAGCTGGCTTTTCTGGCTCAGGTTCTGGCTCGACACTAGTGTTCGGCGAAACGATGATAATTTTTTCAACTGCTTTCACTGATTTGAAGAGAACGGTTTTGTCTTTGAAAATTCTCTTTGCGTCGTCGCGGCTTGAAGCACGAATTGGCTCGAGTGTTAAACGTACAACTTCTCCCTTTTCTAAGTCAAGGATAATGTCGTACACTTTGCCGATGAACTGCGCGCCATCACTGTAAACATCTAGCCCAATTAATTGAGATAATCTGACTGTCATTTTAAAATCCCTCTTTTTGAAAAATTGAATTGTAAGTTAAACAGCCTTATTCTTTTTAAACCCTTTTACAAGAAACAGCTGTTAAACTACGAGCTAAACCGCACGTAGGGTAAATTCTCTTTTCACCTCATTTAACACGTGACCATAGTTCCGGTAATGCGAAACCACATACATTTTAACAGGATAATCTCCCGGACGCGTGCGCTGGTTGCCATAAACATTTAACTTAAACTTCTTCTCTTCGCCTGGTTTCAAGAAACTTAGCCGGAGTTCTTTTTCTTGGCTTAAACCAGTTTGTTCAAACCCTAAGCCTTTTGGAACTGTAATTACAAAAGAAGTGAGCAACTCTTCTCGAGAAACGTTGCGAAGCGTAATAATCAATTCAATGTAGTCAACCTTATGACTAGCAATGCGAAGCGGGTGAAACGTGAACGATAAGTCAAACGGCGTACCGTCGCTTACTGATTTTTTTCCAAACAAGTCAAACAAAGCCATTTCCTAAAATCACCTAAAAAGAGTTAAAGAAATAGTAGAAAAGAGAAGTTTTAAAGCCAGTACGTTACCCCTAGTGTTCAACCCAGAATTTCCACCAGCTAGCGTACGCTGAGAGAATGGAAGAAAACTCAGTGCTTAATTTATATGGTTCACCTTTACCGTTGCGCTCAATTAGCCCGCCGCGTTCAAGCGATAGACAAACAAGGAAAAGCGTGCTTTTCTTTGCGTTTAACTCCTTTCCTATAACTGCAAAGGGCTTCGACCCACTTTTCAAGGTGTTCAGTACGCCGATTGCAAGTTCTTTTTTAGGCTGGGAAAACGCGAAACTAGCGGTAATGAAATCGTAGATATTAAACTGCATTCCCTCTAGTTTCGGAAGATCTGCTTTGTTAATGCGAAAATGGGCAAATTGCTGGTTTTTTTGTGTTAAGTAGTGCTCGCGGGTCTTTCCAGAGCGTTTTATGGGTAGTGGTAGTTGTTGCTCAAGTTGAACTTCTTGCTTTTCTGGTGGTTTTTCAATATTTTCAACTTCTAACACAGGGACCCCCCACTTCTACTATTCTTCTATTTTTAGCGCTGCAACTCGCTATTATTTCACTAAATGACCAAAAAGCTAAATATAATTAGTTTGTTGGTTTTTGTTTTATTTTTATTAGCGCTTTTAGTCTTTTATTGTTTATTTTATTATTCTTTTTTATTTTTAATTTTATTTCCCTTTTCTTTCTAATTTTTTAATTTGTGTTTTGTTGTTGTTTTAATTGTTTATTTTATATTAATTTAAACAAATCAACATAATTAATTTTTCTTATTTTATTTAACTAACTCTTATTCTTTTTCTTTATTTTTTAATTAATTTTCTTTCCAATACTTGTTTTTTGCACGTTGTTTATATTTTACCCACAATTTTAAACCTTATTAGCTTTAAATTTACAACTATTAATAGAAGTGAGGGGTGGGTCTCTTATGTTAACATTGAACGCGTTTCAAGTTTTGGATTCAAGAGGAATACCAACCATATGTGCTGTTTTGAAAAACGAAACAGGAATCTTCACTGCAACGGTTCCTTCAGGAACTTCTTCCGGTAAATTTGAAGCGGTTGAACTCCGCGACGGGGGTAAACCCTTCAAAGGTAAAGGGGTAACCAAAGCAATTCAAAACGTTTCGGAAATCGCAAAAAAGCTTCCATCTAGGATTTACAAAGATCAACAAAAACTTGATAAATTACTAATTTCGCTTGACGGCACGCCAAACAAAGGAAAGTTGGGCGGAAATGCCCTGCTTGCAGTTAGCTTAGTTTGTGCTAAAGCCGCTGCGGCTGAAAACAAGCAGCAACTTTTTGAATATTTATCTACTCTCTCTAAAAATACACCAACCCTTCCAATTCCAACACCAACAGTTATTGACGGCGGAAAACATGGAGGTAACCGCCTTTCAACCCAAGAGTTTCTACTATTTCCAACCAAATTTTCAACATTCGCCGACTGTACTACCGCAGTTGCGGAAATTTACATGGAGTTGCAAGCGCTAATTTTAAAGAAATTTGGAATATCCGCAACTAATGTTGGGCTAGAAGGGGGGTTTGCCCCGCCGCTTGGGAAAACGCCAGCTGCGCTTGATTTAATCTCAACAGCAATTGAAAGAGCAGGTTATGCCGGCATAGTTCGCCTTGGTTTAGATGTAGCTGCGAGCGAATTTTACAATGAAAAAACAAAGAAGTACAACTTCGAGGGAAGGCAACTTTCAACAGAGCAATTAGTCGAAGAATATCTCAAGCTCATTACCGAGTACAAAATCATTTCAATTGAAGATCCGTTTGACCAAGAAGATTGGAAGGGGTTTACACAATTAACAAAGCAAAGCAAAATTCAAGTAGTTGGTGATGATTTATTAGTTACAAACCCTGCGCGAATTAAGCAGGGAATTGCAAAGCAGGCAGTTAACTCACTTCTACTTAAGCCAAACCAAATTGGTACAATCAGCGAAACGCTGGCTGCTGCTAAGCTTGCGAGAAGCGCCGGGTGGACTGTTTTTGCATCACATCGCTCTGGAGACACTGAAGATACATTCCTATGCGACGTAGCTGCTGGCCTTGCGTGTGAATTTGCAAAGCTTGGAGCGCCATGCCGAAGTGAACGCACCTCAAAATACAACCGCTTTTTGTATTTAGAAAAGTTTCACAAGGTTAAGCTCGCAAAACCAAAGTTTTAGCGCGTTGTAAAATTTCCCAAGCGGGAATTTCTTTTTTGGCACGGCTAGTTTTCTCATCAAAAAAATTATCTCTTCCCTCTACCCCTTCACCAGCAACTAAAACAGGCACAGTGTCAGAAGAATGTGCTTTTAGCTTACATGGCGTCGAGTGATCTGCGGTTATAATAATTCTAGTTTTTGTTAAATCAACTTTTAAATTTCCAAAGAATTTTTCATCAATCTCTTCAATACACTTTTTCTTTTCAATTGGTTTACCATCGTGGCCAAAAATATCCGGGCCCTTCAAGTGAACGTAAACATTTTCACGTTCAATTTCACGAGCAGCAACTTGCGCGATTTTTGTGTAATCCCCCTCTTTAACACACACTACTTTCATTTGAAACGCTTTGCCGATTCCAATTTCAAGTGGCATACCTGCAAGAATAGTCCAGTCACGATAATCTTCCGAGGGTAACTCCGTTTCACAATCCCGCAGCGTAATTCCGTTCGCTTGCAATTGCCCCCCCGTACTTCGTTTTTTGTTAAAATCGCCTTTTTCCAACGCGGCGTTTACTGCAAGGGTAAATTCATTTACAATTTTCGCCGCTTCAACCGTTTCCTTTTTGCCATCAAGTGCAACGCATTCTAAAATTTCATCGCCAAAATTTGTCAATGCGTTTGTAATTCCCCGGCTGTCCTTCTGGTACGCGGGGTCAGTATTTTGTACGTTTTTCGAAAACTTCCCCTTGAACCAAACAACCCCCCGATGTCCGGCAGTTGCGCGGAAAACAAACGGCACGCTTAGTTTAATTTTGTTAATTTCTTTTTCCAATAACTTTGCATCTTCGGTGCTTATCCGCCCCGCGCGCCGGTCAACAATTTTTCCGCCACGCAACGTGCAAAAATTAGTCCTGGCAACAAGCCAACCTGGCTTAAACTCTTCACCAGTTGAAAGTAACTCGAAAATAGAACGACCATAGTGTTTTTCAAACGGGCTAATCCCAAGAATCGACAATACTCCAACATCACTCTCTGGAGCAACATCTTTCGCAATGCGTGCGTTCCACACAATTGCCCTCTTCGCAAGCGCGTCCATATGCGGCTTGTGAGCCGCTTCAAGTGGCGTCTTTCCTTTAAGTTCAACGCAGGGTAAATCTCCAACGCCGTCAAGCACAATAAGCAACGTTTTCATGAGTTAAGCTACGCTGGGGAAAAATAAAAAGTAGCGGGGGGAAGATAATCAAAGGTTATTCAGCTTTGAAGAATCTTCTTTGAACTTCCGGTCTCCGGGTTATGAGCTTCGCCTCAAGCAACTTTGCAGTCGCCCGAACCAGCGGGCACTCCTGGCTACCCTTAGGTCAAAATGATCAACAAAACAAGTGATTAAATTGATACCCCGCTGTAGATACAGGAGTGTAAAAAATAGTCACAAGGATATTATTAAGCGCTATGCTTTAAGAGAAAATTGAGGTTTAAGCGTACTAGAATCAACCAAGCCGCTTAATGTTGTAATTTTTCTTTCAAGCTTCTGTAGTTCTTCATCTTGGTCAACTGAATTTAACTTACCTCTACAACTTGGACAGCGAAAACTATTTTCAACAGCTTTTTCAAATTCAAAACAACCGCAGTTTTTAGTACAACGGTAAACTTGCCCGCCCTCTCCCCGCGCTAATTGTACGCGAAGTTGTTCGTACTCGCGTTTCTTTGAATTCAAAAAGTTTTGCAACGCGCGGTTTGTGTTTAGCTTCCAGGTATAAGTAAACCAACCTGTTTGCAAGTTTTTCTCGCGGCTATACTCAACCAACCCATAACTATGCAAGTGGTTTAACACAGAACGAATCTCAGCAATTTTCATCTTTGTATTCTGTTCTATCTTATCATCAGTAGTTCCGCAGTCGCCCATGCAAGAAACAATTTTCAAACCCTCTTCTCCCGCAACTTCACGCACAAATTCATTAACATGATCAACAGTAACCCGTGGCAACTGGGGAGAAGTCTCTTTTTTTGGGGTTAGTTGTTTCTTTGCGAAACTTTTAGGCAAGATTTTTTGCGCCTCGCTTTTAATTATGTAGAGTGATTTTAAATAACCCTTCGCTCCTGAAAAATACATGGAACCCAGATGCGAACAACGCATACGCTGAGAAAATTATAACTATTCTAAACCAGAAAAGTTATTCGCGCGGGCTCGTAGCTCAGCTTGGTAGAGCAATTGGCTCTTAACCAATGGGTCGAGGGTTCCGAACCCTTTTCTTCTTGAAAGAAGAAAAGCCTTCGAGTGGAAAAGAAGAACTAATAATTTTTCTATCCCGAGAATTGGTTCGCCCAAAAATCCCTCCGAGCCCGCTTTCTTCTTTTTACACTCTAACAGAAAGCCTTTTATTGCGCTTTAACCTATTATTTTTAGCATCGGATTATATAGGTGGGTTGAACGCAGGTGCGCCAAGTTCAGAATCCAGATATCCTAATTAAAGTGTTTGGAGGGGACTTGGCCGCCGTGTTCTAAAATTATTTTTTGACAACTACTTTTTTCGTTGTTCCAAAGCGTATTTAATTTCCCTTTTTTCTATTTTTTTGTAAAGTGCGAGGTTGGCAGAGCAGTTATGCATCCGCCTGCAGCAGCTTTTTCTTTCTAAAGAAAGAAAAAGACTGTGGGAAAAAGAAAGACGATAGTTTTCATTTCTTTTTGGCGCCACGCCCGGCACCTTTTTCTTTCGCAAAGAAAAAGGGGCATGGCAGCAGTCAGCGGAGGAGAGGGGTGCAACTCCCTTACCTCGCTCTTTTTGTTTTACTAAGAAGTAGTTCTTTTTTTCGTTGCTTTTTTCAAAGCAGCTAGCCATTCGTCGATTGGATATGTTTTGTGTGATTCTAGTCCAAGTCGCGCCAGTTGCTTTGTTCTATCTTCGCTTGGTTTTTGGCTAGTGCTTATTGTTTGTATTCCTTGTGTTTTCAAGTGAGCGACGCAAATTTTTTCTATATGTGCAGCTAGTCCCTTGGCAAATCCTTTAGCGTCTCTTCCTTTTGGAAAATAAGTTTCGTTTTCTGCGTGTTTACCTGTAATTGAATATGCAATTTCTCCAAAAGGAGCCCGGCGGCCAGTATATATTTTTTGCAGGGTGGTGTGGTGTTGCTTTGGGATTTTCATTATTGCAATTCTTCTTTTAATTTGTGCTGCTGTTCTTTGAGTGTTTTCATTTTCTAAGTCGCACCAATATTCATATCTTCCATTGTGATAAATTGAAAGTTGCAGGTTTGGCATTTAGTTCCCTTTAGATGTTTAAGTAAATCTTCGCTGCGTACAGTGAAGCGATTGAGAGTGCGTCTGTCAATTGCCGTTTGTTAATTAGTTCTTCAATTTCGTTCCACGTGTACTCGCGGTGTTTGATGTTTTCTTCGATTTTCATTTGTTGTTTTCGCGTTGCGTCTAGCGCAAGGAAGATGAAGGGTTGAGTTGCAACGACGTTGGGTTCAATTGAGAAGCGCCCAAGTGAAGTCCAGGTTTTGCTAGTGTAGCCGGTTTCTTCTATTAATTCTCGCTTCGCGGTTTGCAGTGCCGTTTCATCTCCCCTATCTTTTACTCCTGCAGGGAGTTCGAGAATTTCTTTTTCCAACGGCTCGCGGTATTGCTTTATGAGTACTATTTTGTCGTTCGGCGTAACTGCAACGATTGCTACGCTTGGTCTAAATTTTACGATGGTGTAATCCCTTTTCCCTTGCTGGGGTTTTTTGCGTACAATGAGAAACTTATCGCGGTAAACTATGCTTTCGGCCATAAGTAGTTAACGCGCCGGTGGTTTTTACGAGTTGTGTTGATTGTCAAACTAACGGTTATTTGTTATAATTTTTTATTCTGTTTTTTTCGTTGTCTGGTCTGTTTTGTATTCCGGTTAATCGTGATGCGATTCTTTCGCCAAACGCTTTTGCGCGGGAGAGTTCAACTTCGGTTACTTTTGCGCCAATTGGCAAAAGGGAAGGCGCGCGTTTTAAACACAAGGTGTTTTCCACGTTGACGTTTTGTTTTTGCAACTCTTCTATGAGTTTTTGCATTTCTTGAAATGAAAAACCGACGCCAACCAAGTAAATTGTTTTTTCATGTAATTGCGGCGCGATGGTTTTCAATTCGCCGCCTAGTACTTGTTTTGCAATGCAAATTACTGAAAGTGTTTGCAATTCACTTGCGTTTGTTGTTAGTTTCAGTTCAACTGATGCAGCGCCTGCTGCAACTGCTTTTGCAATTTCAATGCATTCTTGTGTGTGAAATATTGTTAACATTTTTTGCTCGCCTTTATTAGTTGTGAGAATGACTCTTCTGGTTGTTCAAGCCGTGAGTCAAACTCCGGGTGATATTGTACTCCAAAGAAGAACGGGTGGTTTTTCAACTCGAGTACTTTTTGGATTTTGCCGGTTTCGTCTGTGCCGGAAAAAGTCACGCCTGTGTCGATTAACTGTGAAACGTATTCTGGGTTCATTTCCCAGCGGTGTCTAAATCGTTTTTGGATTTCTGTGGTTTGGTATAATTGAAACGCAAGTGTATTTTGTTTAATTAGTACTTTCTTAGCGCCAAGTCGGTTTGTTGCGCCCTTGTTTTTAATTAGCTTCTGTTCTGGAAGCAGGTCAATTACTGGGTGAGTTGTTTTTTCGTCTATTTCTGTTGTGTTTGCATCTGGCCAGTTTAGTTGGTGGCGCGCGATTTCTACAATTGCAAGTTGGAACCCGTAGCAAATTCCTAACATTGGAAGGTTGTTTTCGCGACAATATTTAATTGCATTTATTTTGCCCTCGACAGCGCGGCCGCCGTAGCCGCCGGGAATAATTACGCCATCGTAATCTTTTAGGGTTGTGTTGTCGCTTTCAACTTCCGTTGCGTCGAGTAGAAACCCGTTTACTTTTACGTCATTGTGCACTCCCGCGTGGAGGAGTGCTTCGAAAATGCTAGCATATGCATCTTTTGCTTTTGCGTATTTCCCAACAACTGCGATGTTTATTTCGTCGGTTGTGTTTTCAATTTTTTCAACTAACTCTCGCCATTTTTGGAAATCTTCGCCGTCTTTTATTGGAATTTGTAATTGTTTTGAAAGCGCGACGTCAATTCCCTGCGCTTCTAGTATTAATGGCACTTTGTAAATTGTGCTGGCGTTTGGCGAGTAGTAAATGTTGTTTGGGTTAACGCTGCACTGTAACGCTAGCTTGATACGCGATTCTTCATTCATTTCACGAGTTGTTCGCGCAATTAGCACGTCCGGCGTAATCCCACGCGCTTGCAACGCGCGCACTGAGTGTTGCATTGGTTTTGTTTTTTCTTCTCCAGTAATTATTATGGGAAGCAATGCTAGGTGAATGAACCGCACGTTGTCGCCTTCTTCGTATTTCATTTGCCGAGCCGCGTCAAGTACAATGTCACTTTCAATATCTCCAACTGTTCCACCAATTTCTATAATAAGTGTATCGCAGTTGGTTTTTTCGCCGCACTCGCGAATTTTGCGTTTAATTAAATTAGTCGCGTGGGGAATTAATTGAACTGTTTTGCCAAGGTAGTCGCCACGGCGTTCTTTTTCTGAAAGTTCCTTGTAAACTTCTCCCATCATTAAGTTCTGTTCTTTAATTGCAAACGCATTTAGAAAGCGCTCGTAGTTTCCAACGTCTAAGTCGCATTCTCTCCCGTCGCGTGTTACAAATACTTCACCATGTTCAAATGGATTTAACGTTCCAGCGTCGCAGTTCAAGTAAGGATCTATTTTCATTAAGCTGGCGTTGTGGTTGTTTTTTGCGCGGAGGATTTTGGCAATTGAAGAGGCTAAGATGCCTTTGCCTAGAGAAGAGAGTACGCCTCCAGTTATAAAAATAAAATTGCGTTTCACGCTATTAATTTGCGGCGATATAGTTAAAAAAAGAGGCGGAACGCAGTAAAAAGAGTTAAAAAATTAAATAAAAATTGAAAAAATATTAAAAAATTAAAAATAAAGCTAAAAAATGGAATAAATTAAAAAATATGAAAATATTAAAAAAGTTAAAAAGGAGATTTGCTGGTGTCAAAGTGTTCTTCTGCGTCTTTTTCGTTTGGTCGCAAGAAAGGCATCACTTTGCTGAAAAATAATAGCGCGACACCTGCCAGCACGAGATATGGTAAAAATTCAAGCACCATTTCTTTCACCTTTGCTTTTTTTAGTTTCCGAGGATTACCCTACGTTTAGAGTTGACTTGGCCTTTCCTGTGCTCGTATTGAATGCGGTAATATGCAGCTGCTGCTAATGCCAGCACGGCTAGAATATTACCAATGAGCAAGAGGAATACCCCAATTGCTGCGAAAACGTATTGGTTTAAGTCAAACGCAACCATGTCTTGGAAGTCGTTCATGTATTTTTCCATGTATCCCCAACGAGTAGTTGCTTGTAGGAAGATTGGCTGCTCTGCTCCAACTGAAGTGCCTCTTACGAATTTTCCAAATTCTCCTTCTGCCATTTTTTTCACCTCATTTTATTACAATTCACTATACTGTGTGGTACATTGTCTTGTTACTCATATCGTCTTTACCGAAGAACAAACCGCCGATGTACTGGCCCCAATTGTGGCCAACTTTCCATGCGAATGGAACCGCAACAAGCGGGTGTATCATTATGTACGCTAGAATCGTCGCTGCTAGGTAAACCCAAGTGTACGTCCATGCCTTGTAACACGTTCCAGAATCGTAGGTAAAGTCGTTTGGTTCAATCCATGCAGCTATTGCGTCTTTACGAGTTGCAATTTTTACAATTCCAATTGGGTCGCCTCTTCCCATTAACCTACCAGTCTGAAGTAGTTTATTTTTCCTTTGTTCGACAGACATTGCTAGCCATTTAGCGTCGTTTTTCTTTTCTGGCGGCGTCATTGTTTTTAAGTCAATGTCGTCCGACGGGGTTGAATATGGAACTGTCAAAAGCGTCTTGTAAGTAGAGTCGTCTTTCTTCGACGCTCCACTAACTTGCACTGCTGACTTTGACTTTGCAAGAGCCGCTTTTATTTCGTTGATTGTTTTGAATTTCATTTGATTCCACCTTACAACTTTTCTATTGTCTTGATGAACTTGTCGCTTGCGAAGTAAATTACCCAAATAATTCCAAGGGGCAGCGCAAGCCAAGTGTTTGAGATTACCGCCAATGCAGTTCCCAGGAAGAGCAAAGCGTTGATTATTTTGTCGTCGACGAGAAACATGTGCTTTTCCATGTCTTCTTCGAAGGTAATGTTTTTGTAACGCAATATGTGTGCTAGTTTGTAATACTCCATTAACACTGCAAATTTGCTTGCCCAGGTTTGCAATTTCAACGATGTTTCGTCGCTGCAAAATGACGAAGACATTCCCTTAGCAATGTTTTCAAGGCGTTCGCTAGTTCCCAGTCCAACTGCATCGTACGACGTCTTCGAACTATGTAGTGCATCAGTTGTCATTTTTATTCACCAATTATTGCGGTACGGAAGTTTCCGTTAAAGCGAGCGATGTTACGGCACCACATTGCGTGGTCCCAGTACTTTGCAGCAAGTGCAACACAAAATAATGAAAAGGGAGCAAAGACGTTGAATGTAAAAATTGCAACGCCAAGGAAACAAGCGCACTTTATCTTTGCACGGTAGTCGTCCTTCCAAAAGTCAATAAATTCATTTAGGTAAACTTTACGAGTACATTGGCCCAAGACGTTATCAGTGCCGCGGGAAAGCACACCAGTGTAAAAGTCATCCTTCTTTGTTTTTGGCTCTTTAAATGGCTCTGCCTTCAAGTCTGCTTTCAGCTGTTCGACTAGCGTCTTTGCCGTTGTTTGTGCGCCTGTTAAAGTCATTTTTTATAACCTTTGATCTTTTGTTTACCGTTTTTTGTTTTTCCTTTCCTTTCTTTTACCTTGTGTACAAAATCTTTCTCTTTGTAAGGTTTCTTTCTATATATTTTGAAACTTTGACGTGTTCTGAATAAAAGTGGCCGGCAAGAACCGCTGCACCAGCAGCGAGCCACAAATTAACACTAAGCAAGAAAAGCGCAGCAACTGCGCACAAAATGCCAAAAACTCTCGAAGCATGCCAAGTCATCCAGGTACTAATTCCGCCATTAATGAAATTCTGACGAGTTGTTACGTTAAGCATTGAAGAGTTCTTGTCCATCTGAGCTGGGACAAAAGTAGGCATGACTACGACCGGGTCCTCTTCTTTTTTAGCCGCGGTATTCGATGCGGTAATTTTCAACTTTGCCATTTCAGAGGGTAATAAACTCATATCTCAAAAACTCCTTGTTTCTGCTTGCAATTAATATGCAGAAACTAATTTATAAACTTACCGGTAGTAACAAATAGTTAGTGAATGTGTCGTCAAGTAACGTATTGATATTTTTTAGTGGTTTTAGCTCGTAGAATGAGAGATTTCCATTGCGCTTTTTGCGGTATGATTTTTTATGATTGCGAATTTACGTCACTGTTTTCACTAATGGTTGGTGACAAGTCAGTTTGCGCTGATTCTTGTGTTAGTTTGTGTTCTTTGCCAGTTAGCTTTTCGCCAGTTAAATCCTCTAACTTTAAGCCAATTGCTAAGTCGCTCTTGGCTATAGTGTAACCGTGTTTCGTTTCCTTTAAGAAACTCAGTGGAAAGAATCGCCAGTCTTCTCGCGGTGGCTTCCACGCGATGTAAAAGGGAATTCCGGTTGTGTTTTCAAATTCGCGCATTATTTGCATTTTTGGCTTTTCGAAGTGTAAGTTGGCCTTCCATGCTTTGCACTCTAGTGCAAATTTGCGGTTCATGCTCAACGCCACTAGATCAGGCGCTAGGCCATCAACACCGCTTTTGCTCGAGCGTACAACCCAAAAGCCACGCTCCCGTAGTAGCTGTTTTAACTGCCGCTCTGCCCTTGCACCTTTAATGTACGCGCCTTTGCCCATATTGATGAACTAAGGTAGTGAGATTAATTATCTTGTATGCTTGTTGGCTATTTGATCCGCTTTATTCCACTTACTTTGTCAAAACCCGCGTCGAATGACAAAATTTCTTTTAAACCAAGGCGCTGCATGTGAAGTATCATGTTTGCGTCGGTGAAACTTAACTCTGGGCTTTTTGAGTGAATTTCTTTTGTAGCATTGAATGATAGTTTATCGTTGTAAATGACTTCTTGTTTTTGTGAACTTGTTAGGAGTTCAAATGCTTCTCTCGATGCGTGTGCTCCGCTTTTTCGCAGTAAAAAATTAGCTACTTCTATAATTGCATAGTCAGTCATGTGTCGCTTGTTCTTTAAAAAAATAGGCAATAGTTGCAAAGCTGATTCGTGTTTTTCATCTCGGTTATATAAGTAAGCTATCCAGCAACTGCTATCAATCATATAATTAAGTCATGCTCCAGTGCGGCGTTTGTTCTTTCCTTGCCAGTATACGTTGTTCTAAGCAATATGTCAAGCGAATCTTCAGTTTGTTCTTTTTTCTTTACATAATTAAGAAAATCCATTTCTTTCCGCGAAATAAATTCAAGAATATCTGTAAGTAGGGTTTTTTGAGAGGTTTTCACTCCCAATTGTAATAGGTGCTTCTGCAATTCCTTCAACACTAGCACGTCTTCAACTTCAATCTTTCTAGTAGTTTCCATGTCAAAAGTAGGTAAAAACCACTTTATATACTTTACTACTTGGCTTGAGTGGGGAAGTTAATTAGCGCATTGGGGGGCGGCGTTGATTTTGCCAGTGACGATCAATGTCTTTTGTTGTCGCACGGGAAATTAGTTTACTGTTGCGATATAGTTCAGCGGCGTTGTTATACGAACCGCTTGGAACTAGGGAGTAGCCTCTCTTCGGTAACTCGCGATTAAAATAGTGACTTTTCAAATCGCCTAGAACCGCATTCATTTCAGCTAAAAATGTCGCGTTACTTCCTTCGCGATCTGGGTACATAGCGGCTCTGCGTTGAACGTCTTTAAATTGATCTTCAAAACTTAAGCTAAGTTCATTGGTACCTTTCTTTTCATAATGCGATCTAAGCTCGTCAGCGCCTTCAAATTCAGAGGGCATTCCGCCCCTAACATAGCGAAGGAGGAGACGTTCAAAATCCGCGTTTATTTCGTTGTATACTTGTGGATGTAAAACAGGAAGCGTACGTCGAATATAGCCGGCGCCGTCGTATGAACGGAGCGAATATAGCGCTTCATGTTGCGCGAATTTGTCCAAAACATCTTGTTCTGACACGTAAGTGGGTTTGTAAGATTGCACAGTTGACGTTGCTGGTTGTTTTGATCGTTGCCTAGCGTCTTGTTCTATTCTCCTAATCGCTTCAGCCCACGTTAATCCTGAGGGCGGCTTTAACTTTTCCAGGTTTTCCATTACTGTCCTTATTGGCGGCCTCGTTGGTTTTGAGGGGGTTTCTACTGGTTTGTCTCTCAATGCAACAGTTCCAACTAGTGCTCCTGCTGCTGCGGTTAGTAATGCAATTCTCTTCCAGTTTGTTGGCCTCTTAATTTTAGATGGCATGTTGTTTCCCGTTTATAGCTCAGCTTTTCGCTGTCTTTGAAGCGCTGACTGCTTTCGCTGCCAAACTTGGTCCATTTCTAGGTAGCTATCTTGTGTGGTTTTGCGCGGCGGATCTCTTTTGTTTGGATTAAAGGGGCGCACTACAAATGTTTGTTTGCCGCTATCGTAATATCCACTGTACCTTTCTCGCTCTAGTGCCGTTCGATAGTATTCTCCTTTAGCTCTCAAAAACTCAGCCATTACTTCTTCATGAATTTTTTGTTGTCTATCTCTTTCGCTTAGTCCCTTAAATTTAGTGCCTATTTCGTTTACTAATTCCTCTAGCGAAGCCCGCGCTACTGGAATTCTCGATTCGTTAAATTTTCCTTGAAAATATAACTTGAGATCGCGGTTGAATGCATAGTCAATGCGGTTATATATGTCGGGGCGGAGGATTGGAAGGCTTTGAATTAAAGATAACGCGTCGTCGCCGAGCGTGTGAGTTTGTAGTGTCTCCGCTTCGTGTTGTGCTAATCTATATGCGAATTCCCCGGCGGTTAGTCGAGAAAAAGGATTAGGCGCTGGTGGTGGCGAATCCGCAGCTTTTTCTTGCACTCGCTGCTTTGCATCTGCCTCTATTTTCTTAATTGCCTCAGCCCAAGTTAATTCAGATGGCTTTGCCTGCGTTAGGCCGTTTGGTTTTGGCGGCTGTGGTGCAGCTGAAACTTTTTCAACAATTTGAGTAGTTGGCCTTAAGGGAATTGTTTTTGGAGGCGAGCGGAGCGCGTAGTACGCTCCTGTGCCGGCAACAACCGCGGCAGCAGCGGCTAAGAGTGCTTTTCTCTTGCTTGTTGCTCTTGTTGGGTTTAGTGCTTTCCTTGCGGCCATTTTGCTACTCGCCTTTTGTCGTTATTATTTTTACTTAACTCTAGCTATAAATAGAACTTGTTACCTTATAGTAGTTAAGAATATTTACAGCGTGCATTTTGAGAAAATTAGTTTTTTCACTTGTGCGCTTGGCATCAGGTTAAAAATATGGAAACCGGTGTTAAAGTTGGAGACTGCATGAAGACGTCGCTCGTCACCGTGCCTGAATCTTCATCTGTTGTTTTAGCTGCTAGGAAAATGGCAGAAACGGGTGTTGGGAGTATTTTGGTAACAAACCAGAAAGGCATTTACGGTATTTTGACTGAGCGCGATCTTGTTGTCAAGGCTCTGGCGAATAACAAAGTTAATTTGACTGTGAAAGAAGTATGCACAAAAACGCTTATCACAATTTCGAAGCAAGAGGACATCTCTCAAGCCGCGAGGCTCATGGGAGAGAAAGGCATAAAGCGCCTTGTAGTTACAGACAACGGTAAACTTGTCGGCATAGTTTCACAAAAAGATTTGATTTCCATTGCTCCGTCGCTTTACGATGCGATAAACGAGCAAAAACCAACTGCCAAGCTCAAAGTGTATTAACTAATTATCTAAGGAGAAAAAGCGGGTAAATGTTTTGTCGAGCAACCGCAGTAGCCGTGGATGACGTTCTTGATTCAATGAGAGAAACGCCAACAGCGGTTACATGTGGCTCGAAAAATTAAAAACGGAGGCGGCGCAAAAGCCGTCAATAATATGGATGTTTTAGAAAAACTTGGCAAAATCGAAAAACTGATCAACCAGCTGAATGACGGAAATTTTGTCCTCGTTGTCGAGGGCAAGCGCGACCTAGTTGCGTTGCGCAACCTTGGTTTAACAACTGAAATAATTGCGGCTGTTGGGCGATCAGAAATGCTCGTCGCAAAAATTGTCAACACTGAAAAAAAACCAGTTATTTTGTTTGACTTTGACGAAACCGGCATTGAACGCTGTAAGCGTTTGGCTGAACTCCTTGAAAATGAAGGAGTTGTGCCTGACGTTGCTGTGCGGAACAAGTTTCGGGGTTTGCTCGGGATAAGGTTCTTCGAGGAAAGCGATTCCAAGTTTGACAAACTCAAAACAGAAATTGAGGAAAAACGTAGATAGAAAAAAGCAAAAACAAAAGATAAAAAACGATGAAAATCGCGAAAATAGAAAATAAACAGAAAAAATAGAAAACAAACAAAAATAAACAGAAAAAATATAAGGTGAAAAAATTAAATGGGAAAAACTTACATTGACACAGTGAAATACATGGTGAAGGCCAACTTTGAAGTCGACGGAATAATTGAAAAGCCAGATATAGTTGGCGCGCTGTTCGGGCAAACTGAAGGCTTGCTTGGAGATGATTTAGATTTCCGTGAGTTGCAAAAGAGCGGCCGCTTAGGGCGCATTGAAGTGGAAACGCAGATAAAAGGCGGGAAAACTTTCGGCCAAATTTATGTGCCTTCTAGCTTAGATATGGTTGAAACAAGTATACTTGCGGCTAGTTTAGAAATTGTTGACCGCGTTGGCCCGTGTGAAGCTAGAATTACAGTTGAAAAGATTGAAGATTCGCGAAGCGTAAAACGTAAACAGCTTCTTGACCGCGCTCGCAATTTACTAAAAAGTTTAGTGCTTGAAGAATTGCCTGAAAGTAAACAACTTACTGAACTTGTGCGCGATGAATTGAAAATTGCTGAAGTTTCAACTTATGGCGAGGATAAACTTTCATGCGGTCCTGGTTTAAGTGCGTTTGACGAACTTGTTGTTGTCGAGGGACGAGCTGATGTTATTAACCTATTGAAAAACGGAATTAAAAACGTCGTTGCTGTTGGCGGCGCAAATGTCGGCAAGACAATTGCAAAGCTGTGCAATGAAAAGGAAGTAACTGTTTTCCTCGATGGAGATCGCGGCGGAGACATTATTCTCAAGGAATTAATGGCAGTTGCTGAAATTGACTACGTTGCCCGCGCACCAGCTGGTAAAGAAGTTGAAGAACTTGCACGTAAAGAAATAATTCAAAGCCTACGCAAGAGAGTTCCAGCTGAACAAGTGAATGGAAAGCGCGAAGTGCGCTTTGAAAAACCAATTACGCCGCGCAGCGATCGTGCTTTTGAATCGCGCCCAGTGCGCAGTGAAAGGCAAATGGAACGAGTGGAAAGAGCTGAACGGCCGCCAATTGTGCGCCCTCCGTTTGTCGAGAGGCAAGATCGCTCGGAACGTCCAAGTTTTTCTGAACGCCCAGCTTTTGTTGAACGACCTCGTGAAGTTAAAGAGTCAATTACAGGTCGATTACCTCGCCAGCGCGAAGAGTCTTTTGAACAAATTAATCCCCCAGTTCATGTTGGTGGAAACGACAAACCGCCAGTATTGATGGTTGCGTTGAAGGAACTTGAAGGTTCACTAAAGGCAAAACTATTCGGAAGTAACAATGAATTAATTGCCGAAGTTCCAATTCGTGAAATAATGAAAGCGCTAACTGAAACTGACGGCGTCAAAGCAGTTGTGCTTGACGGCATTGTAACGCAAAGATTAGTTGACTTGTGCGAACAGAAGAAAACTGAATACCTAGTCGGCGTACGTGCAGGTACAATAATGCGCAAACCAACAATCACAAAAGTAGTTGTAGCTGAATAAAAACAAGTTGCGACTTCTTTTAATTTTTTTCTTTTTATTTTTTTAATTTTCTTGTTTTTTCTCAACAGATTACTTTTTCCTTTTAAGTGCCTTTTTGATATTTTTGCGGATTTCTGCTTCTTTTCCTTTGTTGGCGTTTCTAATATTTTCTAAGGGATCTTTTTGTTTTTTCATATTATTTCAACTTTTTTCATTTTGGCGAAGTCACTATCTCGAGTAAGAAAAGTGTAATTGTGCGTTAATGCAGTTGCATAAATGAGTGAGTCAATGGCCGAGAGGCTCTTTGTGTTAGAAAGTTCGCCCGCTAATTCGCAAGTTTCAAAGTTTAGTGCGAGTATGTTGTATTTTTTAATGTCAGAGATTATTTTCCACCATTCGCTTATTTTTCCCGTGTTTCTAAAGTATTTGTTGAGTTCGTAAACTGACAATATGGAAATGCTTGCGCTAGTCTCATCTAAGCGAGTCATAACTGCTTCAGGCAATTTTCCTTGAAGGTAGTCTATTAAGGCGCTCGTGTCAGCTAAATACTCGGTCACGTTTATCCCTCACAAACGGCGCACATCCTTTGAGAATGCCGCGGTGCTTTGATAACCCTTTGAATATGCTTTTTCCGGCAAGTTCGCGTACCAACTCATCATATGTTGGTGCTTCGTATTCGGTTTTTAATTCATCAAGCCATTTCTTCGTATCTTTTTTCACCGCAATCATTACATATTCCATTGCAAACCACCAATCATAATTTGAATTATAATCTTAGTTATAATAAGAATTATAATTGTTTGGTTTGTGGTTGATTATTCTTTTACTCGACGTCGCTTACTCCGTCTTCGTTTACGATGAAGATGCATTCTCCTTCTGCGAGGTGTGGTGAGTCGACGATTTTGGCAATGCGACGGTTTTCTTTGCTGCGGCGCAGGTACATTCTTACTCCTGACGCGTGTGCAACTACGTTTCCTCCAACTGGAGTTGTCGGGTCTCCGAACATCATATCTGGCTTGTCCATAACTTGATTTGTAACGTAAATCGCAACGTTGTGAAGTTCAGCTAGTTTTTGCAATTCATGCATGTGTCTGTTTAGCTTTTGCTGTCGCTCGGCTAATTGCCCGCGGCCTAAGTATTCGCTGCGAAAGCAAGACATTAGCGAATCTACAATAACGAGTTTAATGTTCTTCTCTTTAATGAGGTCATTTGCTTTTTCTACAAGTAGCACCTGGTGGTCGCTTGTATGCGCTCGTGCAATTACGATGTTTTTCAACACCGTTGCTTCGTCTAGCCCCTTTGCTTTTGCCATTTGTACAACTCTCTCTGGCCGGAAAGTTGATTCAGTGTCAATGAACAGTGCGCCGGCTTCTAGCCCGCCTTGTTCTTTTGGTAGTTGAACATTTGCGCATAGTTGGAACGCAAGCTGGCTGTTGTGAAGTATTGTTGGTAGGTTTCCGCCTATGAATGTGTGCCCGTTTGGCACAACGAAGTCGTATACATAGTCATTGTAAGGTACTATTTGTTTTTGTTGTACGTCGTCCCAGTTGAACAACGCTACTATTTTGAGTTGCTCCACTCCATTTTGAAGCGCATCGAGTCGTTTTTCTAATTCTATTTTAATAGCCTCTAAAACAGCTTTGCTTTTTTCGGGGTTGATTCCGCGAGTTGAATAATTTTCAATGCATTTCTTAGTTAGTTGTAATTCAGAGTAAAGAGAATTGAAGGCAAAGGGTAGTTTTGCAATCAGCGCCTTGTGTTTTTTCCTGTCGCTTCCAGCTGTTTCGGTTTCTTTTATTAATTCTTGCAAATATACAGCACCTTGCTGTAGGAATTGAACAGTATTTACCAGTGTTTTTTCGGTTATTTTTTTCTCAATGCTGCCGGTGAAGGTGCTGAATAGGGTTTCGTTTATTTCTTTGATTGAGTGTTTGCCGTGGATTTTTCTCGTTCTTCCCCTGTTGCCGCCTAAACTGTTTTTGTAAATGTTTTTTATAAGTTTGAGAATTGTAATAGGGTAACCGTGGGCGGATGTGTTGCACTTCTGGGAATATTTCTTGAATTTGTATGGTAAATTTCTTAATTTTTCCCGGTCAAATCCAGTTACGTATAGGCGATGATACCGCCCGTATTTTGGGTGTTGTTTTGTTTTGTAAGTAGTTGTTATTCCGAGCAGCATACACAGGTAAGATAACCCTTCTGCTAGTGTTTTGCTTTTTGTAGTCATTTCAACTGCTTTGCTCAAGTAGCCGTCTCCATCTATGTAGCCGGCTAGAAACGCTTTTTTAGCAGCTTCGCTTGAAGTGAAAATTTCAAGAGGTACAAATTTGCCGCCAGCTTTGCTTGTAGCGAGTTTTCCAAGTAGGGAGCTAGCGCTTTCCCTTATTAAAATTCGATATATGGCTTGCCTTTTTTCGGCGGCGGGCCTTTTTTCAATTGTTGGTTTATATCTAAATTTGTTTTGTAAATAATTTTCAAGCCAGTTTTTCATTTCTTCATCCGCGGTGTCAATTGAAAGTGGGTTTGAAGTTCCTTCTGCAGTAAATAAACCAAGAAAATATGCATCGTCTTCATTCATTTCATTGGTTTCAGGTAGGTTTACTATTTTTGGATAAGCTATACTCTCGCCTGCCTCAACTAACCCGGCTTGTTTCCATGTTACTCCTTGCGGCGTTAATACGAGCAGGCGGTGCGGTAGGGTTACTTTCAATTCCCTTCCCCGCTTTGTTTTTATTGCTGCTATTTCGCTAACCTTTTCCTTGTATATCGTGTTGGTTTTTTCAACTGTAAGTCCATTGTTTGTTAAGCTGTTGACATAAACTGGAATTCCTTTTACAACGAACCCTTCTTCAAACTTTTCCTCACCAAACTTAGCCGCGTATTTGTTATAAGTTTCTTCTATTGTTTCAAGGTGAAAGTGCTCGTCGTTCAAGTACGAAACAACCGTGTCTTTCGCAATGCATTTACCGCTGCCAAATCTTCCAAATCCCTCTGTGATGTTCATTGTTTCAATGCCGCCGCCAAGGAGAGTGTCGAGTTCTTTTGACCCAGTTGTAATTTTCTGGATATTTTTCCTTCTCTCGAGTACAATGTCTGCAGTTTCGTAGCCCATTTCCAACGCGTCGCGCGCTGCAATGACTATCTTAGCGGCTGTGCCTTCGCCGATTCCAGCAACTTCTGCGATTTCCGAAGCTCTGCTGACTGCTATAATTTCAAGAGAGTCGTAACCTGCTTCTTTTAACTTCGAGGCATTTGTATCCCCCACACCAGGAAGCTCTTCGATAGTTGTTATCTTCTTTTTTCCTGCCATTTTTTCCATCACCTTTAAACCAGAAGCCACGAGAACGGGCATTTTCGGTAAAAGGCCCCTCCGCGGCCTTCAGCACAAACGCGAGCGTTTGTGTCTGAGTCACAAAGCGAAGCTTTGTGCTCATTTGAACCACACGGGCTGGAGCCAAACTAGATGAAGTAGTCAACGTTTCTAGGTTTATAAATAGTTCCCGACACGTCGTTGCCGGTAAAAGGCCGCTCGGGGCCGCAGGCCTTTTAGACCTCTGGCCAAGGCGGTTGCAGAAGGTTAAAGGACCGTCGCTGGCGGTCCTTTGCCGGTGAAAGGTGAAAGTTAATAACTTGAAAGTGGATTTATGAATTAATGTTAATTTCTGCTAGTGATTTTGTGGCGTTAATCCGAGCGAAACCGCGCCAGTTTAAATTTACTCGGCATGCGCTTGAAAGAGCTGAAAAACGAGTCATGTCTTCTAAAGTGTGTGAAGAAGAGTTATTGTCGAGAGAGCCGCAAGGAGTGTTGGAACAGCAAACTAGAATATCTGGTGAAAGAAAGTTTCGGGTTTATTATAAGCAGGATGACGATAAGTTTCATTGCTATATAGTGGTTTTAAATAAAGCTATTCGCGTTATAACTATGATGCGCATAAGTAAAGAATTGCAAGTTAGGTGGAGATAATGGCAAATTTTAATTACGATGAAGAAGGAGATATCTTTACTATTGACATTAGTTCAAAAAAAGCTTATTTGTCGCTTGAAGTTAGCCCCGATTTAATTGTAGATTTAGCAGCAAATCATCAGCTAACTGGAATCGAACTACTAAATGCTAGTGAAGTGCTTAGTAAATTATTCGGAATCAACATCAAGAAAAGTGAGTTGCACAAGATTCACTGCGCTATAAATCAAGACGCAATTGAAAACAATGAAGGTTTATATGCTACTTTTAAACTAGGTGAAAAAACAGCCAAGGTTTTGATTCCAACTAATTACGAAAGTCCAATAGTTTCAGGATAATTCTAAAGTATCTGTTTTGGGTCCTAAAGAAGCTCATCTTTTTATTTTGATATCGCGCCAGTTCTTTTCTTTGCCTTGTTGCATTTCAGCAATAATTGTGCTAAATTCTTTGCGTTCAGTTTCGCTAATTTCTTCGTCTGGGATAATTGCGTCGCGTAAGGCGTGAATCTCGCGGTGCATTTCTTTCAATTCGCCGTAAAGCACATTAAGAGTAACTTCTTCCATTTTTAATTATCACTAAGAGTATATAGCTAAAAACAAGTATAAAAACAATTCTCGACACGTCGTTGCCGGTAAAAAGGAATTATGTGAGAATTTGCTTTGCAGTTGCGCTTAGTTGGTTGAGGTAATTGTTGAACTTTGTGCTTATGAGAATTTTAACTGGCTTTCCTTGTAGTTGTTGCTTTTTCAATTCGAATAAGGTTTCCAAAAGGTCCGGTGCAATTGACTTCATTTCTAATAACTGTAGCGCGCGTCCGTCGTAGAAAGTGCACTGTATTTTTCCACTAGCGTCGCTTATTACGGCGTCGCAAATTAAAGTTTCCAGCGCGTTTCCCCCGCAGTTGCACGTTTGGGTTTTTGAAATTGCAAAGCACTTTTCGCACTGGAGTGCAAAGCGGCATAGTTTCAACTCTTCAATTCTCCCGTTTATAGCTATTGTTTCGTTTTCTTTTAATTGCGCAATTGGCTTTTCCACTTCGACAATTTGCGCTTTGCCGGTGATTTTTGTAAAACGGGTTGTGCGGCTGGTGTGCAATTCCATGTCGCCGTAAGTGTTCGCCTTTACTTTGACGTCTGTCATTTTTAATTCATCAGTTCGATTGAAGTTGCTGGCAAGTTCTGCAAATTCACCCCAGCAAACTAAGTTTATCTTTTTGCTGCCATCTGCAAGTGCTAATCGGCGTAATTTACCTGTTCCCTTTTCTTTTTGGAATGTTTTCAACTCGCCTAAGTTTACAATCATGGCAGTTGTTGAGATTATCTTTTCGCCTACCTTTGCGTCAATCGCTAGTTGCGCTAGTGGAGTTTGGTTTACCTCGCGATTTGGAATTTTTGAAATGTCGGCAAGGTTTTCTACAGTAGGCGTTGTTACTGGTTCAATTGCGGTAAGTAAATCCGCGTTTAGTTCAAGTGGGTTAACGTTTTTCACCATCGCATCTTTTAACAGTACGGCGTCGTTTACTTGCAAGTTGCTTTCCAGGATTTTTCTCCCGTCGTAATTCCACAACGTTAGCGCCGCGTTTTTGTTTTGACTAGCTAAGTTTAGCACAAGGAGCTCACCTTGTCGTTCGTTGAAAGTGAATTTTTTCAACTCGTTGAAATAGTGGATTTTGAAATAGTTTGTAACCCGGTCGCCTTGCTTTAAGTTTTCCAACGAAGTTAAGGGCTTTGCGGGCTTTTCTATAACTGCGCCATTTTCCCTTGCGATTATCCGTTGGCTAGCTTCTTGTGTTAGCAAATAGTGAAACTGCGCTTGCTTTTCCTTTACTTGTTCTGGAGTTGCAATTGTGGAAGTAGGCATAGTAAAAAAGAAAAGAAGAGCTAAAGTTAATTATCCTTTAGCCGCAGTATGCGCCGAACACACCGACACTGTCTAAAAGTGTCTTGCACTGTTTTTGTGCCGGGCAGGATAATATTCTACTTTTTACCTCTCTTACTCCTGCTCTTGGCCTAGTGCAATAGTATTCAGTTATCTTGCTGTTGTCGCCTTCAATGCACGAATCGCGTTGTGCGTTTCCTCTTACTAAAACATAGCCAGCTATATTTGCGGTTCTTCCTCCGTCAGAGTCAAAACATTGTGGCATTTCGCTTATTTGTTGGTCGCTAAAGCCAAGCGGCGTGTCTGAAATTCCTGTTCCTGTTTGTGTTTTGTCTCCAGTGCACTCTGTTTTATCTACATTGCATTGGCCGGTACAGCTGTAAGTAGTTGCTTCTCCGTAGCCCGCTTCGTTGCATGAATATTCCCAAATTCGAGTTACTTGGTCTTGTTCATTGCACACGTTTCTCAATGAGCGGGTTATTGTTGGTTGTACGCTTGGATATGCCATGGTTATTCCTTTTCCATTTTCATATAGCGTGCAAGCGAAGTTGAATCCATCTTGTTCTTGAGTTTCAATCAAGTGTAAACCATTTGTATTGGTTGTAACTTTGAAGCCAGTTGGCGATCTGAACCCATCTATTTTGTCGCTTGAGATTGGCATATTTAAAATGTTGGTTCCAATTTCTGGATTAACTTGCAATAGATGTTCAAAGTACAAGGCGCTACTGTCGTAAATTTTGTATTTCACGGTTTTACTATTGCTGGCGATTTGTAGTTTCCAGTATCCAAACCGCGCTTTTGCATAATTGTCTTGGGGCAAAGCGTTTGTTGCGTCTGCAATTTGAAATTCAGTTGAAGTTCCAATTAAAGCTACTGACATAGTAACGTAGCCTTCGCTTTTCCTAATTTGAATTTGCGTAGCTTCGTCAATTGTATAATCTGCTTTTACATTCGTGTAAGCGTCGTTTGTATTTGCTGGTTTTCTCAACGCTGTTGCTGTCCAGTTGTTAATCTGGAAATCGTAGCACAATACGCTACCAGTATATGGTTTTCCATTTGCTTCATCGCTTACAGTTACAAGGTAAATTGTGTCGCCGCAATCGCTTCCGCCGAAGGTAATTTGCCCTGCTTTAATTTCGATTACATTTAGCGAAGCGTCGGTTACTCCGTTGCTTTCATGAAACTTTCCAACGCCTTTAGTGAAACTAGCGTCTAGTTTATAGTTGTTACTGAGCTGAACGCGAGTTGGATTATTATTTACAATTAAAGTATTGCTAGCGGCTTGAGCTGCTGCGTTTCCACCTACAGGTTGGTTATTTTGCCCTGCCGGGTTGTTTCCAGCTTGGCCGCCAGTATTTCCGCCGCTTGCGCTAGCCATTGCAAATGGCAAAACGATGTTTTCAAGTTTATTTAAAGTGTATGTGTATGGTTTTTGAGAGCCTTCTTTTTTGAATTCAACTCCGTTGTCAGCAGTAGAAGTTCCACTTATTACAGTTTCAACTACTCCTGCTGGCCGGGTATTGCCTGAAATGTAATGCGCCCCATTTGCCTGAATATATTTAGTATGCGCACTGTATTCGCTTTCAGTTTGTGAAGCTTTTCCAAATGCCAATTTCCAATTCATTCCTTTTTCAGTTGTAGTGTCATAGGAATTGAAAATTTGAATTGTAGCTGCGTCTCCTTGTTCGCCTGGTCTAACTCCCGTAATTGCAACTGGAATTAGTTTATCTCCGATTTTTAAAGAAATCTTTAGGCTTGTTGGGCTAGTCTTAAACGTGTTAGTGTTTTGTAAATTGCCGTACGCTGTGTTGCTGCTGCGTAAGTTGAAATAGTCGTAACCGTTTCCATTAAGGTATAATAGCCGGCCCACCAACTCTTGTTTGTCATTTGGCGCGTTTGTAACTAGATAAACTTCCTGCTTGTCGATATTTGTTCCAAGGCGAATGCTTCCTTTGTTTAAACTAAACATCACAACTGCGAGGTTTACATTTACATAATTTGGTCCCTGATTGCCCATGTTAATTGAACTAAAAGTCTGCTGGTATATTTTTTTAATTGTTAACTTATAGTTTGCACTTCCGGCTTGACTATTTTGTCCGGCTGCGTTTCCCTGTGCCGCTGCGCTTGTTTTAAAGTTAAGCGAAACTTGTGAAGGGTTATTTTTAGTATAGGTTATTATTTTGTTAGCAGTTGCTCGATTTTCAGTAATTTCTTGCGGGTAATATTCGCTTAATTCACTTTGATTTGTTGCTAAATGTGGCCCGTTTTGTTTTGTATATGTGTAAACATAAGTTTTTTCTTTAAATGTATTGCCGCTTGCATCAAAGTCAAATGCCCATGCAGTGCCGGCGCCAGTTTGTTGGTTGTATTCATCTAAAATTTGAGTTAAAACCGCGTATTTCTTTGTTTCTCCATATTCATACCCGTTTATGTAAATGGGGGTTGTTTTGTCTTGAACTTTTAATTGAATTTCTTTATTTGCTCCTAGTGAGTTTGAGTCTAGCGCGTCATTGTAATTAGTTGTACCACTCGGATAAATTTTTTCAGTTAAATTCGCAACATGCCGGTTATTTGCGTCTAGAACTTGCCCCACTAATGGGAAGTTGACGTTATCTGCAGCGTAAACTATTATTTTTATTATATTCGTCTCTCCGTTTGGTGTTATTATTGTTGCGCCGTTGCTTGCTGCCAATTCTAAAACATCAATGTTCGGGCTATTGAAAAGACTTCTATCACTTAATGCGATTTGTAAGCTTGTAGGGTGAGTTTTTGTTATTAAAAGTTTGGGTTGTTCACCTACAGCTGCGCTTCCAGCTGCGTTTGCCGGTTGCATTGCGGAGTTATCCTTGCATTTCTTTGCAGTTGCATCACAGCCGGTTGTACAGAGTTGTTCTTTTTCCTTTATTGCTAGGTTTTCAACGCACTCGTACGTTTTCAAAATATTTCCTTCGCACTTTGCAAGTTTTTGAACTTTGGTCTTCCAAGCTACTTCAGGGGTAGTGCTGGGATAAATTAAAGTAACGTCTTTTGAATTACTGTTGTCGCATTTTACTTGGTAATTTGTAGCGAGGTTTTTTATTGAAAGAGTAACTTTGCTAGTTGTTTTACTTGTTAGTTTAGTTCCGGGTTGTGATGTAAAACCAACAATTGGTAACATTGGGAAAGTTGGTAAAGTTGGGTTTAACTGCGTGGCGTCGCCCGGGGTTGTTGAAGTTTGAAATTCGTTGTTGTCCGCAAAGTAAAGTTTATACTCTGTTTTAGTTATAAGCCACGTTTCTCTTGTTCCACTCTTTTTCCCTAATGTAATTATCCATAGCCCCTTTGGGTTTGTTGTATCGTCTAAAATTTGAATTTGAGCGTTTCCAGTGCTTGATGAGCCAGAGGCAACTCGCTTGCCACTAATTCTTATACTTATTGGCTGACTGGTTTGTAAAATTACGTCTTTATTAGTAATTGCAAACACGGAGTTTTGAATGTTCGTAAACAAGATTGTACTAGTGGTTGATTGAGAGGTGCGCAAATCAGTTATACGCTCTTGTCGGGGGTCATCTGCTTGGGTTATTTTACCAATAAGGACGTTGTCTGATCCGTCTAATACTAAGTAATGTTCTTTGGCCGTTCGTGTACCCGCCTTGATATTTGTATTGCTTGTTTTAAAAGTCGCTACAGTTAGCTGTTTGTTGTTTATTGTTTTAGTTTCAATTGAAATTTCTAAAGTATCGCTTAATCCGGTTTTTGCGTAATTAGTTGGAAGCCATTTATCCATGCTGGAAGTGACCAAGGCAGTTTGTGCGTCGACTGAAGAGAATGTTTGCTTGAAAGTATAGTATCCAGTTGGTGACGCGCCGAAGTATAGAATTCCAATTGCAATAAGTGCAATTATCGCTGCGACGAATAGTTTATTGTGTTGCTGTTTTGAAATTTTATTTTTGTTTTTAGTTTTAAAGTTAACTTTGGCCATAGTAGTAAATTGGGATTTGTAGTTTTTAAATCCTGTGCGTTACAGTGGAATAGGGGGGTTTTTAAAACAATTATTTCCTATGTGTTTCAATAGGTGTTTTTTTATGTGTGCTATTGGAAAGACTGAAAAATATTACTGGGAAAAAGTACACTCGCAAGGTGCGATGCTTTTTACCTTGATAGATCCGGATAAGTGTTTCTTGGACAACGCCGCCAAAGTAGCAAAGCAAGCATACGAGGCAGGGGCGGACGCAATTCTAGTTGGCGGCAGTATAGGCGCACAAGGTAGTATACTCGACGAAACGGTTCAAAAGATAAAAGAAGCTGTTGACGTTCCAGTTGTTCTATTTCCAGGCAACATTTCCGGCTTAACGCAGTACGCCGACGCAGTGTATTTCATGTACATGCTAAACTCTCGTGATGTTTACTGGCTTTCAACAGCACAAATTCAATCTGCGCCAGTTGTACAAAAAATGAAAATCGAAGCAATTCCAACAAGTTACCTTGTACTAGAGCCAGGCCGCGCAGTTGGTTGGATTGGCAACGCTAACTTAGTTCCGCGAGATCGGCCTGATTTAGCTTACGCTTGTGCATTGGCAAGTAAGTACATGGGCGCACACGTTGTAATTAGTGATTCAGGTAGCGGCGCAGCTGAACCTGCTCCAATTGAAGTAATTGCCAGCATTGCAAAAGCATGTGGCGACGACGTTTTCTACACTTACGGCGGCGGGATAAAGAACGGCGACCAAGCGGCTGACATAATTGCCGCAGGAGCGCATGGTATTCAAATTGGAACTGCTTTTGAAGCTGGTAACATTGGCGAAAAAGTTAAGCGCATAAAAGCATCGATGCTCGGCGCTGCAAAGAAACGCGTTTGAATGGTGCTAGCGCTTTCACATAATTAACTTATACTCTGGTTGTTTTGTTTTAAACATGGATTTTTCTTTTATTTCTTCTACCCTCCTTGCGTTAGCGTTGGGGGCGTTGATTGGGCTAGAGCGTGAGCGCAGTGGTTCAGCTACGCTTGGGTTGCGTTCGTTTGCACTTGTTTCATTTTTTGGTTTTGTTGTTACGCTTATTGGCTCGAAGTTCATTGGAAATTCACTTGGACTTGTTGTTGGAATTGGATTCGTAGGCGTTCTCTTGCTCTCGTTGTTGTACTATTACTTCCGCGCGCTACACGGGGTTCACGTAAAAACAATGACTGGATTGACGACAACAGTGGCAGTTCCATTAACGTTTCTCTTGGGTGTTTTAGTTGGGCTTAATTTAGTTGTAGAGGCAGTTACAAGTGCAATTGCAATTGCGTTGCTTTTAGTTGAAAGGCAAAAGCTGCACAGCGCGGTTAAAACAATTACGATGACTGAAATTGTTGACGGCTTGGTTTTTGCAATTATCGCGTTTGTAATTCAGCCGCTTATTCCAATGCAGCTGCAAGTGTTCATGGGATATTCAATTGATTTGCAACTCGCGTGGAAAATAGTTGTAATTGGTTCGCTGCTGTCATTCGTTGCGCATCTCCTAACGAAATACCTGCATGAGAAAGGAGCGTTGCTCGCCGCGTTTTTCGGCGGGGCAGTATCTTCACTTGGAGTAATTTACCTTTTCTTGCACTACGTTGCTAAACAACCTTCAGCTGTGCGTCTAGCGTTAGTAGCCAGCAGCGCAGGCGCATACGTTGCGGATGTGATTTTTCTATTATTTGTAAGTCCAGTGCTGTTCTTTTCAGCGGGGCTAGCCGTAACCGCGGTGTCAATTGTGTTACTATTGTTAACGTGGGTTTACAGCCGCGAAGCTGACTTGCGCGGGGTTGTATTTTCCAAACCATTGTCCCTTGCGTTCGTCGCTGAATTTGCCATTTTATTCTTTCTCGTAAAACTACTTTCAGATTTCTTAACTGCTTACTTCGGCGAAACGGGGTTACTTGTTTCGTCTTTTCTTGGCGGGTTAGCTAGCTCTTCTGCAGTGTTTGCAGCTGCAGTTGCGCTATTCTCACAAGGCACAATAACCGTAAAACAAGCGGCACTGTCAATGATCATTGGTTTGTCTGGAAGTATGATTGTTAAAACGTTCCTTGTTGCAAGTAAATTAAAATGGAAGGAACCAGTCAAAGTATTCGCGCCATTGCTAATTTCGCTCGCAATTGGCTTCCTGGTATTTTACTTAACGTGATTATTTAGATGATTGAAATTAACGGCGGAGACGGCGGCGGGCAAGTACTACGAACCGCGCTAACGTTGTCTTGCATTTTACAAAAACCAATTCGCGTCGTTGCCATTCGCTCCACACGACCAAAGCCAGGTTTACAGCCACAGCATTTAACTTGCGTCAACGCGTTGAAACAAATTTGCAACGCTGAAGTAAACGGGAACAAAATCGGCGCAACTGAACTTGAATTTAAGCCCAGTGCAATTGCCAGTGGAAAATACAATTTTGACATCGGCACAGCAGGGGCAATAACGTTACTCGCGCAATGCGTTTTGCCAGTTCTTCTTTTTGGAAAAAAAGAAAGCGAAGTTGAGTTTACGGGTGGAACGCACGTTTCCTTTAGCCCGCCGGCGGATTATTTTGCACAAGTTTTCCTTTCAACTATTTCTAAAATGGACGCCGATACAGAGTTTAGCGTACAGCGTGTTGGTTGGTTTCCAGTTGGCGGCGGAAAAGCAAAACTAATTGTAAAGCCATCGAAGTTAAATGGAATTGAAATAAAACGCAGCGATATGGCGCCGAAAGTGTTTGTCTCGTCGTTATTCTCAAAACTTCCCACTCACGTTGGTGAAAGATTGGCAAGCGCAGCAGCGAGTGAGTTAAAGCAATTTTTTCCAACTGTAAAAGCAAAAGAATTTCCCGCAAGTTGCCCTGGCTGTTGTGTTTTTGTGAACTTGAATTACAGTTCTTGCTGTGCTGGGTTTTCTTCGCTTGGTGCAATTGGAAAACCAGCTGAAAAAGTTGGAAAAGAAGCAGCGGCGAAAGCTTTAGAGTTTCACAACAGCGGCGCCAGCGCGGATGAACGCCTCGCTGATCAACTTCTTCTTTACGCCGCGTTGGCAAAGGGAGAAACTACATTCACAACGCCAGAAATTACTGAACACTTTAAAACAAATGTGGAAACAATTGCGAAATTCTTGCAACGTAAGGTAAAAATTGAAAAACAAAATACGAATTTCGCAGTTTCAATTATTTAATAAGTCATTTTTCTACGCAAATAAAATAAACGCAATCGGGCTGATTACTAAAAGGCAGATTGCGAGCGCTAGGAAAACGTATGGCACGAAGCGAGGTAGGTTTTTGTAAACTGGAAATAGTTTAATTCCCTTTTCGCGTTGCAACTTTTTCAACTTCGCGACGTTTTCCTTTGTCAACACGCGTTCAATTTTATACTTTGTTAGGAGTTTTTCGTCGATAACTTCCGTCGCAAGTACATCTTCGTCTTCAATTTTTGCAATTGGAATATTTTGAATAATCACTTCGTGCGTTATTTGTTTTTTCATTGAAATTGAAAACGCGCTCGTTGCAGTTAGAACAAGGAAAACAATTAATTGCACTGCGCTTATTGGCGTAACGGAGTTGAACCACAAGATAAATGCTGCGGAAAGTACAAGCACCAACGCCAATAGCGGCATGTTTGGTTTTGGGTTGATTTTCTTTTCGTACATTTTCAGAGCGTACATTAAACTACTTCCCACAAGTGCGAGCACTGCTGCTGTTATCAAAATGGAAAAGATGAACGGATAAATTCCTGCAATCGCGAGGTAAGTTGCGTTTGTTGTAAGTGAAGTAATGGCGAAGTTTTGTATCAATTCTAGC
>JAZDHP010000030.1:0-14169 GCA_043805855.1 Microcaldota archaeon
CCAGTTTTACCAGTCCATAAATCTCCACCTAAGTGGAACACAACTGGCTTTGTTTTAATGTCAACAAAAGCATTGTATGGAAACATTGCAAATGGACACGGCTGTGTAGGCGTACACTGCTGGCGACGGCGGAACACTGTGTTATTTAACACGTTTAAAACTTGTGCTTTTGTCCATACCATAGAGTCAGGCTGGTTGTCTACAACGACAATTTTAGTGTCACCATCTTTAACAGGAACAGGTACTGAAGAATCTGGTTTGTAAACTTTAAGCTGTGAATCCATTTCAACGTTAGTTGGCACACCGTACAAATCTGTTGGTAGCGATTCGTGCGTTACAATTGGCTTGACTGTTTGCGCTGACAAGATTATTGGATTGTCATTTAACTGGTAGTAATTTTCAGTTTCTTCGCTACTGCCTTGGAAAATCGCTACTCGCGAGTTACTCTCGCCTGAATACTGGCGATTGTTTATAATCGCGTGAATGTAAGTTGGCACGAGGTTAAGTTTGTCAATGCCAGGTTCAGTCCAAACTTTTTCTTGCGCGACAACTGCACGGTAAGGTGAATTAAAACTATATAAAGCAACGCCATCTACGTTGTTAGCTACTTGCTGAACATTGCCCGGCGCAAGGTAAAACTTTACGTTTAGCGGGATTTCAATTTGGGTATCAGTACCATACGACATTATAACTAGCGATGCAGCTTCGTCTTTTGTTTTAACTGCGTTTGGGTTCTTTGCAAATAGTGAACATTTGCCTTGCTTTGAAGCGTCGTACTTTAACAACATTAAGTTATCCGCGTAAGGCGTGTACTCTTCTGGCAATTGCAATACAGTCTTTGGATCTTCAACTACTTCAAAACAACCAGTCGGATCAATCAAACGGTAACTTCGCTCTTGGCTTGGCGCTTTAGTGAAGTTAAACTGTAACAACAGTGCATCTGCTGGCAAGAAGGAATCAGCGTAAAAGTCAATTGCTTCAACTGGAGTCGTTGTAGCTCCATTTCGTAGTGATAGTTCAAGAACAGGCTTTGCTGCGGCTGTATGTTCTGGTATATATGATAAAATGTAGTGGCTTGGCAGTGGAGCTAGTGATACTTCAGTTTGGGGTAAGCCAACTAAGTTTACTGTGGTTTCCATTTGTTCGCCGCCGTAACTTAGTGCAATTGGATACTCTGGATCTGCTAACTTTGTTGGCCTTGTTCGTACCTTTCCGCTAACTTCGTAGTTTGTCTTTGAAGTCATTGAATATTTATTTTCAGTATTTTTAACATTGTACGCGGTTAGTTGAGAATCTCTAAAGCGTTCAATTCCACCAAAGTCAAGATATGGACCTTCTTGGTCTTCAGTTCTCATTATTTGAATGAACGTTTTATCAGTTTGGAAAGTCAACTGTCTTCCATTGTCAAGATCAGGATTAAAGTCAATAATTTTATAATTTAGCACAAACTCTATTGGAATCTCGCCAGTGTTTTCGTTGGACAAAATCGCTGGCTTTACAATAAACCCTTCTGGCCCCGGGCTAGTGCGACTTTCTTGTTCAAAGCTAAGTTTGAGACAAGCTTGTTGACTGCATTGCACTAAAGTGTTTTCAAGAGGTATAACTTTAAAAGTAGAAATGTTTACAGCTGCACCGCATTCACCAGCGCTGCGCGTTTGGCGCAGTTGCCCTAGCGTAGCGTCAGTTGGAGAACGAAGGTACGTGTCGTTTGCTAAAATGTTGTAACCGCGGTAAGAGAGATTTAAACGATTTGGCGACGTTGATTTAGTTACCATAAAGGGTATAATCATTTTAAATGAAGTTCCAGATTCAGTGACGTTTTTCTCGGCGTTTATCCATTTGAAAACTCCAACTTCATTTGCCGCCACTTCACCGCCGCAGCTTGTTGACGAATATGAATTGCCTCCTTTTAGCATAACTGGATTAAGTTCGCTTGGATCCATGTAGTTTATTGAATCGCGTTCGTTCAATGGAAAGCCTTTGAAAATAAACGCGTTGTCGTTTGATAAACCGGATGAATCACTTCCCATACGAAGGTAAACCCCAGCTGCAATTGCGTCGGGATGAACGTTTACAATTGTGAAAACAGCGCGGTAAATTTCACCTGCTTTTAGAACAGTTAAGTCAGTTGCGTCTGGCGGGTTTATTGGTACTTCAGTAGTTCCGTCTCGCATATAAACTTTGAACGTTCCATCTGGAATGACTTGGCTGTTGGAAGTTGACGACATTTCAACTATAACTGGCTCGTTCATTATTCCAACGTCTGGAATAACGTGTTGAACTTTGTCAAAGTAACCTTCTGAACGCGCAGTTATAGTGTAAGGAATATTAGCTTTCAAACTAACTGGACAACGACCATCAAAGTAACTTTGGCCGTTTTCTAAATCTGGATTTGCCTGCGGGCAGCCAGTAACAATGACTGTTTGTCCGCGGTATTCATAAGAAACTGTGAATTCAGTTTGTTCAGTTATAGTATCATCTTCTTGCATTTCACCATTAACTACAGTGTAGCCAATTGCTTTGAGCGAAAGGTAAGACTCCAAAGGCAATAGTTTAAGCGTTACGTTGTTATTTTCAGGCGAAACAGTTAAGTTTTCATCGCTGTCAAAAGCACCGTTTGAAAAGTTAACTGCATGGAATAACAATAATTGTAAAGGCATGTTTGCAAATTCTACAAAGCCTGAACGGGCGGCTAATGCTGGCGCTAAATAGTGGCCGTTTTCTAACTTTACAGTTACGTTTGCACCTGTTGGCTCATTGTAAAAGTCAACTACGTTCACCTTAACGTTAACTGAATTTTCAGGGGTTTTCTTGGTTAGGTTAACTGTAAATGAAGTGCTAGTTGAGTCTAGAGTTATTTCTGGAGTTGCAAGGCGCACGTGGCTAGCTGAGTAAATTGAAAAGTAAATTGTCGTTCCAATTTCAAGGTTTGGAATAACTTGAGTGCGAGTAGCGCGGGGAAGTTGCATTAATTGCTTTTGTTCTTCTTGGCCATCAACTTTGTAAATAGTAACGTCAGCTGAAATTGAACTTGTCCTGCTAACTGCATCAATCTCTGCTAAGTTGAGAGTTAAGTTAACTGAATTGTTTTCATTTGCTTTTATCATCCTAATTGTAAAAGTTAAGCCAGGAGCAACGATTTGCGAAGGAGATACTTGTGAAATATAGCCATCTTCAGTTGCATCTACAGCTACGTAAATTGTACTTGCGTGTGCAATGTCTGAAAACGTCGCGGTACCGTTTACATTTGTAACATTACTATCTACAACACTATTACCAGAATCTAAAAGGGTAACTGCTGCGCCTGAAAGCTGTGCGCCGGTTTCGTTAACAACGTTTACAGTTACCAACGCTTCGCCGGCTAGATTTCCCCTTGCGCCGGTTACGTTTGCGCGGTCATGCGGGCTAGGTGCGCCGTTAGCTGAATCGCCTAAATCTATATCAAATGAACCGCGAGTAACAGTTAGCTTAACTGTGTGCGTTGCAGCTGCAGTGAAAGTTTCAGTCTTGGAAGAGTAACCTTGTGCAGTTACAACCGCGCGCACTGATGAACCAAGCGGCGCGTTTAACTGTGCGATTCCGTTTTCATCAGTTCTAGCTGTTCTAGTTTGTTGACTAACCGTATAAGAAACGCTTGCGCTTTCAATTGGCTCGTCGTCAGAAGTTGTAACTAGTAAATTAACTGCGCCAGCCATGCTTGTAGTTGCAGTTCGTAGAATAAACGGCGCAACTGGACTTCCAACTATAAAGCTACGAATTTGAACTGCATAGCCTTCTTTTGAAATTGAAACGCTTAAACGTTTACCTTCTTGCAATCCAGAAAACGAAGCTACTCCATTATCGTCAGTTGTCATAGATGTGTTTAGATCAACGCCAGTTAGGGTTACAAGTGCTCCGGCAATTGCTTCGCCGCTTGAAGTTTGCACTTTTAGTTCAACGTTACTAGAAGCTAAACCGAGGTTGGCAAGTATAGCTGGATTAGTAAAGAGAAAAGCGCCGCCAATAATTAATAGTAAAACAACTGTGAACAACGGCAAAGTGGGAATTCCCTTTGCTTCAATTGCACTTACAAGCGGTTTCAAGTTAAGCCCGTTTTTAGAGAGCCACTCAATTGCACCGTAGTATTTATCTTCAACAGAATAGTAGATTTCTTTTAATCCCAAATTGCCTCAACCCCTTAAGAGCATATCTTATTAATTGGTTAGCTTAAACATATTTAAAAAGCTCCCTTTAGATGGTGAAAAGCAAGTGAAAACGGTTAATAAAAGTATTGTTTACAAGGCAAGGCAAGAATGCCAAGAATTGATAGAAAAAACGCTTGAAAAACTTTACAAAATTAAAAAAGAAGCAAACGTTGAAGTGCACTTTGAAAGCAGTAGAAAAGCAGATGCTAGCACGGCAGTTGCGTTTCAACTAGCACAAGAATTAAAGAAAAATCCAGTTCAAATTGCGAGTGAAATCGCAGCACAGTGCAAGCCAACTAAATTAATCGACTCAATATCCGCCCTAGGCGGATTTGTCAACTTCACGTTTTCACAAGAATACTACAAAAACGCAATTGCAGAAAGTGTAGATGTGCCTTTCGGCAGTGCGAAGCCAAACGGCAAAGTAGCAATTGTGGAATATTCTTCTCCAAACGTCGGGAAACCATTGCACATCGGACACTGCCGCAGCACAATTTACGGCGAAGTTTTGAAAAAGCTGCTCATCGCAAATGGTTGGGAAACAACCGGCTCTAACTTCCTCTGCGAAGCAGGCACGCAAGTTGCAAAACTAATCGTAGGAATGAGACACTATGGCGGCGCTAAGGTAAAAGATGAACGCGAGTTGCTAGACTACTATGTTAGAATAAATAGCGAAATTGAAAAGAACCCACAGTTAGCTGAAGAAACGCGAAGCGTTTTGGAAAAAATGGAAAGCGGAGATAAAGAAATTGCCGCGGAGCTAAAACACGTGCGCGACTTAAGTCTCCCTGCAGTTCACGAATTGTACAAACAGTTAAACGTTACATTTGACGAAGAGATTTACGACTCGGATTACATTACGCATGGAAAAGAATTAGTACAAGAGGCAGTTGAAAAGAAAATTGCGTTTAAAGACAAAACCGGCGAAATTGTCGGAAATATAGAAAGCACCGGCGTGCCGAATTTAATTATACTACGTTCAAACGGCACGACGTTATACTCGACACGTGATTTAGGTTTAGCTGAAGCGCGGTGGAAAAAGTACAAGCCGGATTTGTCAGTAATTGTAACCGGCAGTGACCAGAATTTACACTTTAGACAAGTTGTAAAGTTGCTAGAATTGCTGAAAAGGCCAATTGCTGGGCGAATAAAGCACATTGGCTATGGTTTAATTATGCTTCCAGAGGGTAAATTATCCTCTCGCGCTGGCCGAGTTGTGTTCTTGCAAGATGTTATAAACGAAGCAGCTGACGCGGCTGAAAAAGAAATTCTAACACGACAACCAGATATTAACAAAAAAGAAGCGAAGCTACGCGCAAAGGAAATCGGAGTAGCAGCGTTGAAATTTGCACTTCTTAAAGTAAGCGCGGAGAAAAACATCACATTTGACTTTAACAAAATGGTATCCTTCGAAGGAGACACCGGCGCATACCTACAATATTCACTCGTGCGTTGCAAAAGTATTTTAGAAAAAAGCGAAGCTGAGAAAAAAGAAAACAAAAAGAGCGCAAAATCGAAGAAAACTAAAACCACACCACATTACGAGTTAAACCAAGAAGAAAAAGAACTACTCATAATTCTATCCGCGTTTCCGCTAGTTGTTGAAAACGCAGCAAGGAGTTTGGCCCCGCAAGTAATCTGCGACTACTTATTGAAAACGGCGGCTGCGTTTTCTAAGTTTTATTCGCTGCACTCAGTTCTAAATGCTGAAAGCGAAGAGTTGAAAGCACAGCGGATTGAACTCGTGAAAGCAACTGCCAACGTAATGCAAAAAGGCTTGAAAATTCTAGGCATAACGCCAATGGAAAGAATGTAAGCGAAAAGAGGGAAGAATATGAATGCGAAAACAATAGCTATTGCAATAATAATTGTTGCAGCACTTGGTGCAATACTATTTTTAATAGACAGCGGAAGCGAAATAAAAAAAGCAACGCTGGATACGCATGACTTTGGCACGCCTGCAGTAATACCTTTACTAGCAATACAAGAGGTTAGATGCCAAACTAACTGTAACCGCACTGAACTAATTGGCTGTAACGAAACAATTGTAGCAACACGAAAATGTACTAGTCAGTTTGCGCCAAATGAAGAAATTAAAGATACCTGTGTTTCATTTGTTGATAGTTATTCAGAATACGAAGAAATCACGCGAAATTCTAACGAATTACTATTAGGCTTTGATAAGCAAATAATCACTTTGAATGTTTCAATGCCAAGTTTAACCGGCGTTAAAGAAAAAACAACTGAAATGTTAGATAAACTTGGACTTTGTACCAAAGCAATAGCTAAACTTCGCAATTACAAATAGCAAAAATGTGAGCTAGAAAATGAACAAGAAGCATATTGAAATTGCAGTTACGATTTTACAAAATGCAAATGGTTTATTTTTTGTACACCAACGAAGTGACAGAAAAAAGTTTTTCCCATCATTATATGGCTTAGGTGCTGGCGGGCAAGTTGAACAAGGAGAAACCTCACAAAAAGCCGTGCAAAGAGAGCTAAAAGAAGAACTGGGCATAGACGCTGTTCCAAAGTTTTTATTTACTTTCCAAGTGGAAAGCAAAACAGCCGACAACACAACTGCATTAACAATGCACTATTTTCACGTTGTTTCCGACGTTGAACCGAAAACTTGCGATGAATTTCAATGGACTGGCTGGATGAACAAAGAAGAGGTTAACAAACTAGCAACTTCTGGAAAAATGACGCCAGGCGCAAAAACAGCTTGGGAAAAGTTCAAGCTACTTCTTTGAATCCATTCCAGTAGTTTTTCTCCCTTGTACCGAGGAGTTTTACTGTTTTTCCTTTTACTAACACAGCTTGCTTGTCAGTAAGTGCAACAATTGGAAAGTTTGTGCTGCGCGAAGCGTTGTCAATTATAATTTTGTTTTTTTCGACGAAATGGGGACTGATTAAGAAGTGAACAACTGCCAAGCCTGGTTCTTTTTTTGATAGGCCAAAAGTATCACGCTTTGGATTCTTCCAAAGTGCCATTTCAAGCGACTCACACATTAAGTAAGTACCTCCGCTTGAACCAACGTACACGATACCGCGCTTGAGTAAACCGTAAAGCAACTTATCAAATCCAGTTTTCTTCACCCAGTGCATGAGAAAGAAGACGTTTCCACCGCTTACAAAAATTACGTCTTTGTCAACTAGTATTTTCTCCAGCTCTGTGCTTGTCTTGTCACGAATGTCAAGATCTTCAACTTGCGTTATGCCAGCGTCGAAGAGACTTTGGCGATCAGTAGTCATCCATGATGGTTCTTTGCCATCGGACATTTCAAGTGGTTTACTGTATGCACCAGTGGTGATGAAAACTGCTTTTATTTCGCCAGCTGGCTTTGGCAAGAGATCACGAAATTGTGACCTTATTTCCGACGCAATTCCAGCAGAAGTTAACAAAATTGTGCTCATAACTAATCACACGCGTCATAGCATAAAGATGTTTTTACTGAACTGCGTATTTTGTTATTTCTGGCGATTGTGCGTTGTGCTTTTTGCAATAAGCTTCGCATTTCATCGCGATGCCGTGCTCCCGGTATTCCAACCCGCACTGCCTACAAGAATATAGTCTGTTCATTTTTCATTCACCATAAAATCTATTGCTCATGCTTTTCATAAAACTGGTTTTTCACCCAATAAGCAAACTGAATTACTAATTACTTCATTATAAAACGCATTGTTCTTCTTTTTAACGTCGTGCCATTCGGCGACGTTAAATATCTTTAAGTTAACCTCACGCCCGAGCTTCGCGGCTAATTCACCACTTGAAATTTTTGTGCTTGAAGTAATTAACAGAAGGTCATAGTCGCTATTTTTATCGTCTTCGCCTTTAGCTGCACTGCCAAAAAGCAAAAAACAATTTAGACCCGCGCTTTTTTTCTCCACTTTTTCAATAACTTTAGAAGAAAAAATCTTAGAAAGCGTATACGCAATTTTGTTAGCCTTGAATAATGGAGTTAAATTTGCTTTGAAATAAACTCCATTACTACGCTTACTTCTCACTAACATCTTTTCACTAGCCAAAAAGTTCAAAGCGCGCAATACGCTTGACGCGCTCATTTTCAATGCTCGCGCCAACTCGCGCAAGTATACTTCTTGATAAGGATTTTCAAAGAAAAAGCTAAGCACTTTAAACTCGTTCCAATTCTGGTACAAGTGTTTCACAAATAGAACAAAAAACTCGTTACTTAAAAACCTTACGCTTTTCCTGCGCTTCCTAGGAGTTTGATTTTATTTTCAACTACGCGTTGCATTAGTTCAATTGACGGCGGGAGGATTTTCCTCGGGTCGAACTCACGCGGGCTACTCATTAACGTTTCGCGAAGCGCGGCTGTAAACGCTAAGCGTAAGTCAGTGCCAGTGTTAACTTTGTTTATGCCGCTTTTAACCGCTCGTTTCAATTCTTTTTCGTTGACGCCGCGAACTGTTCCAAGAAGCGCTCCAAAGCGTTGCGATAAGTCAATTACGTCGCGGGGAACTGTAGACGCGCCGTGCAGTACAAGAGGCATTTGAGTTATTTTTTTAATTGCAGTTAAACGCTTTATGTCTAATTCTGCATTTGGATCTGTAAATTTATAAGCGCCGTGCGACGTGCCAATTGCAACTGCAAGTGCATCAACGCCAGTTAGTTCAACAAACTCTTTTGCTTTTTGCGGGTCAGTTAGAACAATATCTTTAGCTGCATTTTCGCCAGCGCCGCCAATTGTGCCTAATTCTCCCTCTACACTTATGCCCTTTGAATGTGCTAGTTCAACAACTTGCTTTGTTAATGAAACGTTTTTTTCAAATGGAAAGTGAGAACCGTCGAACATTACTGAACTATAACCAGCGGCAATTGCTTTTTTGACCGTGTTTAAATCAGTAGCGTGGTCAAGGTGGAGAACAGCTGGAACTTCCATTGATTCACAGGCGCGTTTCGCAATGCAAGCGAGGAACTCGAAACCAGCATAGTCTAGCTCATGCTGTGCTGTTTCAATAATAACCGGCGAGTTCTGCGCCTCCGCCCCCAGAACAATAGCTTTGGTAATTTCTAAATTACACGTATTGAAAGCACCAACTGCGTAGCCGCCCTTGTCCGCCTTGGCGAGAACTTCTTTTAAAGTAGTTAATGTCATTTAATTTAGCTAACGTTCTTGCGGTATTTATATCTTTATTTACTTGTTTAGCGTATATCGCAGTAAACGTGGCACTTAGTTTCTTCTTTGTCTTTTAAGTAAATGTCTGTAAACGTAGTGAAGTATGTTGCTTCAGTGTCGACTTTTTCTTGTTTGTTTAAATTGCAATCTCCTTCAACGTGACCGCCAAAAGCGCCATTATCGCACGAATAGCCAGACATGCAAATTGCACGGTCTCCAACTACAGTTCTACCGACAACTGGATAATCTCCTTGTGAAATGTCAAAACTTGGCATATGGCGCCAGTCTCCAATTTGTCCGCTGCGTTTTGACACCCAGTCTATTTTACCCGAGGGAGTTAGCCCAAAAGTAGCTAAGTTTAAATCAACATCTTGTGACACTCGGCTTATACACGGTAGGTTATTATCCTCTGAGTCGGACGATCTGCCATTGCAATATATTGAATATTGAGTTGGAAAAGCTATTGGCGAGGGGTTAAACAACGGGCACTTATTTCGCGAAAATCCATATTGTGAAAGCGCCATGTCTCTCAGCAAAACGCCGCTTGGTGATTTTGGCGTGTTTTCTGCAGTTGGCTGTTCCGGAATATAATCGCGAAGTGAACGCACGCAGTAGCCTGGCGAGCGATCTGGTTCAGTTGCACTGTGTGGTATTGAAGTTGAAAATGTAAAGTAGCACATTTTCGTTCGGCGATCACCGTTACCAAGCCAACATGAATTTGAATTATCTGAAATTTGTATAAAGCTCTTGGAAATTTCTAAAGGTTGTGCGTTTACCTTCCATTTCCATAAACCGCTAGCGCTATCAAGATAATAGGTAAACGTGACAACGTAGTACCCGCGGTCCCAAGTTTTACTGTACTCACACCCACCTTTGGCTTCGGTTATCTTAAAATGATCTTGCGATAATTCATAACTAAGATGAAGCCCGTATTGATTTTCAAGAACTGACTTCCAATTTAGATTAACAAAACAGGGGCCACTATAGTCTTCAACACTAGCGATACTATCCGTACACTGAAATTCATTTATAAGGTTAAACACGCGAGTGTACTTGAATTCTTTTACAGGCGTATCACTATCACCTATGAAGTATTTGAACGGCGCATCGGTAGTGAATTCATTTTCTCGAGGAGTGAATAATGGAACTGAAACTAATTCAGTTGTATTAACCCACCTTTGCGTCGAGCGGCCTGGAACTTCAACTTGCTTTATTTTAGTTTGTGCGTTGCATGCTGGAGTTGGATCACAAACTGGAGAGCGACAGGCGTTGAAACAAGGCGTTCCATCTGCATTTTGGCCAGTTGCAGCGTCGCAAGTTGAATCACAAGTAACTCCGTTTTGGCATGGAACGCACGTTTCAGTTCTTGTTGTTGTGCTTGGCACGGTTTTCATCCAGTCGTTTAAAGTTGGTCTGCAATTTCCAGAGTCAAACGTAAACGGCCCAGTTTCTTGACACCAGTAACTACTTTGGCCACTTCGTCTAAACGCAGTTGTTCGCCGTAGTTCATCTGCGTCTCGAATATAAGACAATATTGGCCGCGAGTACCAGCTCGTTCCGTCAAACAAAGCGTCAGGCTGTACGCCAACGTCGGTTTCAGAAACTACCAAATTACTATCAAGTATTTCCAATTGCATTACGTGGCTTTGTTTAGCAAGTGCAAAAGCTTGGCCAGGTACATCAGTAAACCCAATTTTATACGTTTGACCATCATTTTGAACTGTTTTAAACCCTAACCTAGTTTCACTATTTGAACGCGAATGTAATTGCAAGTTATCAATGACAACTAACAACGACGGGTCAAGCGGATACGTGACACCGTTTGCGCTGTAAGTATCTTGAAGCTTTTTAATTTGCAAGTTGTTTGAACTTACCGAAGCGGAATTGTGCACTGTTACATTCACTGTAATTTTGTCACTGGCCATTGTGCAGACTAAATTAAGCGAAGCGTTTGTCACGAAAACTTGATTCCCAACAACCCCGCCACACTTAGCCGCGTTGAATTTCAACAAGTAAGCCTCATGGTTTTCTTTATAGGGAACAAGAGAAGAATCAGTTTGTTTTTCAAAAGTAAAACAATCGCTACGGCCAGCTGGAGTCCAATCCTTTTGTCCTAGTTCATCTATTTTATCCCAATCTGATCTTCCGTCAACCGCGCAGTCTGTTGGCCCAGTTGCGTTTGAAATGTAAACTGGCACAGCGTCAGCTGGGAAAATTGGATCTACAAAAAGGGAAATTTCCTTGCATCCAATCCAACCACTTTTTCCACCTGAGCGTAGACGAGTGTCAAAAGAATAGTTGTAAAACGCTTGGTCGCCACAAGGAGTTCCAGAAAGTAAACTCTGCGAAACAATCTCGCGAACTGGATTTACACTAACTGGAATTGACTTTTCTAAAGTGAAATCGCCAAGTGTTTCGTTTACAAAATTACCAGTTGCCTTCACGGTTATTTCACTACGCTCGCTAGCTCCCCGGCCGCTTAGGTTAACTTTTACTTCAACTTCGTCCTTTCCATCGCTTCCAAAGTAACTTGCTGGCAAATCTTTTTCAAAAACCCCGCCAACAGGCGCAGGGTCAATTGTAAATTCTTGTCCTCCAACTTTAAACGCAACTCCAGTGATTGTGAAATACTCCGGGTTTGAAGTGAACTTCACTTTTGCACTGCGAATAGGATCATTTAGTTCAAGTTTTGCACTTACTTCTAGCGGTTTTGCAAATTCACTGTCAACTGAAAATCCATTACAATCAAAAGTTGAAAACTTATCCGCGGTATTTACTTCGCTTAACACGCCACACGCTTCTGGCTTGTTAATTGTTTCCAGTTCACTTAAAACGCGATCTTGCCTGAAATTTATACCAAGTGAGCCTTGGTCAGTGCGCTGTTCGTTTGGCGATTCAACGTTATAAAAACTAGAAAGGGTATTGCCATCGCATTCTTTATCATACTTGAGTTCGTTTATTGGAAGGTTTTGGTCAAACGGGTTGCGTATAAAGTCGCTTCCGCGTTTAATGAAAGACTTGTAAGCTAGAGTTAAATTTTCATAAGCATCTTGAGATCGTTCCGGCGCTTCTGGCACAAAGTAAAACGCGTAACTTTGGCTAAATGCATTTGCAGAGTCGCGCTGGATTGACATTAGCAAACGCTTCCACGAATCTCCAGTTAAATCATTTCCACATCCGCCGCCTGAAGTTGAAGTAGAGCTGCGCACTGTTAAGCCAACTGGCGCATTCACAGCAAGCGGCTTGGGAGAAAAGTCAAACAACGTTGGTTTGCTTGTTGTATTTGCTGGCGTGAAGAATAAATGTGATTGCTGTGCGTTGACGAAAAATCCAGAAAGCGAAGCAATGTAAACGTGATTTTCTTTCAACACGCCGTTAACTGGAATTTGTTGGAATGTAACGTTGTCAAAAACGCCGTTTATAACAACACGCGAATCTTGCACTGCACTAATTGGCATCATAGACGCGTTTACTTCAGTTGCGCTATTCTCTTCAAACACATTGCGCTGTTCGTCGCCAATTGTTCCAAATGAAAACACATAGTCAAAATATAGGTTGCTTGAAAAGTTGACAAAATACCAACCGCGAGTTTTCACGGAAACGTTGCACGGCACCGCGCACGTTTGAGAAGAAACGCCGTTGCGCGTTACGTTTACCGTTATTCCAGTTGCGGGTTGGTTTGTAATTACGTCAAGTGCAGTTAACACAAATTTTGCAAAGCGGATTTCCCACTGTAATATAGTTTCAATTTGTGCTTCGCTAAGCGTAACTTGTTTTCTGGCAGTTAAATCTCCTGAACTTGCACGGATTTCCACAACTGCATTGCGCTGCAAGTTGGAAAAAACTTGCTGGGAACTCTTCGTTGTCTTTTGTTCAATTATTCTACCGTCGCTAGTGTAAAGCGTTGCAATACCATCTAAATTATTATTGTACTCGTCGACAAAACGGGCAGTTAAAACTGAAGTGTTTTCCTCTGCAGCTGGCGCGAGTAAAATTGGAAAAACTTTGACTGGCGAAAACAATTGAGATACGTTTGTAAGAAAACCAGATTTGCGCGAAGTTACGTAGTATTGCTTGTCAATTGTAAGCGAAATTGTAACGTTTCCACTTGACGGTGAAGTGCCGTTTGTCATTTCAACATTCTGGCTGTCAAAAACTTGAAACGCTACGCCGGTTACTTTTTGCTGCGAAAGTTGTGAAATGAAAGAAAGCGTCACGTTGGCAGATGGAACTTTAACAGCTTCAATTACAATTTCTTGCAAGTCAGGCGTAACAGCTAAATCGCTAGTTTTGTTAGAAGAATAGCCGACAATGTTCGCGGCAAAGTAAACGTGTTGGTTCATCACTAGATTTTCAAACAACGCCACTCCATTTACAGAATTTCCATCACGCATTTTTGAATTTGTTTCAACATCGTATAAACTAATTGTTCCATTGAGCATAACGCCCGTATCTTTTTCTTGAATTTTAACTTGAAAAGAACCACGCTGTTCAGCTTCCCCGGCTAAATTTACTCGGCCTCTAAGTGTACCTAAATTATTAGTTCCACGTGGAGAAGATAAAGTGCCAGTGTGGTTAATTGGCTGTGTTGGCTGCGTTCCTGCCACCGAACGGAGAGAAATTACTAAGCTACTTCCAATTGCCCGCGTTGTTGTTTCAAAACCTTCTTTAGCTATTTTCACCTGCAACGCGCGCCCTTTGTCACTAAAGGAAACTTCGCCAGTTGCGTTTGTCAATTGCATTGCAACTTCTTCATTGCTAGCTGCAATTAACTGCACTGACGCGCCTTCAACAGGAGCACCACTACTAACAACTTTAACGTAAACGCTTTGCGCTGGAGAAAA
>JAZDHP010000031.1:0-33870 GCA_043805855.1 Microcaldota archaeon
ATGTTCGGTTGAAATTAACTAATTAAAAAAGAGAAGTGCCGCGGGGGAGAAGTATCCAACTTTTTCTTTTTCCAAGGTTTTTCTTTTCTAAAGAAAAAGCTTTTGAACACCCGACCTCTAGATGGCTCGAGCAAACCTTGAGTTTAGATTTACTTTATGAGTTTCACAAACGGGAATTTTCTTTTCCCTCGGTCTTTTCTTTTTCTAAAAGAAAAGCCGTCTAGCGCTCTAACCAACTGAGCTACCGCGGCATCTGCAAAATCGCTAAGCGATTTTGTCTGCGATCACAAACGAAGTTTGTGTCGCGTCTTCGGGCAGCTGCCCGAAGCCAGAGTCATAATGCTTCAAGCATTATGCTCATCTGTATTGTTTGTTGTGTTTGCCAATTTATAAAAGACTGTGCGTGCTTAACGTTTGTATGTCTTATATTGAAGATTCGTTGCATTCGTTTGCTGGCAATGATTTGTTTAAAGTGTTTAACTTTTTCATGCAGGACGCTGTGTTTGCGGTTGTAGTGCTTTTGCTTGCGGTTTTCCTAGTTTGGCGCATGCGTAAAAGTCCAGTTGTAGTTGTCGGGTCGCTTGTTGTTGTTTTTATAGCGGTGCAACTTGCGAAGTTGCTATACCAAGATCCAAGGCCTTGCGTTGGGCTAGATGGTTGTGAAACTGGTTTTGGCTTTCCTTCACTCCACTCAGCTATGTCATTTGCACTTGCTGGAACTGTTTTTGGAACAAAGGCGTTTTACACGCTTATTGCTTTTGCAGTGTTAGTTGCGTTGTCGCGGGTTATTTCGCTGCAGCATTCTTTTCCGCAAATTGTTGCCGGCGCGGTTCTTGGGTTCCTCGCTCCGTTGCTATTGCAAAAGCTTCTTTCAATGGTGAAACTCTGATGCGCGGTAATGCAAAGCGCGAGGATTTGCGCAAAGTAGTTCACTTGCTAGTTGGAGTAGCTGCGGTTTCAATTGTGCAGTTTGTTGGATTTAACTCAGGGCTATTATTTCTAGTGGCTATTTTCCTTGTTGGTTTACTGCTAGCTAACTTCAAGATGCTTGGTGGCGAAGTTAAAGCCGTTGACCAAATTTTATCTGTGCTTGACCGTGGCGATTCAGTTCCGGCAAAAGGAGCAATGGTGTTCGCAGCTGGAATAATTATTTTACTTACTTACGCGAGGCCACTAGAGTTTGCGCTGGGGATTGTTTTGCTCCACGCTGCTGGTGACGCGTTTGCAACTATTGTCGGCCGGAGGTTTTCAAAACACTCGCTGCCGTGGAATCGAGAAAAGACAATTGCGGGAATTGCGTCGTATTTTATTTTCGGAACGTTGGCCGCCTTGGTTTTCATTCCGTTTCCCAGCGTGATTTTATATGCGTTGGTTCTAGCTATTGTAGAATCGCTGCCGTTGAAAGTGGATGACAACTTGACAGTTCCACTTACAGCGCTGTTGTTAATATTGGGTGGTTTTGCGTGAAGGGAATTTTTATTGTAGTTGAAGGAATTGACGGTTCAGGCAAAGGGTACATGATGATGCGCTTGCAAGAGTACATAACTGGCCGTAGTAAAAAGTACGACCACGTTTTACTAACGCGAGAGCCGACTAATTCAAACATTGGCCAAAAAATGCGCGAAATCCTTGTAAAAGAAAGCGACCCTACAACCGGCGCGCGCAAGTGTCTAGACTTGTACGTTTCTGACCGCAAGCAACATTTGGAAAATCATATTCTTCCAGCTTTGGAAAAAGGTTACGTTGTGCTATGCGATCGCTATAAGTATTCAACAATGGCTTTCCAAGCGGCGCAGGGACTTCCACTCGAAGAGTTAATCGAACTACAAAAAGACTTTCGCACGCCAGATTTAACCCTAATTCTCGATTTGCCAACGCGCCAGGCAATTGCGCGCATACGCTACCGTGACTGGCAGGGCAGCAACGAAAAATTTGAAGATCCAACTTTCATGGAAAAAGTAAGAATGAACTACCTAACAATTGCGCATCAACTAAAAGACCCAATTGAAATCATAAACGCGGGGGTTGAAAAAGTGGAAATGTTCAACCAAGTCAAAGCCGCAATTGAAAAACGCGGAATACTGCCGTACTAAAACAATTAAAAACAAAAACCGCGCTAAAAATTTCACGTTGCTTCGATCGTCTAGTCCGGTCACGATCCTTTTCTTTTTGGAAAAAAGAAAAGCAATCGATGGAAAAGAAAAAATTTAATCTTTCTTTTCCATGAAGCTTTTCTTTCTTTAGAAAGAAAAGGTTCGTCGGTCAAGGACACTGGCCTTTCAAAACAAGGGCCGCTCATTGGCTAAAGCGGGCTTTCTCAAAGAAAGCCGGTAACTCGGGTTCAAATCCCGATCGGAGCATTTTATTTTTTAATTATTGTAGTGATTATTTATGGTTGAAGTTGTGCCTTTGGTAAAAATTGCGCCTGTTGTAAAAGTTACGCCGGCTGCAAAAGCAAAATTTAAGGAAGAACTGCGACTCAAGGCGATGCTTGCCTTGGCTGACGAAGTTTACGCGGGTTTACCTGCTGAGCATTGGGTTGACGTTGAAACGTACGGCACTAAATTGAACAAAAAGTCAACGCCAATGAAACTAGCTTTTGGAATGCTCCTTGCAACTAATCGCTTAAAAATCACTGAAGATAAAAACGGCGCGCGTGTTGTAAAGAAAATCTAATTGTTAGGCTCCCGCCTTATTGTTTCCGTCGGTTAAAATACTTCTTTTGGGTACATTACTTAACGAAGTAGATACTTCGTTATAGGCATCGAGCTTCGCTCGATGACTCAGTTACAAGCTGTGGCTTGTGCTGAAGGCCTTACGCTTCGTTCGACGAAGTGTAAGTTAACTTTAGTTGTTGGTGGTTTATTATGTCTAGAAATAAATTGATTGTTGTTCTTGTTGGGTTACTGCTAGTGGTTGTACTTGCAGGGGTTATCTACTCTGATTCTACTCAACCTATTTCAATTCACCCTTCTCAACCTGGTTCAATTCACCTTTCCAACTTTACTTATAACTCCAGTTCAAATTTGAAAAATTTTGAATCTTGGCAAGATGTTTCTCTATTTCTAGAATCAGCTCAGTCGACCAATCAGTATTCTGGTTTACGGCGAGACATGATGGTGACGACTTCGCTTCCAATTAATGCAATTGCTGAAACTACTGCCGCTGCGCCAGCTGCTGGTTCAGCTAAAGATTTTTCAACAACCAATGTTCAAGTTCAGGGAGTTGACGAGGCCGACGAGTTCAAAAACGACGGTACTTACCTTTACACTATTACTAATGGAAGGCTTGCAATTGTGCGCGCCTATCCTGCGGAAAACGCTGCACTAGTTTCAATTATAAACGCAAGCAATGGAACCGACGGTTCTTCTTTTACTAATTTGTTCGTTAACGGCGATAAGCTAGTTGTATTTGGTTCTGGTTCGTACCGGTGGAAGCCACTAATAGAGCCGCTTGCAAAGCAATTCAATCAAACACTCGAAAGCACCGCTACTGGCCCAGGGGTTCCAAATAGGATGGCAGTTGCAATGATTGCACCGTCAATTTATCCCTATCCGTATTACCAAGATTATTCTTCTTTTGCGCGCGTGTATGACCTTTCCGACCGCGCGAAGCCAGTTTTGATAAAAGAATTTAATTTCAAGGGAGACTACGTTGCGTCGAGAATGATTGGAAACAAAGTTTTCCTAGTTTTTCAAGAGTCAGCTTATCGTAATTTACCGATGCCAATTTATGCGGTTGACGGTCAACTGCGCGACGTCCAACCAAATGAAATTAGTTACTTTGACTCGCCGTTTGACTCCTATTCCTTCACAACTGTTTTAGGAATGGATTTGAATGACTTGAACAAAAACGAATCGCGCAAAGTAATACTAATGGGCAACGGGCAAAACGTGTACGTCTCTCCAGAGAACCTTTACATAAGCTACGCGCGTTACGCTGATTACGTTCCCCGCTGGCCAATTTATGAACAAGTTTTAAACCAATCATTTACGAGCGAACAAATTGACAAATTCGCAGCTGTTGAAGCGCTAAACTTAACCCAGTGGCGGGAAGACAACTTGAAAATGCAAGTTGCTCAAAATTGCCTAGATTCAATGCCAGTAGATCAACGCAATGTTTTGTACCAAGAGATTTACGGGGCAATGAACCGCATTCGCGACGAAGGCGAAGCAACTGTAATTCATAAGTTTTCACTTACAAATGAAATTCAATACCTTGGCAAGGGAGAAGTTCACGGCCACGTGTTGAACCAATTTTCAATGGATGAGTATAACGGCAACTTCCGCATCGCAACGACAATTGGGCAAGTGACCCGCGAAGGCAGCAATTCAACGAACAACGTTTACGTGCTTAACTCAACACTGGGCGTAATCGGCCGCTTGGAAGGGTTAGCGCCTGGAGAAAAGATTTACTCTAGCCGCTTCATGGGTGAACGGGCGTATCTAGTTACGTTTAGAAAAGTTGATCCGTTGTTTGTAATTAGTTTGAAAGAGCCAACTAACCCGCAAGTGCTAGGTAAATTGAAAATTCCAGGTTACTCAGATTACTTACATCCATATGATGAAACGCATTTGATTGGAATTGGAAAAGACGCTGTGCCGTCAGAAGAAGGTGACTTCGCGTGGTACCAGGGGGTAAAGCTAACTTTATTCGATGTGACCAACGTTTCTACTCCAGTTGAACTCGCGACTTACAAGATTGGAGATAGAGGGACTGAGTCACTTGCGCTTAATGACCATAAAGCGTTTCTATTTGACAAAACCCGCGGGTTACTAGTTGTGCCAATAACCCTCGCGGAGATTGACAAGAAAAAGTACCCTCAGGGAGTTGAGCCAAACCAATACGGTGATTATACTTTCCAAGGTGCGTATGTGTTCAACGTTTCGCTAACAAGCGGCTTTAAGTTACGGGACAGAATTTCCCACGCTAACCAAAAAGAATTGGACAATAGTGGAGAGTTTTACTACGGTGGGTTTACAAACGTCAAGAGAAGCGCTTACATTGGCAACGTGTTGTATACTGTTTCAGACACATACGTAAAAGCCAATAGCCTCAGCAACTTAGCTTCAATAGCAAGCGTGACGCTTCCGCTTGCGCCGCAAGTTTATCCAATAATGATAGAATAGACGGCCAAATGGAATATGGTACAAATATCAGGTAGCGTTGCAATGGACAAGATAACAATTGACCGGGAAACCCTGAAAGCGTTGGGAGCAGATACGCGCATTGCTATTTTAAAATCGCTGTTAGAACGCAGGAAAACCCAAGCTGAACTAGCGGGCGAATTGAACTTATCGCCTCCTGCGGTTAACGAACACTTGCAACGCCTTGAAGCCGCTCATTTAATTCACAAAAACGAAGAGGGAAAAAAGTGGAAGTACTATTCCATAACGGAAAAGGGAAGTGCAATTGTACAGCAGTCCAACGCGCCAGTTTGGTTTCTCTTATCAATAAGTGCCTTGTCTTTAATTATTTTTTCAACGCAAATTTACAATAAACTATTTTCAAACGCGCCGCTTACCTTTTCTGAAAGCGGAGCAACTATGGCTCAAGCTGGTTTGCCACTTGCTGACAAGGCAATAATAGCAGCTGCTCCTTTACCGTCCGGCGCTGCGCCAGTTCAAGCAACTGTTTCAACTTTTATTCCTTTAATTCCATTAAACGAAATTGCAGTTGTACTTATCTCGCTGCTAATCCTCGGCATTTCAATCGGCATGCTAGTAAAAAGAGACTCGCTTTAGTTGCTAAATAATTTAAACACTCATTTGCTATAATCTCCATGATAAAAATATATTTTGCGGGTTCAATTCGCGGCGGGAGAAACGATAGCGAAATACAATCGCAGTTAATCCAACACCTTGCTAAATTTGGACAAGTTTTAACTGAACATGTTGGCGATAAATATTTAGGTAATTTAGGCGAGGTCAAAACTTCTGATAATTTCATTTACTCTCGTGATGTAGCATGGATTAAAGAATCAAACGTTGTCGTCGCTGAAGTTTCCACTCCTTCGCTTGGAGTTGGCTATGAAATTGGCAACGCAGAACGCCTCGGCAAAAATATTATGTTTATACCGAAACCAGCCAGACAAGCGCTTGTCGGCCATGATTGCGGGAAACCCAAATGTAAAAGTCGCCAAGTACGAAAAGCTAGAAGATGCAACAAAGCACATTGACGTCTTTTTCAAATCTCTTTAACGGCCAGGCGATATCTTTTTAGCGCTTGGCTGTGTAAGGTTTTTCGATGAAATTTTCTTTTACGATTGCGGTTGTGGTTTTACTCTGCGTTGCTTTTGCAGGGTGTATTTTCTCCCCGTTTGACGATGGGGGACTTAGCGACGAAGAAATGGACCGCATCCTTAACCTAACAGTTAATCAAACTAACCGTACGGTTCACGTTCAAGTAAATAATTCTATCCCTCCGGTGAAAAACAACACGCCAGCCAACGTTACTCCTTCTTTGAATAATTCTCTCAATACTAGTGAAACTCCACCTTTACCTGAATTAAACCAAACTAAAGCGCCTTTTGAATGGCAGCAACCGCCAGCACTAGAACGACGCATTAGAGCCCCGCAACAGTTTGTCCAAGTTCCAGTTTCAAATTATGAACAATTTTTGCAAAACCCAAGAGTTACAATGGCTATTGGCACTTTAGACGCGGCTGACAAGGCAACGTTACTCAACGCAATTACTCAACTGGAAAACCACGACACTGCTTCATGGTCAGAGTTCGACGGCAAAGATTACTGGGATAGTCAAGAATACTGGACGCTTCCGTTAGCTGATACTCGTAAAATTTGGCTACGCCGCGTGGCGTTTTCCCTATTTCAAGAATTGCACAAAAACGTTCCATGGAGTATATTAGACTACTCAGACGCTGAACTCAAGTACTTGCTTTCTTACTGCGTTGATACTCTAGATGCTAGGCCGGGGTTCATCAGCGCCGCACCGTACGCGCATTACGGTTGCCAGTCTTACTTGTACAAAGACTACGCAAAGAAAGTTGCGCCTGAATTAATTTTCGAACCAAACCCCTTGCGTACAAATGAAATTAGCCTAGAGATAATGAACAGCTATGACTTTGCCAACCAACGCGAGTTAATAGACTTGCTAGTTTCCCGCTTGCGCGAAATGAACTGGGGGCACATTCAAAGCGACGCTGATTATAGTTATTTAGTAAACGGCCAGCAGCATAACATGGCAACTACAATTGATCGCCTGTATAGCTTAAAGCGAGGCGGGTCAGGGTGGAATTCCATTTTCCTCGGTGCGCTCCTCCGCGGGTGGAACATTCCAGTCCACGTCGGTGCAATTAATGGCCATGGATCAGTGCAGTTCCCAACTGAAGACATCGGCATGTTTTCAGGAGACTGGATTCACGGCTGGCCAAACGGTTTGCCAATGGAAAATAGTTACATTTCAAACGCGCAGTTCAGCCAAATTTACTCACTTCCAGTGTGCAACGCTCAAGTCACAATAGACAAAGTTGTCATTGAACGCCAATTGCAATACTATAGCGACTCAGTTTACGGCAAGCGAGTTTACCGCTATTTTGGCAACGACTACTGCGCTCTAGGCGACAGCTACGTTAGCTATCTAGTGAACAACGCTACTAAAACAGTTGACAGCGAGTGCCTCGACGGCTCAGATCCAAACAAGGGTCAATGGTACTCCGCGTTCGACCAGAGCGAAATGGATGAATGGACGGCTAAGCTAGCGGCCCACGCTGAAGAACGTAAAATATGTGGTTAAAGTGGTGGTTTTAAAAACTGCCTTTGTTCCAATTATTTTAAGCTTAACACCTAATTCTGATATTTGATTATTAGAGTGAAAACGTTGAGCTAAACAAAGAGAAAAGCGCGATGACAAACAGCAAGAGTTAAAGTTTTTTAACAACTAGCTACTGTATTCGCCGCTTAGAAAAAAAATAGGTGAAAGAATAGAAATGAGCTTTAGAGACAATAGATCAGGTGGAGACCGAGGCGGTCACCGTTCATTCCATGGTGGAAGCGGCGGAGGCGGCGGACGAGGAAGAAGCGGAGGCGGCGGCGGCGGCTTTAGAAGCAGCGGCCCTCGAGAAATGCATGACGCTACTTGCAGCGACTGCGGTGCAGCGTGTAAAGTGCCATTTACTCCAACTCCCGGCAGACCAGTTTACTGCAACGACTGCTTTTCAAAGCACAGGGACGAAAGCCCGTCAAGAGGCGACTATCCGCCACGGGGACAACGCGAAAGACGCGAACCAGCAGGCGATAATCAGCAAACTGAAGAGCCAAAAGAAGAAACAGAAGAAAGCGAAGAAACAAGCGACGACGACACTCAAAAAGAGTAAAGTCTGAAACTTTTTCCAAACTCCTTTTTTCTCTTTTTTTCTTTTTTATTTTTCTTTTTTATTTTTTCCTTTATTTTCATAACCTTTCTACTTGTTTCGCCAGCTTTTTCAACTAATTAACTTCAAAGTTCGGTTTTTAAATAATTAAGTAATTAAGTAATAAGCTTACTAATGGTTGAAACGCTTTCTATTCATCATTTTACAACTGCTGCAGATATGTACAGCCGTGCTAAGTTGCCGTATTTTGCTGGCCCGCTCTATGCAGTTATTGGCAAAAAACAAGAAGCGGCGCGTGAAGCAAATTCTCTAATATCATTAAAAGAACACGCGGCCGCTGCAACTATAAAGGCTCTTGCTGGCGATAAATTAGGTGCCTTTGAAGCTGCGAGAAAGATTGGTGCTCCAAAAAGTAGATTAGCTACTTTGGCTATAGTTGCTACACTATGCGATGACAAACCCAATGCTGCTAAATTTGCCGTTCAACTTGAAAAACGCCATGGCTTAATTGTCGATGCAGGTATCGTTCATGCGGTTATTGGGGATGTGCCTAGCGCATTGCGAAATGCAGTTCAACTAGAAAAGCAAGGTAAACTAGTAGATGCTGGTTTAGTATATGCGTTTGCTGGTCACAAAAGAAAGGCGCTTCAGATTTCGCTTGAATTAGCTAAGCACGGAGATAGTCTCGCTGGCGCTGCGCGTATTAGAATTATTGCGGGATATCCGGCTGAAGCGCTGGCAATTGTTAATCACATAAGCAAAGCCGGAGCTCATCATACCGCGGGGTTACTTTTTGCTCGAGCGCATGATACTAGAGGCGTTCAACATTCGATGAATAAACTCATAGCTGCCGGTATGTTGGATGAAGCAAATCAAATAGGTACATACGAACTATTGAGAGACCTTGTATATCTTGGTAAATTAAACGAGAAAAAGTTTCATTTACTTGGCTAATTGCTGCTGTCCTTCTATTTATTCCGCCAGCTTTTTCTCTTTTTTTTAAATATCCTTATTTTTAGAGCTATTTTTACTTCCCTTTATTTCATTTTATAATTAGTTAATACTTTTTTCCAAAAAGTAGCGCTCCCTGTTCTGGTTTTCCGCTTGTGAAGAAATGACCAACAATGACAATTAGTCCAATCACAATAAACGCGTCGATTAAGTTAATGTTTGAGTGAAAAACCGCAAGCGCTGCAGTAATTGCTACAATCAGCCAAATTAACGCCGACGTTGTAACTAGTTTGCTAATGTTGTTAAGCACTAACTTGAGATCTACATACTTTAGATTTTCTCTCAATTTGTTAACCGTTCTAGCAGTTATCAGCGCAACTGCAATTAACGCAACGCAAATTCCAATAGCGGAGTAGGTTATAGTAGCGCCGTTTACTTCCAGTGCTCCGCCGCTGTAAAAAGTTGCTCCAATGACTCCTACGCCAATTAAAAGTACTAAAAAGTTATCACTTAAAAATGAAAAGCTGCGTTTCACGAAATCTTGGAAATTATAGTTAAATTGAAAGAAGTCAAAAATTTGCCGGTTTTGCATTGCAATTGACTTGCCAATCTCAACTATTTGCGACGGAACTAGGTTACGCGTTTTGCGCCAAATCAATTCGTTTTTACTTATACTTAGTGTTGTTGCAATTGAAGTTACGAACACTAGAACTGAAGTTATACTAACTAAGTCAATTTCTTTTACAACTCCGTGCGATGCCCCTGCTAGTAAAAGTGAAAATTCTCCAATTGACAAGAGAGCTAAACCTGTAAACACGGCGCTTTTCGAATCGCCTTCAACAAAGTAATGCGATACATTACTTGCGATGAATTTAACCGCAATTGCAACTACAGTTATTACAAAAACAAGCAGTAGATTTGAAGTAATTGCGCCTAAATTAACACCCAGTCCAATTGAAAGGAAAAATAGGGCAGAAAATGCAAAGATCAAAGGATAAACTGCTTGTTTAAACGAATCAGATTGTCGTACTGATGCAATTAAGTTGCCAGCAAGAAACGCGCCAACTGCTGCGGGGATTCCAAGCATTTGCGCAACGTAGCTTAACCCTAGTCCAACGCTAAGCGAAGCAAAAGCGAGGGTTTCGTTAGCCTGGTTTTCAGCAAGCCACTCGAGTGCCGCTTTTATAACGCGCGATACGATTAAGTAAAAAATTCCAAACAAAAGGAACGAATTTGCAACTGAACTTATTAAGCTAAAAGACAGTCCGCCTTGTCCGCTGCCAATTCCAGAGAAAATGGCAAGTAGAAAAACCGCAAGTATATCTTCTACAATTAAAACTGAAATTAGCAAGGGAACTTCTTTGCGGTTGGCTAAGTCGCTTTCTTCTATAATTTTAACAAAAATAGCCGTGCTTGTAATTGACAAAATCGCGCCGAGGAACAAGCTCGTTATTGACGTTAGCCCAACCGCGCGGCCGGCTATATATCCAATTAATATTATTAGCCCAATTTTAGTCGTTGCTATTAGTACTGCCTTTGCGCCGTACTCTCTTAACTTTTCTATATTGAACTCCAACCCAATTGCGAACAAGAGCAAAACAGAACCAACTTCTGCCAAGACTCTTATAAAGTCAGTCTCTCCCACGAGTCCAAACTGGTGTGGTCCAATTATCATCCCTGCGACTAGAAGTCCAATTACTGAAGGTTGTCTTAATTTAATGGCAATTGCGCCTGCTAGAGTGGCTACAACTAGTATGATTCCAAAATCTGCGAAGGCGTCCATTTTTAAGAACTATTTAGTTCGACAAAGTATAAATATAACGGGCTTCCTGTTAATTGCAATGAGCTTTTGCTTGTTAGCTAATTATACAAAATAGAGAGTGGTAAAATGGGTTTAAATAAGAGTCAACTTGAATTGTACTTCGCGTTTACAGGAAGGCACAAACGCTTCCTAAAGTTAAGAGAAACTAGTTTCAACATTAAGCAACTTGAAGACGGCGTTTCAATAACTGAAAAAGCAGTAAAAGCAGTGCAAGCCGCTTGCAAAAACTTCGAGTTACCAATAGCCGAATGCCTTGCTAAACCTGCAAAACGCTCTGCATTAATAAGAGAAATGCGCAAAAAAGCGCCACGCATAACTCCAAAAGAAGCCGCGTTTATACTAGAGCACTTTGAATCTTTTCAACTCGCCGTTTCAACCGCACAAGCGCCAGTAAGCGTCAAAATTTCAAAGAAACCCTCAGAATACGGCGACAAATACTACCAACCAACACAACACAAGTATCGGTAAGCCCTTTTTCTTTGCGAAAGAAAAAGGTCTTCCAACCCCAAAAAGAAATTGAAAATTCTTTTTGTTCTTTTAAGCTAGATTAGCCCTAGCTGGCCAAAAACATAAAGTATTAATACTAGTAATACTTATTATTACTCTGGGTAATAATTATGGTTTTTGTGAATGTAATGGTGAATGAAAAGGGGCAGATTGTCATTCCAAAAGTTTTTCGAGACGCTTATGGAATTGAACCTGGAAGCGAAATACTAGTTGGCGAGAAGAACAACGCGTTAGTTATTGAGAGAAAAATGACTAAAACAGAATGGGTAGCTTTTCTTCACTCTTTTCCAAAAAGTAACATTGGTAAGATAAACAGCAACGCTGATTATGCTGAGGAACTGGACAATAGATGAACTACGTAGACGCTAATATTTTGATCTATTCTATTCGTGACGCTACGATTAAGGGTATAAAATCGCGAGAGTTACTTGAAAAACAGCGAGTTGTAACTAGTGTATTGTCTTTAGATGAAGTAGCTTACAAGCTTTTGAAAGAGTCGCGCGAAACTGCGGTTAAAGTAATTTCAGGGATTTCAACTTCTCCAAATATTGTTTTAGTTCCATTTTTGCCAGAGGATGTAGATTTATTTAAAGAACTTCTCGAAAAGGGATTGGGTCCACGCGATGCAATTCACGCGTTAACCGCGAAAAAAATGAAGTGTGCTATAATGTACTCTGAAGATCAAGATTTTGACAAAATCACAGATTTCGTTAGAAAAACACCTTGGTGAGAAAACACAAGCGCCGCAAGTTCATAAAATTAAAAATCGTAAAACGGCTGTCTCTCGTATTGCTGGTTTGTTATTTTTCTATGAATAGCGGCTGCGATTTTTTCCGAAATGGCCGCATCTTTAAACTTCGCTTGTTCTGGATGGTGCAATGGTGTTCTGCACTCGTGATAAACTGCACGCAAGCTGTGCACCAGACGGCGAAATGAAAATTCTCCACGCGCTAATAATTTAGCATCGTTTCTTGCTAGTCGTTCGGCGGCTATTGCTTTTTCACGTTGAAGCTTCGCAGTTTTTGTTTGCAATTCTTCATAATAAGCAGGAATTTCCACTGCATAGCTTTGCCTCTTTTTATCCTGCAGTAATATTATCTCGTTTTTTCCACGTCTTTTACTGCGTTTGGGTCTTCAAGCGGGTCCCACTTGTGTTCAATCAATCTAAATTTACTAGCGGGGATGCTTTTTGCCCTACCGAAAACATGAAATGGTGTTGAGTGAAAGTTAAACGCAAAAGCGCCGTGCCTTCTTCCTATTCTACGCGCGTGTTCATTACTATCAAAAATTAAATGGCTATCCAAAGCGTCAATTATTTTTTCAAGCGGCAACCGCTTTACAATTCCATAAGCAGTTTCAGCTGCTGGTATTTTTTCCATTACAACTTCGTGTCCGTACTTTTTGCGCAGAATCGCGGCAACTTTCCTCGCGTGGAAACCAGCAACAACTTCAGTCGGGTGTTCGTTCCACACGAGTACAACTTTTGCCATGATATTTGTAGTGCCTACTTATTTAACAAAGCAGCATTTACATTATAGGTTTTCTGCTTTGTTAAAGCCTTACACTTCGTCTGGCGAAGTGTAAGTTATATCTAAGTTTTCCGGAAAAGCGTAGGCACTACCTTTTCTTGTTTTTAACCTATTTTCTCACTTGGAAACGATTATTCAATCGATGGTGTTTATAGAAAACCTTTTATTCATCGATTGTTAAAAAGTATTGTGGTGGTTTTATGTCAATGCTTGTAACGGTTTCGCCAAAGTTTCAGGTTGTTATTCCCCGAGTGCTTAGAAATGATTTGGGGTTACATGCTGGCCAGAAACTTCAAGTTGTTCGCCTTGGAAACGAGCTTATTTTTGTTCCAGTAGAAAAGGACATTAAGAAACTACGTGGCTTCCTGGGAAAAATGGACTTAAGCGACCTAAGGGATAATAACGAAAGATTTGGTTAAAGGTGTTTTTACGTTGAAAACTATAATTGATTCCAGTGCATGGCTTGAATACTTTACCAACGGGCAACTAGCTAGCAAATGCGCTTCTTTTATTGAAAACGCTAATGAAACGGATTTTTTAACGCCCACCATTGTACTTTTTGAAGTTTACAAAAAAGTAAAACGCGAAAAAGGAAGAGAAGCAGCTGTTCAAGTAGCAGCGCAAATTTCAGGCAGGACAACTTTGATCCAGTTAACTGATGTAATTGCAATTCAAGCAGCTGAAACGTCACTTACGCATAATTTAAAAATCGCTGACGCGATAATAAAAGCAACTGCGGATGAATTAAATGCTATTCTTGTTACATGTGACTCTGACTTCAAAGGCCTAGAAAATGTAAGGTTGATTCAATAGGTTTTCAATCTTTTAGTAATTTTTTCACTTCTTAGCTTCTACTTTCGGAAACAGCACAAGCGTTTGCGCAACTGCAGTGCCTTCTTTTGACTTACCGTAAACACAATCCTTCAACTTTGCCTTTTCGATGTTTTTCAGCCCAAGCGCAGCGTATAATTCGCTGGATTTACGCGGCGTAAAGGGAAATAGTAAAATCGCCGCAACGCGAAGTGCTTCACATAGTTCGTACATAACTGCGTCGACGTCCTTCTGTTTGCCTTCCTTTGCCAACTTCCACGGTTCAGTATCGTTCACGAGCTTGTTCGCCTCGCGGACAATGTCCCACGTTGCTTCCAACGCGCGGTTAAACGAATATTCATCCATTTTCTCCTCATAAAGGTTTACCTTTTCTTCAATTACCTTTTTTAGCTTACCTTCCTTTGGCTTCGCTGGGATTTTTCCATTACAGTAGCGGTTTACCATCACTAGTGTTCGATTTGCCAAATTGCCGAACTCATCTGCCAACTCTCCGTTGTAACGGCCGTCAAACGCTTTTTGCGAATAGTCTCCATCTTCTCCAAAAGTATTCTCTCTCAATAGGAAATAGCGAAACGCATCTGCGCCGTACTTTGCAATAACCGCGTGTGGCTCAACGTAATTGCCTTTACTTTTGCTCATTTTGTCGCCTTCGATTGTCCACCAACCGTGCGCGTATATTTTCTTTGGCAATTCAACGCCAGCTGCCATTAGCATCGCTGGCCAGTAAACCGCATGGAAACGGGCAATTTCTTTTCCAACTAAGTGAACATCAGCAGGCCAAAACTCGTCAATTGTTTTCTTGTTTTTTCCATCGTAACCAAGTGCAGTTAAGTAATTGAAAAGCGCATCTAGCCAAACGTAAATAACGTGTTCTTTGTCAAACGGAACTGGAATTCCCCATTTTACGTTTCTGCGGCTCACACTTAAATCGCGTAAATCATCTTTGAAAAAATTATATGCTTCGTGCCAGCGGCTTTGTGGTTCGACAAATTGTTTGTTCTCTTCAAATAATTTCAACAACTGTGGCTTGAATTTAGATAAAGCAAAGAAGTAACTCTCTTCTTTTTCCTTTTTTACATCGCGGCCGCAATCTGGACACTTTGCATTTAGCAGTTGAGAATCGGTTAGAAAAGTTTCACACGGAACGCAATACCATCCCTCGTAGTTTCCCTTGTAAATGAAACCCTTGTCATAAAGTTGCTGGAAAACATTCTGAACTGCCTTCTCGTGATAATTGTCTGTAGTACGGATGAACTTATCGTATTCAATATCAAGCGCCGTCCATAGGGTTTTGTACTGTTCAACGATTTCGTCGACAAACTGCTTTGGCGTCTTTCCAATATCTTTAGCTGCCTTTTCAACTTTCTGCCCGTGTTCATCTGTTCCAGTAAGGAAGAAAACTTTATACCCTTGCATTTTCTTGTAACGTGCTAGCGTGTCGGCGGCGATTGTGGTGTAAGCGTGGCCCAAGTGCGGCGCGCCGTTAGTGTAGTAAATCGGAGTAGTAACGTAAAACGTTTTCATAGTATTTCACAGTTTAAAATAAGCGCGGCAAGTAAGTTAAATATTCTTCTTACTCAATTCCCCTCGCGCGTTTAACTCTTCTTATTATTTCCTCTGCTTTTGAATTGGTTGATTGAACTGCTTGGCGTTTAGTTCCAAAGTGTCTCGCTATTTCAGCATAATCATGTCCATAAATATGTTTCAACGCATATACACCGATGTAGTGTGGTTTAGCCCTCTTGCTGGATAACAGTAATTCTAAGTCGCTGGTTTCAAACGCGGTTGGGTCAACTGTAGTTGTTCCAATGACTTCGTGAAGAGTTCGTTTTTCATCACGTATTGGCTTGTCAAGTGAAATTTCTCTTCTTTTTCTCGCAGCTGCTTTTGCTATTTCTGCGCTAATCTTAGTAAAGGCATGTGTTGAAAACGCACATGTTTTCGGATCGTGACTTTCTATTGCTTTGCGAAGTCCTTCTTTTCCAATTTCAACTGCAGTTTGATAACTTAAATGCCGTCGCCAGTTAGAAGATAAAAATCTATGCCCTTTTTTTAATACAGCGTGAATTAACCCAACGTGCCTTTCTATTTCTGCGGGCGTTGCATCTCTAAGTTTCTTAGCGCTTTGCGGTCGATACCATCGAATTGGTTCAATTAACCCTTTAGCTTGTAAAATAGCAATTGCGGCGGAAACCTTTACTTTCACTTTCTGCAATTCTTCTTTTTTAATATCTTTTCTTTTTAGGCCTAAGATTGCACAAGCAATTCCGAAATTAGAATAATAACCGCCATTAAAGTGCCGTGGTGCAAGTTCGAGAACCCGAGAATTAAAAGGAGAAAGTGACCTGGTCTTTTTTACTAGTTTTGGCTCTGTCCTTATAGCTCTTGAAATTTCATCAACATGAGTTAAAACTGCAGTTACGTTTTCATAATTTCTATTTGCAAAAGCAGCTTTTAAAGGTCTTTTTAGCATATTATCTGTTTCTGTTTGTTGGTTATTATAGCAACATGCTAAAGTTTTCCGGCAATTTAAACGCAGGTTGCAACTAGCAATACACTTAACTTGTCAGATTACTTTTGTGCATTGCTATATCCTTTTGCAACCAATTGCTTCTTTAACTTTTTTCTCCTTTATTTTAAACATGGAAAAAGTTGCCAAGGCACTTGCCAATGCGTTTAATGGATATTCGGTTGATGTAGAAGAAACGGTTCGCGAGCACAGCGCGCATTTTCATATTAACAAACAACCAGAAACACTCCACGGCGCAGTTGGTTTAGAAGCGACAAAGCGTACGCACGATCCATTTGCAATTGCGCTATTAGTTAAGCCAACTGACTTTTTCCACGAAACGCGCCAAGAACAACTTAAAGAGCGATTAGCGCGGCTTTCCGATTTATTGCGAAAGAATAAACTAACTTTGGTTTACCAAATTCCCCAAGGCGATAACAAAACAGCTGCAATTTCAATTCACCGCTATGGAGTGTTAGGCTGGCTAGGTAGACGCGCTAAATTTGTAAATAAATTAAGAGAGCTAACGCGCCGCTAAACGTTGCCGTTGATGTAAACAATTTCAGCTGGTTTGAATCCATTGTAATGAGATGCTAGCCCGTTTGTGTATGCTCCAACTTGCGGTACGAGGATTAAATCGCCAACTTCCATTTCCGGTAACCATTCCTCGCGCGAAATAACATCGAAAGAATCGCAGGTTGGCCCTGCTAAAACGCATAGTTTCTTTCTGCCGCGCCTACTTGTAACGTAGTCGAACTTCCAGCCGGAGAATTTAATATCAGTTAACGAATTACTGGTGCCGTCGTCTAAATAGTACCACATGACGTCTCCGCGCTTTGCTTTGCCAATAACTTTTGTTACCAGTGTGCCTGCATCTTTAACTAAAAACCTTCCAGGTTCGGCAATTAGTTCAATTCCACTTTCTTTTGGAAAGTGTTCTTCAAGCGCCTCGTAAACTTCTTGTAATATTTTTGCACTGTCTACATTTTCATCTCCGAGAGGCGGAAAGCCACCGCCAATGTCAAGAGTGTCAAGGCTAATTCCTTCTTTCTTAGCTTCTTTGAACAACTTTTTAGATAATTTAATCGCTTCAATGTAATCAGTTGCGCCTAGATTGTGAGAGCCGGCGTTGAAAGTTAAGCCAGTTGGGTTCAAGCCCATTTTCTTTGCCTTTAACAACAAGCGAATAGCGTGTTTTGGGTCAGCGCCGAATTTACTTGAAAGTTTGTACATTGAATTTGCATTTGAAACAGCTATGCGTAGGGTAACTTCGCTTTCAGGAGCGTAACGCGCGAGTTTCTTCAATTCGGCGTCGCTATCGTAAACAAACCACTCGACTCCAACGTTGTAAGCGCGTACAATGTCTTCTTCCATTTTAACTGGGTTAGAATAAACCATGCGTGTTGCGTCTACGCCGATTGATAAAAGGTATTCAATTTCTGCAAAAGACGCAACGTCGAAATTACTCCCGCAGTTGCGCAAAATGTTTAGAACTCCGCGGTGGCCATTTGCCTTTACAGCGTAGTGTACCTCTACTCGCGGCATGTACTTCTTGAAAGTATTGTAATTGTACTTAATGCGGTTCTCGCTGATTACAATCGTAGGAGTGCCGTGTTTAGCAGCTATTTTCTTAGCAGTCCTAAAGTCAATAATCATTTTGTTTTTTTACAAACGTTTTAAGCACAACTCGCTTAAAAACATAACGGAAAAAGCCGGTGAAAAGTTTTTCAGAAAATTCTTTTTCTCTATGTTTTAAAAGCAAAGCAAGTCCAATCTATATTTATGAAATTTAACTCGCTTGGCCCGCATAATTTTTGCGGTGTTAAAAGTAATTTTGAAAAATCAAAGGCAATTGTAATCCCGGTGCCCTACGATTCAACTGCATCTTACCGCGCAGGAACGCGTGAGGGGCCAAATGCAATTATTTCCTCTTCTCGGCAACTTGAATTGTTTGATTTGGAACTCGACAAAAATATTTTCGACGAAGTTGGAATTTACACTCTAGATGAACTTGAACCAAACGTAGATTCGCCGCGTAAAAATTGCGACAACGTTCGCAACGCAGTTGAATACGTCGTTGAAAATAACAAGTTACCCATTGTACTTGGCGGCGACCACTCAATTACATTCGGCAGTGTTGAAGCGGTTAAAAAGAAGTTTCAAAACGTTTCCATATTGCACTTCGACGCGCATTCTGACTTGCGAGATGAGTTTGATGGTTCAAAATATAGTCACGCTTGTGTAATGCGCCGTGTGAGTGAACTGGGGGTAAAAATAGTGCAAGTTGGCATTCGCAGTACTGAAGAAGAGTGCCAGGATTATATTGCAAAAAATAAGGATAAGTTCAAAGTTTTTCCAGCGCACGAAAAAGCAAAATGGAAAACTAAAGATATTTTAGCGGGTTTAACTGATGAAGTTTACATTTCTTTTGACGTTGACTGTCTTGACCCTTCAATAATGCCAGCAACTGGAACGCCCGTTCCAGGCGGGTTGCTTTGGGCTGACGTTGTGGAAATTCTACGCGAAGTTAGCGCAAAGAAAAAAATCATTGCATGTGATTTCGTTGAGTTAATGCCATTGCCTGGTTTCCATGCGCCTGACTTTCTCGTTGCTAATCTGGTGTACAAAACCATTGGTTACGCGCTTTTAACTGGTCAAAAAACTTAATTGGTCCAACGTTACTTTTTTATTCTCTTGTTTGGCTATTACTTTTACGAATTTTTGAAAACAGTTTAACCTCTAATTATGGCTTTTAACTTTTAATTAGCGGGCTAATTTGTTACATAAGGGTGAATTATAAAATATGGCACAGATTTCAAGTGGACAGGTTTTACCTGAGGGGAGCAATCGCGTTCTCGGTAGAGATGCGCAGCGTACTAACATTGCAGTTGGATACGCAGTTGCACAAATGATCAAGACTACGCTTGGCCCTCGTGGGATGGACAAGATGCTTGTAAGCGAACTAGGCGATATTATAATTACAAACGACGGCGCGACGATTTTGAAAGAGATGAACATCGAGCACCCAGCTGGCAAAATGATGGTTGAAATTGCAAAAACGCAGGACAGCGAAGTCGGCGATGGTACAACCACGGCAGTCGTAATTGCAGGTGAGTTGCTCAAGCAGTCAATTGAACTTCTTGACAAAGACGTCCACGCTTCTACAATTATCAATGGTTATAAAATGGCAACCAAGCGCGCAATGGAAGAGTTGCAGGTTATAGGTGAACCAATTAAGCTAGGCGATAAAACTAATCTGGAAAAAATCGCAAGCATTGCAATGGGCTCTAAAACAGTTGGCGTCGGTACTGGAAAAGACGTGCTAGCTGAATTAGTTGTAAGGGCAATTTCGCAAGTTGCAGAGCAATGTAATGGCGCAATTACAATTGACAAAGATTACATTAAGCTAGAGAAAAAGAAAGGCGGCGACGTGTTGCAAACGCAACTCATCAACGGCGTGCTAGTTGATAAAGAAGTTGTACACCCCGGAATGCCTAAGAAATTAGCCAATGCAAAAATCGCACTTCTTGATTTAGCGCTTGAAATTGAAAAAACCGAAGTTGATGCGAGGATAAACATTTCTTCACCCGAACAAATGACTGCTTTCCTCGAGCAAGAAGAGAAAATGCTTAAGACTATGGTTGACAAAGTTGTCAAAAGCGGCGCCAATGTTTTATTCTGTCAAAAGGGCATTGACGACGTTGCACAGCACTACCTTTCAAAAGCAGGTATACTAACTTGCCGTCGGGTAAAGAAAAGCGACATGGAGAAACTAAGCCGTGCAACTGGCGGACGCGTTGTTACAACGTTAGACGACTTGAGTTTGAAAGATTTAGGCAACGCTGGTTCAGTTGAAGAGAAAAAAGTCGCAGGGGAGCAAATGACCTTTGTAGAAAACTGCAAAGATCCCAAAGCAGTAACGTTGCTCGTAAGAGGCAGTACTGATCACATAGTTGACGAAGCCGAGAGGGCAATTGTCGACGCAATTGGCGCAACGTCAAGCGCAATTGAAGAAGGTAAATATGTAACTGGCGGCGGAAGCACTGAAATGGAACTCGCTGCTCGACTACGTAAATACGCAGTTGAAGTTGGTGGGCGCGAACAACTTGCAATTCAAGCATACGCGGATGCATTGGAAATAATTCCCAAAACTTTAACCGAGTCAACTGGCATGGATGCGATTGACACACTTGTTGAACTACGCTCTAAACATGACAAGAAAGATGGCAAAGCGTATGGTGTTGACATTTACAGTGCAAAAGTTTCAGACATGAAAGCACTCAATGTAATTGAACCGCTTAAAGTCAAGAAACAAGCGTTGCAAAGTGCAAGTGAAGTTACGGAAATGATCCTACGAATCGACGACATAATCGCATCTCGCGGCAGGCCACAAATGCCACAAGGCGGCATGGGCGGCGGAATGCCGGGAATGGATATGTAGTTGCCGTAAATAAGTTTCTACTTTTCTTTTTTCTTTTTATTTTCTTTTTTTTTATCTAATTCTCTGTTTCGCTTTTTTCTGTTCGTCCACTTTTTTCATAGCAAACATTAAATATATATACGATTAAACTCATTATAAGTGATTATAGTGAAGGTTAGATTTACTTGGCATGCAGAATATGAATCAATGCCAGATGACAATATAAGTCATGAAGAAGTTAAGGAAACTCTTCGTAAATCGGAACGCACTATTAAGCTAAATGACAAGAAGTTTAAGTTCCTCTATAAGGATATTGAAGTTGTAGCGCAACGTGAAAGTGGGTATTGGCTTGTGATAACCTGTTATCGAGTATAGTGATTGTTATGAAATGTCCAATATGTGAAAAAGGTTCTTTGAGCAAGAAAACAGTTGACGGCCTTAGGCACGGCTTGTTTATTGGACACTTTAAAGCGCTAGTTTGTGGTTCCTGTGGAGAACAGATTTTTGACGAGGCTGAAGGTCGTAAAATAGAGAAGAAAATAAAAGAAATGGGACTGTGGGGTCGGCAAGAGTCTACAATTTACAAAGTCGGCGGTAACCTGGCGCTTGGTATTAAAAAAGCGTTGGCTGATTCATTAGGGTTAACTAAAGGCAAAAAGGTTAGAGTAATTCCACAGATAAGCCAAAAGCGATTCATCGTGGAAGTATCTTAAGAAATTATCTATAGTTTCTATTCTTATTCTTTTTCTTAAATTCGTTTTGCAGTTCGTTTCTCTTCCATTTGGCTTAATTTAGCCTCAATGCTAGGCGCTAAACTTTTTATCCACATTTTGCCCTTTTCGGTAAAGCCACGCTGTGTTAGAAATCCTCTTTTTTCAAGGGAGTGCAGAATAGCGCCTGCAAATAACGGGTCATACGGTCCTTGGGCATGCAGTGCAATCCATCCATCTGCGCCGTATTTTTTAACTGCTTTTCTGACAACAAGCATCCGGCTATGGTCAAGTAAGTTCAAGGCAGCTACGCTGCCACCTATTACGGCAGCCACTCCGTAATGTTCAGAGCCTATCTCGCCAATAAATGCGGGGGTAGCCATAGTGGTTGGGATAATAGAGCTGCCGGTTAATTTTCTAGAAGGCGTTGCCACTGCAACTGCAGTTGGTTCATATTGTCGGTAATATCCTAGGTGTGTTGCTGTGTTTAATAGTATTTGAGTTGCGTGCAGCAATTCATGTGTTTCAATATCTTTTCTTTTCGTTAATGCGGAAGGGTTCGCTATGGATGTTAAGAAACCTCCGTTACTTTTAGCTAAATATACTAGGTGCGTATCTGAAGTGTAAAAATTGCTATCGTCAACAGAATGTTCGTGAATTTCGGGAATTAGCCGCTCTCGGTTTATTTTAGTTAATTCAGATAGCCTATGAAATACTTGCATTGGCAAAGAATCATTAGGTATAGAAACGCCGCTTGATCTAACTTGGGCTTCTTTTTTAACTCTTTTCCTATAATCGTGTGAAGCTGCAAAATTTATTGGATTAACTATTGCTAAAGTGGCTAAGTCAAATGGAGCCATTAAATGGGTGGTTAGCCGCAACGGGCTCCAGCGCAGTGGACTCTTTTGTTCCAATTTTTTCATAAGTTTAAAGAATCAATTTGTAATTTTAACTGTTTAGTTTAAAGCATCCTTTATTTTTTCTTATTTTTCTCTTTATTTTATTTCTTTTCGTCTACTTTACGCGCCGTTAAAATTAACTACGTTGCATCGGTTAGATTATTTGTATTAAAACAAGTTATACGCGTTAAACTTATATATATGAATTAAACTAATTGTGGTGTACTGGATTTGGGTAAGATTGAATTTGTTTTTTCAAAGCATTTTAAGTATGATAAAAAAATAGATCCAGAACTGGCGGTAGATTGTGTATAAACGGACAGCAAAGAAGCTGAAGATAATTTAGGTAAGTTTATTGCTTGTAAAAAATATCGCGCAGGGGAATTGAAAGTAGTTTACAGAGATTGCAGTGATGTGATTTTTGTGATAACAGCATTTTGGAATGAACGAGGTAAAAGAAATGACTTTAAATTTAGATGGTAGGGAATGCGGGTTTTGTCTAAAAGGTAAACTGCATTTTTTCAAAGACGAAGCCTTTCCCGGTATATTTGTAGATTCGTACAAGTGCGATGTTTGTAAAGAGATTGCTTACACTCAAGAAGTAATGGGCAAAGTTGAAGCGATGCGACGCGGCGACTCCGAGACGCGTAGTTTAATCAAAATCGGGGCTTCTCTTGCCATTTCTATTCCAGTTGAAATAGTAAAAAGGCTTAAATTAAAGCCAAAGGGAAAAGTTTACATAAGTGCAAAGGGAAACGAAATAATTGCGAGAGTAGCACGAGGTTAATTATTTTTTGCAAATCATTTTATACTTTGCCTGTTTATTTTTTTCTAATTAAGTGCATTTAGAATTAATTGCAATCAAGAGGGGATTTTTATGGCTCAAATTAAGGAATTTATGAAAAAACATTACAAGCACTTCAATGCAGCTTCGCTTGTCGACGCTAGCCAAGCTTATTGTGACTTACTTGACAACGGCGGAAAAATGTTCTTCACGATGGCCGGCGCAATGAGCACAGCTGAAATTGGAATTAGTCTTGCTGAAATGATTCGCAAGGATAAAATCCACGCGATTACGTGCACAGGCGCTAACTTAGAAGAAGATGTGTTTAACCTCGTTGCAAATTCACAGTATACTCGTGTTCCACATTATCGTCAGTTATCTCCCAAGGATGAAACTGACCTTTACAATAAAGGGTTAAACCGGGTTACTGATACTTGCATTCCAGAAGAAGAGGCAATGCGCAAAATTGAAAGAGAAATCCTCGCGCTGTGGATGAAAGCGGACAAAGCAGGTCAGTCGAAATTGCCACACGAGTTTTTCTACGAGTTGCTCAAAAGCGGCGTGTTGAAAAAACACTATGATATTGACCAGAAGAATAGTTGGCTACTCGCGGCAATGGAAAAGAACTTGCCCATTTTTGTCCCTGGTTGGGAGGATTCAACGCTAGGTAACATGTTCGTTTCCAACGTAATCAAGGGCAACATCAAGAACCTCAACACCGTGAAAGGCGGACTTCATTATATGCATGAATTAATTGCGTGGTACAAGAAGGAATCTGCAAAGCAAAAAATTGGGTTCTTCCAAATCGGCGGCGGAATTGCAGGAGACTTTCCAATTTGTGTTGTGCCATTGTTAACTCAAGATTTAAAGCAAAAAGTTCCGCGCTGGAGTTACTTCTGTCAAATAAGCGACTCAACAACAAGCTATGGCTCTTACTCCGGTGCTGTGCCCAACGAGAAAATCACTTGGGGTAAGCTTGAAGAAGAAACGCCTAAGTTCATAATTGAAAGCGACGCTTCAATCGTAGCGCCGTTGGTATTTGCATATGTGTTGAACTGGTAAATTGTATTTGTTGATTTAACGCATTTTAAAACGTAAACGTAAGTTTGTTTCATCTTCTATTTGTTTTATCCTTTGCCTTTTAACTTTAAAATGGTCTCCAATTTCTTGCAATGTGTGCCCAAACACGTGACGGAGCGTCCAAATCGCAGCGTGGGATGGTTTAATTTTTCTACGCTGGTATAATCTAAACATATGTTCTAGCGCTTCTTTAGGCATATTATCTTCTTTTGCCGGAGTACCTAGCTTATCGTACAAGGTTCTCTCGTCATCCGGACGTTGCGGTTGGTCAAGTGAAACGGGTAGCCCATGTCGCCTTCTTTTTCTAACTTCAGCACCTATTTTACCCGCAATAGCGCAAAAAGCATAATTACTTAATGTGCCCTTAGTTGGGTCATGTGCTTCTATGGCACGAACTAGTGCAATTTGGCCTAATTCAGCTGCTTCTTCTCTTGAAATATATGCTCGCCAGTCTTTCGGTAAGTATCGATGTCCACGGTTAAGCGTTGCATGAATTAAACCAGCGTTGCCTTCAATATCTTCCTCTCTTGCGACCCTCTGTTTAATTGCAATATTTTTAACTCCTTTTTTAATTAATCCTTGTTCTCTCAGATGGTTAAATGCGCTTTGTACTTTTCTATGCGCTTTATTCACAATCTCCCAATCTATTTCATTGCTAGTTTGTCCCGCAATTGCCTTTGCAATTTCCAATATTTTGTATTTACCTTTAGGAGTTATAAATCTAGGGGCTAAATCAAGCACTTGTTGTTGAAAAGTACTTAATGGCGTTGGTTCTTCAGGGAGGTTTGTTAATTTTCCATGCGCTTTCAAAGCCATTATTGAGAGACTTACTTGATGTGTAAGTCTTTTCATTTCCTCGAGTGAAGGTTTTCTGGATTGTGGAAGCGTTTTTGCTATTTCTTTAGTTTTAAACTTTTCCCCCCATCTGAAACTAGGCGCAAGTTCACAAACTTGCAAGTCAAATTCAGTTAACTCCCTTGGCGGTTTGTATGGTTCACGGGGCCGTTTTGGCTGTTTATTTATCGCTTCGGATATTTCTTTTGTGTGTAAAGCTAAAGCGCGTAAATCTTGGTAAGTACGGCCTTTGAAATATTCTTTAATTGGGTGGTGCATACTTAGATTACATTTTTGCAATTTATCTAAGTTGCGTTACTTTCGTATATAGATTAAATCACGTCAACGTCGTGCGAGTGGCTTTCTCGTAACCCCGCGTTTGTGATTCTCACAAATTGCGCGTTTTGCCACAATTCTTTAATCGTGTGTGCGTTTGAGTAGCTCATTCCACTACGTAGCCCGCCGATTAAATGTGCGATTATTTCTTTTGCAGAGCCGCGGTAGGGAACCATTGACTCAACTCCCTCTGGAATGCGGTCGCTATCCTTTAGCCCCTGCAGCGCAGTCCACGATGCCATGCCGTGGTACATTTTGTAACGTTTACCATTGCGCGAAACTATTCTTCCAGGTGACTCGTCTGTACCTCCGAACATTTGGCCAAACATACCGCAACTCGCACCAGCTGCCAACGCTTTTACCAAATCTCCAGACGTGCGCATACCGCCATCCGCAATTACCGGCACCTCGCTCTTGTGCGCCTCACTAGCGCAGTTCAACACTGCAGTTAACTGCGGTACTCCTGTTCCTGCAACTAAGCGAGTCGTGCAAATACTACCCGGTCCAACGCCAACTTTTATACAATCCGCGCCAGCTGCGATTAAATCCCGCGCACCGCCGGCAGTAGCTACGTTGCCTGCAATTACCTCGCAACCGTATTCTTTTTTCAACCATGTGACTATCTCAGCAACGTGTTCCATGTGTCCATGTGCAACGTCAACTGCAATTACGTCAGGCTCAGCTGCCATTATGGCCTCTGTGCGTTCCTTGTAATCTCCCCTAATGCCAATTGAAGCACCGCAACGTAGCCTGCCTTTCTTGTCGCGATTTGCATTTGGATAATGCTGCTTACGCAAAACGTCACGCGCGGTAACTAAACCGCGTAATACGCCTTGTGTGTCTATAAGGGGTAATTTTTCAACTTTGTTTTTTCTCATTATTTCAATTTGCTCTTCGCTTGTCGAGCCATAAGGTGCGCTGACAAAATCTCGTGTCATTACGTCGCTTACCATTTTCCCGCCGGTTTCAAAAGTTAAATCGCGGTTAGTAAGCATGCCAACAACTTTTCTCTTTTCATCTACAACAACTAGCCCAGAAACTTTGTGTTCTTCGCGAATTGCCATTGCGCGTTCAATAGTGTCATCTGGCCGCACGGTAAACGGCCGTTCAATTATTGTATTTTCACTGCGTTTTACTTTTTCAATTTCCTGCACTTCGCGTTGTATTGTCAAATTACGGTGTATAATTCCAAAACCGCCTTCCTGTGCAAGCGCAATTGCCATTGCGCTTTCAGTAACTGAATCCATGTTGGCAGATACAAGTGGAACTTCGAGTTCAATTGTTTTAGTTAAATGAGTTGACGTATCAACGTCCATTCTCGATGCAATTGTTGAACGCTGGGGAACAAGTAACACGTCGTCAAAAGTAAAAGCTTCGCCGATAATTTTGCCCGCAATAGCACTAGTTTGTATTTGCAACTCCACGAATTTCAACCCCCAGATAGCGTTACTGCTGGAAATTTTTTAAACCCTTCGCTAATATGCTGTTACTCTTTTAAGTCTTCCCAGGACATTTTCTCCTTCGCGTCTACAGTTAAACCATTGTCGCTGAATTTAAGTGGATGTACGTTGGAATCATGGTTAGTGCCACGCATCTTTATTACTGTTAAATAGTGCCTTGGCGGAATGAAATTTAGAGAAATTATCCCGTCAACTAGAAACTCTTCAACTCCAAAACTAGAAAAGTCGTTCTTCCTACCAGTTGTCTCGCAGGCAAGTAGAGAAGTGCATCTTAATTTGCGTAACTCTTCGATTAAAACATAAATCGCGTAGCGAATCTTCGCTTTGTCGTTAGTCCAATAGGCAAACGCAGTTAGAGAGTCAATTACCAGCCGCCGTGCGCCCATTTGCTTTGCTTTGTCAACAATCCGTTTCGCCTGGTCTTCTAAATCCATTGACTCGCCGCTTGGCTCAAACTTGTAAATTTTCATCTTATCTTCCTTTTCCAGTTCTTGTACGTTCCATTTGAAACGCTGGACATTCCACCACAAGTTATGCGCTCCTTCTTCCAACGTAACGTACATTCCAGGTTCTTTGAACTTCTTCGCTCCGTTGTACAAGTACTCCATGCACAAAATAGTCTTTCCAGTGCCCGGGCCGCCCGAAACTAAAACGCTTGCGCCCTCGGGGAACCCGCCCTCTATCAATTCATCCAAACCAGGAACTCCACTAGAAACACGATTCATTTTCTCAACCTAATAAAACAAAAACAGCTGGGCAATAAATACCTTATAGGGACGAAATGTAAGTTATTTTTAACTCCAAGCGTCCAAGTTCATTCACTGTTTTTAGATCCCGCCTCTGTAGCTCAGTGGTAGAGCGCTTGTCTTGTAAACAAGAGGTCGCGAGTTCAATTCTCGCCGGGGGCTCTCATACTTGTTATGTAAGTTTAAATTAGCGGTTTTTTACAATAAAGGTATGACAATAGAAGTTACTATTTTAGGTTCGGGAGATGCGTTTGGGACGCCAAAACCTGGTTGCAAGGTTAATGCGTGCGTGGCTAAAACTCAATTCAATAAACGCAGTCGTTTCAGCGTGTTGATTCGCGCCAACGGGCGCACAATTCTTGTAGGTACTGCGCCTGAAATTAGTCAACAGTTCTTACGTGAAGGACTCGCTTTAAGCGAAGTAGACAATATCCTCTTAACGCATATTCATTATGATCAAACGGGTGGTTTAGGCGAATTTGACGGTATTGGAAACAGACCGCCAGTTAAATTATTTTGCGATCAAGGCGTATTAGCCGAAATAAACACTTATTTCAAGTTTTTATTCGAGAAAAACAGGCTAAACGTTAATTTGCTTGAAGCTAACCAAAAACTCGTTTCAGATGATTTTGTGGTTACTCCGTTTCAAGTTAATCACTTCAAATGTCCTTGTCTTGGTTTTAGGCTAGAAATTGACGGCAAAGTTATTGTAATTGCCGCGGATACAAATGCTGATCTTAGCCCGTCTTCGTTGGAGTTAATGAAAGATGCAGATCTTTTGGTTTTAGATGGAATGGCTGAATCAAACCGGGAAATTTTGTTAACTAAGCGCGATTTAAGCGGGCGAAGTGAAGCTGAATTTAATGCGACGGTTAATCCAAATAAGCGGGGGCATATGCTTATTCCTGAAGCGGTTGAACTAAGCAAAAAGTTATCGCCCAAAAAGACGATTTTATCTCATATTTCTCATTACAATGCCTCGCACGAAGAAATGCAAGCTAAATACGAAACTAAAAACCTGCTAATCAGCTTCGACGGAATGAAAATAAAGCTATAGTTGCATCAGTCGACAATTGAGAGTTGTGAGTTTAATGTATTCGAATATCATTGGAGACAAAGCTATTTCTATTTTTGAAAAAGTTTTGAAAAAAAGGCAGGAACTAACTTCTAATTTTACTAAAAATAATTGTACTCTCGTTGCGAAAGTTAATTCTTATGCAAAAAGAAAAAAAGGAGTGTCTTCGGATAAACTGAAGCAAATTCTGCGGAACAAAGTTTCAGCTCTTTCTTTGAAAAATATCTTAATTACAAACGAATTAAAAGAACTGCTAATTAGCGCTGGAATTCAAATGCGTTGTTTTATTCTCCATGGTTCATCCGTAACTGGTACGGCAAATGTTTCAGTAAAGACTGGCGAAATAAAGTATTTTAAAAAAAGTCAATATGCATTTAGCGAATTCTTTGTAACCGCACCTGAAGCTAGCGATATGGATATTGTGCTCATAGTTGAGAATACAAAACAAAGTCAAGAGATAGCGTCCATTGCTACAGAATTATCAGTAAAATACCAGTGTCAATTTACGATTAATCTTATTTCAAGCAAAGTAATTAGACGAGAAATAACCGCAAGTGCAATTGCTTCGCCGGCAATTAAACGAATTTTTGGGTTACACGCGTCAATGTGTTTTTATGGCTATGATGAGTTTGATAAGTTTCAACTTTTGGCATTAAGAAAATTGCGCCAGTTGGACATAGCGGTAGATATAGATTTGAAACTGCTAAAACAGTTTGGAAGTATCATGTCCAAAAGTGGCATTAAACAACTCCGTTTGAATAAAAATTATTTGGCCAGTCTCTTTCCTTTTTTGTTTTTATCTCGTGTAACCGATTTTAACTTAGACTTTCCAAAAGAACGGCTTAAACTTGTAATCCCACTGCGTAAACAACCATTAACGAGCGAAGTAAAAATTACATAGCTAAAGCAGTGTTTTTAAATGTCAAGTGCTTGAGTTTGACTCGAGGCGAAGAGGAATAATTGAAAAGCTTTACTTTAAGTTATCTTAAGTTACTTTAATTTAAAGTTGTTTTGGGTTTTCTAGTTCGTAGTATGCCCCGCGGTATTTGCCTATTTTTTTTACTTTGCCTTGTTTTACTAGTTCGTTTAAGTCCTTGACGGCTGTTGGCAGTGAAATGCCTATCACTTTTGCGTAGTATTGTGTTTTTATTGACTTGTTTTTTTGAAGGTAGCTCAGTGCTTGTTTTTGCCGCGAGTTTTCAAAATCTACAAGGTACTTTTTTTTCTTACTAGTGCGGTTGTAGATTATTGCTTGAAATGCGTTTCCAATTTCGTAAAATTCCGGGTCAGGAAGTTTTGCTTCTCGACATTGTTGTCTAATCAAGCGAATTCCGAGTCCAAGTCCTTCTCCCAAACCTAAGTCACCTAGTAAACGGTACGTTATTGGATTGCGATGCTGCGGTGTTTTTTCAAAGTTATTTATGCTTTGACCTGAAAGCAAACCTCCCGGGCTGGTTATTTGCAAACGGTCTTCAAAGATTTCAATTAAAACTTCTTTCTGTGTAAAGTAATCTCTATGGCCCAAGGCGTTGGTAATGAGCTCTCGCAGTGATTCTTGGGGATAATCTGGAATTTCTTTTCGTTCTGTTCCGGTTATGGCAAAGGTCTTTCCAGTGTTTTCTAAAACCATATTGAAAGTTTCATTTATTAGTTCAGGAATAGTCCCGTAAGATCGCTTATCAACTCTAATTAGGCCAAGTTCCGGCTCCGTGCCGGCGTATTTCACTATTCTTACTTCTAAGTTTGTAAAGAATTTTTGAGGCGCTTTAGCGAAAAAGAACAAGGCTACGTTTTTCAAGAAGAATTCTCCATTGTAATTCGCCACGTTCAAACCAGCTAAAATTCTCTTGTAATCCTCTTCATTCAAGTTTTTTGGGTTTATTTTCCTTTTTCGCAAAAAACTTTTAACTTTTTCAAGGTCCAAATCGTTTAAATGTGCCTTGCTTCGTGACTCTTCGCAGTTGAGTAAAGTACGTTTCTTCAAAAATTCAATTAAGTCTTCTCCTGATAGCTTCAAATTTGTAGTTCCTTGTCTTACAAAACAAAAATCGTTATAAAAACAAGGATTGTGTGAATGTGGAATCGGTTCAATTTTGAGTATAATGAACGTCCTATTTTCATACCTCAAAAATTCTTGTTCTGGTTTAGGATTAGGTTTACATTGATCTAAAACTTGGCGCAGGCGTCTAGATTCTTCATCGGGATTTGTTACGCCTTTCATTTCCTTCTTTTTTGAATCTACGCCAAAAACTATTATTCCGCCGTAAGTATTGGCAAAAGCTGAAATAGTTGGTCCAACTTCTTTTTGAATACTAGACTTAAATTCCAATGTCGGTCCTTCCCATTCTAAAACCCATTTTTGTAAATCAGAAAAAGAATAAGCCATTTGTCATCAACTCATTATAATAGGTTAAACGCCGCGCTAAATTTACTATAAATTACTTTAAGTAACTTTAAATATCTTTCTCTTAAAGTTTAATTTATCAAAAAGAGGCAGTGTTTTTAAATGTCAAGTGCTTGAGTTTGACTCAAGGCGAAGATGGGATTAATTTGAAAAGCTTTGAGTTCAAGTCTGGGCTTGCGCCGGGGGCTTTTAATATTTTGGTAGTTTGTTTAATTTAATAAAATAATGGAGCTTTTTGGTTTATATGTCTCGTGAAAGAGTAGTTATTTTTGATTTATTAAGAATTATTGGAATTGCATTGGTAGTGTTTACCCACATTGCTTTTACTGTTGGTTGGGGGGAATGGACTAACGAATTTTGGATAGGTAACTTATTTTACTGGGGGGTCGGCAGCATTGGGGTTTTGCTCTTCTTATTTGCAAGTGGTGCTGTGTTGGAACTCACTCAATCTGAAGTGAGTAACGCGCGGTCTTATTTAGAATTTGTTTATCGCCGTTTAGTGAGGTTATATCCGGCAGTATGGCTGAGTGTTGCTTTTGCAATAGTATTGTGGTTGAATAGTTTGATGTTACTAGTAACTACCGGGTTTTCTGCACCAATTAATATGATGATATTAAATGCGGGGTTTTCTGCGCCAATTGATATGACGGTATTGCTTTGGTCTTTGTCTGGGTTTAGCGCTTTTGTAGGGCTGTGGGGCGGCCCCTTTAATGTGGTTGTTTGGTGCATTGGACTTTTTGTAGTACTTTATCTAGTTTTTCCTTTGTTGCACTATGGGTTTAAACATAAACCCTATTTGACGCTCGGGGTATTGTTTATAATTTCACTTTTAAGCACTTATTTTATAAATGTGTGGCAGTCAGGATTGCCTGACTTGCCGTTTGGGAAAAACGTTGCCCGTTGGATGCCGCTTTGTAATATTTTTTATTTTGGCCTAGGAATTTTTATGGCTAGAAAAGGTTGGTATCCTAAATGGACGCAAAGCAAAGGCGTTATGCCTTGGCTGGGCGAACTATCTTTTTACGTTTTTCTCTTTCATTTTCCGCTAGAAAGTTTAAGTAAAATATCAATTTTGTTATTTGCCGTTTCGACAATATTTACCGCGTATTTGTTCATGGAATTGGATAAAAAAATTCAAGTTCAACTTAAGTTGGAAAACGTTAAGCATACACTAAGCGAAGCGCATAAATGGGTAAACGCTTACTTGTCCAAAACAACAAATTAGCAACGTTATTTTTTGGGCTCTTTATTTTTTTGTTCGTTCTTCAATAGCTTTTATACGTTCTAATAATTCAGCCTGCATAGCTTCGCGGGTGTATTGTGGCGCTTGGCCTATGGTTAATACTTGCCCGCCTATTGCCGTTAATATGTGGGATAAACTGTCAACTGGCGGTTTCCTAGGCTTAATTTTTTCAACATGACTAAGTAAAAATTGCAAGTGAGCCTTGACTTGATCTCCGTAACCGCGATCGCAGGCAATTTTGTCAACTTCTTTTTCAGGTAGCCTGTGGTGGGTCATTCTATCGTGAAAGGTGGGGTTTCTAGCTGCCAGTTCACACTCTGCAAGCTCATGGGCAATTAATCCAGTAAGTGCTTTATTTGGAATTGTTTTAAACGGTTCTTCTAGGCCAGGTGCTGGGCTAATTAAAATGTTAAATGCATTTACTTCGCTTCTATTTGTTCGAGGCAATACTAGCTTTTCTGTAAGTTCAGCTGCACGATATTCGTCGACCCGTAGCCCACTAGTTATGATATAAGGTGTTTCCCACACTAATCTACCTTTAGTCATTTTGCTCCTCATGGGAAGTATCGTTCCAGAAGACACCCCTTGATGCCAGTGGCCAAAAGTGCCTAGCCCAACTTTATCCTCTAGCCCAAAGTCGCGTCTGACGCGTTTGAATATACCAGGCGCGCGTGTTTTCCAATCCATCTCTCTTCTTTCTTGCATAGTAGCATTTATTTGCTAATTCTATTTATATTGCATGCAAAAAGTACAAAGCGCGCTAAAGGCGCTAGCGAATCCTGCCAAAGCAATTATTCTCCAGCGTTTTTTCAAAACTGGAAAAGGCGAGTACGGTGAAGGTGATATTTTCCTCGGGATACAAGTGCCGCAGCTGCGGTTAGTTGCCAAGCAATTTGCAGGCATTTCGCTAAAAGAAATAGAACAACTTCTTAATTCCAAAATTCACGAGGAGCGAATGGTTGCGCTGTTCATTCTAGTAATACAGTTTCAAAAAGCTGAAAAAACAAAAGATGCAAAGTTGCGGGAAATAATATTTCATTTTTACCTCACGAACGCGCGGCTAATTAACAATTGGGATTTGGTTGACCTCAGCGCGCCGAACATCGTTGGCAACTATTTACTTAACAAAAATCATGACGTGCTTTTCAAAATGGCGCGTTCTGAAAATTTGTGGGAAAAGCGAATTGCAATTATTTCCACTTTTTCTTTCATCCGCGCCGGTCAATTTGAAGACACTTTTAAAATAGTTGAAATGCTGCTCAACGACAAGCATGATTTAATTCACAAAGCGTGTGGTTGGATGCTGCGCGAAGTCGGTAAAAGAAACCAAGCTGCGTTAGAAGAATTCCTCGAACTGCATTACTCGCAGATGCCGCGTACGATGTTGCGTTACGCGAT
>JAZDHP010000032.1:0-16220 GCA_043805855.1 Microcaldota archaeon
TTGGCCAAATGACCCCTGCTGAAACGGCGCTTTACTCTCACCGCGCAAAAGCGTTTCAAGAACTTGCTTATTACTTAACGAAGCAGAAGCCGTTGGAGGGTGTGCTTCGTTAAGGCCTTACATTTCGCCGTACAAAGCGAAATGTAAGTTAATCTAAAAACAAAACCGTGAAACAAATGAAACAAAAAAAGCGCTATTTACTTTATGCAATTGAAGGCCAGGAACTGGACGAGAAAACCGCGAGGTTACTTGTACGTCGCAGTGTTTACAGTTTTCTCGGTGAGCACGGTGCAAGTGAGGCAAATGTAAAGTTCATGGAGTTCGACGCAACGAAACAGATGTTCTTGTTGCGCTGTGCGTTGCCAACGTTGGAAAAAACAATAGCGTGCCTCGCGTTTGTTATTAGTTACAACGAAAAACCCATCGCTCTACGTTTACAGAAAATGAGCGGCTGTGTTAAGCACGTTTGGAATGAGAATAAATCATCGAGGTAATAGCGTTATGGCTGATGATTTTAAAGGTACGATTATTGAAGAGAGCCTTAAGGATAAGGCGGTTTTGAAAAAGGTAAAGATAATCCGAACAAAAGTTGAACCGGTTGTTGAAAAGCATAAAACACCTTGGCTAAAGCAATGGACTTTGTATAATGTTGAAATTCCAGAAGGCGATGCTGAACAAATCGCAATTACACTTAGCAAGTCGCTTGAGCGGAATTACTGGTACGCTGATTTCAAAAACAAAACGTGCCATTTCATAGTTTTTAACAATAAAATCTTTGATATTGATAGAAAAAACAAGAGGCAGTACGAAGAAGCTAGGCAATATGGGCTTTCCCTAGGAATTCCTGGTTATCAAGTTGCCTTTTCCTAGGCGTTTTTACTAAAGGTAACCCATAAAAAGCGGGTTTTTCCTATTTTTAGCGGTTAAGATAAACAAAATTACACTTTTTCGTGTTTTAGATAAGGAACTACAACAGAGTTTTTAAAAGGTTAAACTTTGTTTGGTTAGATATGGTGAGTTAATATGTATCCTCCGCAACAGTCAGCTTATGACAGAGCAATCACGGTTTTTTCCCCAGATGGAAGGTTATTTCAAGTTGAATACGCGCGCGAAGCGGTACGAACAGGAAGTACGTCTATTGGCATTGTTTGCCGCGACGGCGTTGCTCTAGTTGCGCACAAGCGCATTGCTTCTAATTTAATTGTTGGCGATTCGCACGAGAAGATTTTCCAAATTGATAAACATATCGGCGCCGCTTCCAGCGGGCTAGTTGCCGACGCGCGTAAGTTAGTTGATTTTGCTCGAGTTGAGTGCCAGCGTCACCACTTAACTTATGATGAATTTATGCCTGTTGAAATGCTTTCCAAGAAAATCGGAGACCACTTACAATTTTACACTCAGCTCGGCGGCGTTCGGCCATATGGAGTTTCACTGTTAATCGCAGGGGTAAGCGACGGTGCGCCGCGCTTGTTCGAAACTGACCCAAGCGGTGCGTTGTTTGAATACAAGGCAACTGCAATTGGAGTTGGGAAGAAGGTTGTAGAAGAGTTAATGGAAAAAGAATACAGGGATAGCTTGTCAGAACAAGACGCGGTTAAGTTAGCCGTAAGAGCGTTGAAAAAGAGCTTAGCTGCAGACGAGAAGTTAACCGCGGCGTTGCTTGACGTTACATTTATTTCTAAAAACACTGGCACTGCAAAGCAGTACAGTAAAGAAGATTTAGCTAGCTTAGTGTAGTTTGTACATGTTAGGCTTTTGAAGTTGAGAGAAAAATGTCTGGAATTGAAAACACAATTATAGCGCGTTTAGAGAAGCACGGGGAACACTTTGAAATTTTAGTTGACCCCAAAAAGTCCTACGAGTATAAAACTGGGATAAAGAAAGATTTTGACAACGTTTTAATGTTCGACGAAATTTTCAAAGATGCAAACAAGGGAGAACGGCAGACTGGCCCGGCAATTAAAAAAGTTTTTGGCACAACTGACGCGATTGAAGTTGCAAAGATGATAATGCGCGACGGAGACTTGCAGTTAACAACTGACCAGCGTCGAAAAGTTCTCGAGGAAAAGCGGTTGAGAATAGTTAACTTGATTGCACGGAATTGCGTTGACCCGCGGACAAAGGCACCGCACCCGCCGCAGCGCATTGCAGCTGCAATGGAACAAGCGCGTGTCAATGTAGACGCGTTTAAGCCAGCTGAAGAACAGATGTTAGTAATTATAGAAGCGTTGAGGGAGATTATTCCAATTTCAATGCAGCAAGCTAAAATCGCAGTGAAAATTCCAGGCCAATTCGCCGCAAGGGCGTATGGTTCGTTGAAAGAATACGGATTGCAAAAAGAAGAGTGGGGCAGCGACGGTTCGCTCATGGTGGTTTGTGAAATGCCTGCTGGAATGCAAGGGGAGTTTTTCGACCGCGTGAATAAACTAACGTCGGGCCAAGCTGCTACAAAAGTACTTTGAATTAAAATAAAAAATCAAATAAAAAATAAATTAAAATAAAAAAATAAGAAAATAATAAGTGAGAAAGTAAAAAATTACGGTGATTGAAATGACTGAAAAAAGAATTGTTATTCCTGGTGAAAAGGTTGGCGACGGAGCAAAGCGGCTTGATGGCTGTTTTGTAGACGGAGGTAAAACTTTCGCGTCAGTTGTAAGCATAATGCAAGATGAAAAAGTTGTACCCCTAAAAGGCAAATATCTTCCTATTCCGGGCGACTATGTTGTTGGCATAGTTTCAGACGAGAGATTTTCTGGATTCACGCTTGACTTGAACTCGCCTTACGAAGGGCAAGTTTCAGCGCGGGACATTAGAGAACCACTACGCGTTGGAGATGTTGTATTTGTAAAAATTTCTTTTGTCGATGAAGTAAACAACGCTTCACTTGCAGACCCACGTCGGCTTTATGGCGGCGAAATTATTGAAATTGAGCCAGTTAAAGTTCCACGTGTTATTGGCAGAAATTCAAGTATGGTTACAATGATACGCGACTACACTGGCACTGACCTTTTTGTTGGTAAAAATGGGCGGCTTTACCTAAAGGGTAAAAACACCGTTCTTGCAGGTGAAGCGATTTTCAAAATCTGTCGCGAAGCACACACGTCTGGTTTAACTGAACGTATAAAACAATTCCTTGAAAGCAACGGTGGCGAAAACACTGGCAAAACTGAAAACAGTGAAGACGAGGGAGATGAAGAGGGAAACGGCGGAGAAGCAAATTAATTACATTTACAGGAGTTGATGAAAAAAATGAGTAATACAGATCCAAATAAGCCTAAGTTAATTATAGGCGACAAACGCGTTAGCGGTAGAAGTTTTACAGACTTACGTTCGCCGTTAAAAATCACAGCCGGAGTTTTGAAACAAGCAGACGGCAGTGCGATGATTGAATGGGGAAAGAATCGAATCATCGCAGCAGTTTACGGTCCCCACGAAGTGTTCCCAAAATTTTTAACTGACCACAACAAAGCGCTAGTAAAAGCACGCTATGTAATGGCCCCGTTTTCCTCACTAGAAGACCACGGCAGAAGTGGACCAAATCGAAGGAGCATTGAAATAAGCAAAGTTGCAAAACACGTTTTTGAAAACGTTATATTGACAAACAAGTTTCCTAAAACAGTAATTGACGTTCACATGGACGTAGTTCAGTCAGACGGCGGAACCCGCATCGCGGCAATTACTGCAGCTTCAGTTGCACTTGCAGACGCAGGGATTCCAATGAAAGATTTAGTTGCAGGAGTTGCAATTGGAAAAGTCGACGGCGAACTCGTTGTAGATTTAGATAAGTTGGAAGATAACTATGGTGAAAGCGACGCAGCTGTTGTTATATCGCCCCGCACTGGAGAAATTTTACTATTCCAAATGGAAGGAATTTTAACGCCAGAGGAAGTCAAGCGTTCAGTGCGCTTGGCAAGCGACGCAGCGCTTCAAGTTCGTGAAGTGCAAGTAAATGCATTGAGAGAAAAATACTCTCAAGTTGCAAATGAAGTAGGTGAACAAGTATAATGATTTCAGAACAAGTAAAAGCACAATTTGTAAAAGATTTAATCAAAAAGAACCAACGGCCAGACGGCAGGCAATTTATGGAACACAGGTCAATTGAAATTATCAAAAACCCGTTTGAAAACTGTGAAGGTAGTGCAATTTGTCAAATTGGCGACACGAAAGTACTTGCTGGTGTAAAGGTAGATTTAGCAACGCCGTTTCCTGACCGTTTAAACGAAGGAATGCTCTCTGTAAACTGCGAGTTTTCTCCAATTGCGCACAATTCATTTGAAGCTGGCCCGCCAGACGAACGTTCAATTGAACTCGCAAGAGTAGTTGACCGCGGTATACGCGCAGCTAACACAATTGACTTGAAAAAACTCGTCGTTGCTCCAGGAAAAGTCCTCGGTATATTCATTGACCTCTATATTCTTGACTATAATGGCAATTTGACAGACGCAGCTTCAATTGCAGCAATGTCCGCGTTGAAAAACGCAAAAATGCCAACAGTTGAACAAGTTGGCGAAGTGTACAAGTTAAACCACGATAAACGCCCTGGTAAACTTCCACTTGGACAAGAAGTTGTTACGTGTACTTTCGAAAAAATCAACAACACAATTGTACTTGACGCTTCTATTGAAGAGGAACACGCTTCAAGCGGCAGGTTCACTTTTGGCGCAACAAACGATGGCCACATTTGTTCAGCGCAGAAAAGCGGCTCAGCTGGCTTTACAATTGAAGAATTTGACTCGCTGATAGACACTACGCTTGAAAAACGAGTGGCGTTATTTAAACTACTTTAAAGAGGTTATTAAAAATGGGTTCAAGATACGGCAGGACAATAAGAAAACGAGAAGAAAAAGTGCTTGAAGTGCAACGCGCTAAACACCCTTGCCCAGTTTGCGGTAAGAAAAGTGTAAAACGTAGAGCAAATGCACTATGGCAATGCAAGTCATGTGGCGTTAAATTTGCAGGCGGTGCATACGCTCCAGAAACTGCAATTGGCGAAACCGCAAGGAAATTCCTAGAAGGACAGCCAGCGTGATTTTGTAACTTATGGCATTTGCACTACTATCTGCGAATTTTCCAAACGGAAAATGCGAAGTTAAACTAGAAAATCCCTCGAAAGAACAGTTAGCTTTGCAGATAGAGAACTTTTCCCACTTAATCTCGGCGAATATTTACAATTACAGCCCAGTTGATTACAAGAAAGTCCAATCTCTAGTGCCAAAAACAATTAATTTACAACAAACACTTGCCGCGTTATCGCCGTCTAAGATTCTTGAAATCGTGCGGCCGGCAATTACGCTAAAATTACCCGAACCGATTGATGAATCGCAAGTGAAAAAGCACAAGGCAAAAACCCGCGCGCTGGAACAAATTGCAGTGAACGCCTTTATTCACGCGTTGTTTGTACAAATTTATCCTCAAAACTTCACACCCGCAGGCAAACCCTCGCAGCCAGAGGTGCGAGTAGCTGCTGATTTACCCGAATGGCGAGTTGTGAAAAAAGTAAACCTTGCAAAAGCCGAGCCAAAAGAAGTTCTAATCGCGCTGTCCAGCATGTACAATTCACTCCACACGAAATACGTTTCCCTCTCTACAACGCCGCTAGTGCAAATTGAAGCACCGCGCAAATCCTACGCTAATTTACTTCAAAACGCGTCGTCGTCTTCAATTCCAACTGGAAAAGACTTTGCTACAGAGTGGAAAGCGTTTGAAGTGTTATCTGCTTACGGCTTCCCGCCAATACCTTCAACAGAAACAATCGGCGAGTTATATCCCGAGGTAAAAATCGCCAAACCCCGCGGAAACTTCGGAAGCAAAAAGAAAAAGTAACAATAACAAGTTTTTAATCACTAAACTCTTCTAAATTTTACATTTATGGGGGATTGGGCTAGCCTGGCTATGCTTCCAGCTTTGGGAAAGCTTTTTTCTTTTACAAAAGAAAAAACCTTGGAAAAAAGAAAATCCAAGCGCTTGAAAACAGCTGGAGACCTGAGGAAAGCCCTTTTCTTGTAAGAAAAGGTCTTTCAGTCCCAAAAGAACTGAAATGCTTTCAGGTATTCAAATCTGCAAAATGACGAGTCATTTTGACTTTTCGCCTTGCAGACGAAAATCTCAGATCCCCCATTCTTTTTTATAATTAGTTTAGTGGTTTCTTTTGGCCACGCCTGGCCTTTTCTTTATGAAAGAAAAGGCATGGCCTCGGATCCCCCATTTTCTTTTTTATAATTAGCCTAATTTTCAACTTTTTCTTCTGGCTTTTTCAACTTCTTAAAGTAAAACCAAACGCCCGCAATTACGATTATAATTGCTAGAAGTACAAGCGCTAAATTAGTGAAGTCAAACGAACTACTTTTTATCTTTTTCACCAGCACAAGTGTCTCTGCACTTTTCTCAACAGCGGCGTCTACGTTTGCTGCGTTTATTGTGTTTAACTCTACAACGTTTTCAATTTCGCTTTGAACTAACGCTTCAGCTTCGGTTAGTTTTTCCTCACTTTGCACTACCATCGGCGAGTCTCTGCCAACTGAAACTATTTTTTCGTTTAGCAACGTACGTGCTTCGCGCGTATCTTTCAGCGCCGCACCTAGTTTAGCTCCGTTTTCGTTTAAACTATTTACAAACGCGTTGAAGTCACTGTACTCGTCTTGAAAATCTTCATTTAATGTAGTTACTAATTCTAGTGTTGCGTTTCCTCGCATTTGCCGTACAATTGTTGTTAACGCGTTTACCTTCGCGTCTGTTTTTGAAAAGTCAACTTCGGGAAGTAGAGTTTTCGCAGTTTCGGTTTTGTTCTTGGCGCTTTCCAGCTTAAGGGCAGCAGCGTCAATTATTGTGTTTACCTCGTGTTTAACTTTTCTAGCTGGTGTTTTTGCAATTATTGAATCACTTAACGCTTCTGCAGTTATTTGTAGAGTAGTTTCTCCGTTTTGTAAGTAGTCGCTACTAACTGAAGTAATTTTATCTTGGTCTTGAATTATGTTACCCTCTGTGTCAAGTACAAACGACGGCGTGTTGTTAACCAAAACTAAAACGTACGTCAAGTGAGTTTCGCTTCTAATTTGCTCTACAACTTCAAAAACAGAATAATCTTCAGTGTTGTCTAAATATGTAGGAATGACTTTGTCAAAGTCAGCTTGCGCTGCAACTAAAAACGTAAAAGCCAAAAGGCAGAACAACAATCGCTTCATTTCACAAATTCCCTCTAGAAACGTTACTTCTCGCAAGTATAAAACTTGAACTGTGTGCCTTTCTTTTAAAAAGAAAGCCGCCGGGAAAGAAAAGGGGTTAACCCGGTATAGCTTTTTTAATGCTGTTTCTCCTAATTTTATTTGGTGTTCCCGCCTTAGCTCAACGGTAGAGCACCCCGCTGTAGCTTTGTATACTTCCTTAACCGGAAGAATAGAAACGGGGCGGTTGTTGGTTCAAACGGCTTTTCTTTTAGAAAAAGAAAAGTCCGTGGGAAAAGAAAAACTTTTCTCCATGAAAATCCGACAGGCGGGACTATTTCTTTTTCTTTGCCTATTTTTTCAATATATTTTTAGGGTGCACTTTTCGCTTTTTGTTAAAATGTGCTCCCTAACTATGTTTTGTACAGATCCTTATCCTTTTTTAATTCAATTTTACTTAGTATTTATTATGAGTGAAGAACGCGGTAAAACTGGAAGGGAATTTGTAATTGTTAGCCGAAAGGAGCTTGTAGTTCCAGAACCGGTAAGGGGTAAGTCGCTTGCGAAAGACGAGCCGCCCGAGCTTGAAGATCCGAGTTTTTTTGACAGTTCAACTGAAGCGTTTGAAGTTGGTGGTTATCATTTTATACGTCCACAAGAGGATTATCATCGCCGTAGCCAGCCTACTTTTTCACTTGGGAAACATGAAAAAGGGTTCATTAGTGCTAACAATGGGGTTGTAGCTATTAGCACTAATCATGGTACATTTGTAGGCTATCCTGGGCCTGGTTTTCATTCAGCAGCTTCTAGAGCTGGTTTTGTTCGGGGGGCGTATAATGAATCTGTTCCGCATTCAAATTATACTGACTCACCTTGGCTTTTTGAAAGGATTGACCTGCGGACTGGCCGTTTGAAACCAGAATATTTACACTTGTTTAATCGTAGATATAAACCGCCAAAACCACGCGCGAAGGAAGCAGCTCCAGAAGTTGAAGAGCCTAAATCTCCGGTCCAGCTGTTAATTTCTGACATTAAAGACGACCACGTCGCTTTCCGCACACTTCATAATCTAATAGACGACGAAATGGCATACGCGTTTACTGCCACTGAGATTCACAAGCCAAACCCCGCAGTTATAGCTTACGCAGTTAGAAAATTAGGTTTGTCCCGTGCTTCGGCTCCAGAGAAGATGCGGAAAGATGTTAAAGAACTTTTACAGCGATTTCACCCTGACAAGTTTAAACCGCGAGGTTTTGACCAAGAAGCACATCGTAAAGTTGTTGACCTTTTAAACTCAGTTCGCGGCTTCCTACGAAAAGCTTCTGATTAATTTTTGTCTTTTATTCAATGACTTTTTTGTTTTACTTAACTGGTAGCCTCTAGCTTTTTTAACCGCCTTGCGTTTACTTTTTGTAGGTGGTGTTGCTTTTGTCTAAATTGTTTGTCTTTATTGCGTTGTTGTCACTTTCTATATTTGTAGTTGCAGAGAGTGCTTATTCTTCAGAAGCCGAAACTAGTGCTGTTGGCCAGGCGCTTGCGCTGAAGTGCATTGAAAGTTACGGTAACTGTAATTGTGGCGAGTTGAGAGGTGCAAGTGCAGTTTCTTTATGTGAACAAAACAAAGCTAAAGTTGAAAGTTTTATTCAACGTTGTGCAGCTGATGTTGACAACTGTAACTGTGCTGAGCTGGGAGAGCAGGAAATGGTCACTGCGTGTAATTACCAGTTAGTTCAATTGCAAAGCCAAGTGAAGCAATTTGCAGAACGTTGCTATAAAGATATGGAAGCGTGCAGTTGCAGTGAATTTAAGGTGCCGCGGCAAGTTGAAATGTGCGAAGCGCAGAAACATCAGTATTTACAAAAAGCACAGGCAATTGTACTACAATGCGTTGACGACCCGTTTAAGTGTGATTGTTCTTCGCTTGGAAACCACGCCGGCGAGTGCCAGCGCCAAGTTGACATTGGAAAACAAGTTAGGGAGCTTTGCCACCAGGATTTGGAAAAGTGCGACTGTTCTCCAATTGAAAACAAAGCTGCGCGTGAATCGTGTACTAATGCAAAAGCGTATGGTTTAGAGTTTAAGTCAAAGTTTGAAAAGCAATGCACTGACAATCCAGTTACTTGCGACTGTGCAACAATTCCATCTGCTGCTGGTAGAAAAGAATGCGAGGAAAAAAAGCAAATTGCAATTAAACAAGCTGAAGGCGAAATTGCAGGTTACATGGACGCTTGCTTTGCCAACATGGAAAAGTGTAATTGCAATGCGCTTCCAAAGCCAGAGTACGTTCCATTTTGCAAAGAAATGCTTGGCTATGGTTTAAGCTGTTTAAACGAAGGGGTAATGTGTGAAAAGTTGGAAGACGTTGATATGGCGCCGCCTGGAATTCCTGAATTCCTGCGCCCGTATTTCAAACAATCTTTTCGCGCGAAGCTAGAGGCAGCTAAGCAAGATGGCGCTAGGAAAGCAGGTGAAATTGCAAAGACATGCGTGCTTGACCCGGAAAAATGCGACTGTTCTGCGGTTCCATTGTACGCGCGTGACTTTTGCGTTGAGAAAAAAACCTTGCAGCTAAGTTGCATTAATGACAAGGATATTGCCGCTTGTAATAAATTAGACGCGAGTTTAGAAGTTGTACCTCCAGATGTTCCGTCGTTTATACGAGGACCGCTTGACGCGTTGCTTCGCCCGCTGGTATTAATTCAAAAAGACCAAATAAAGGGGCAATACGCGCAGGAAACTAAAGATTTGATTTTACAGTGCATTGATGACATTGAAAAATGTCGGTGCAACGACGTTCCGAAAATGTACCGCGATTTCTGTAACCACAAAGTTTCACTTGTAAAGCAATGCTATTCAAAGAACTACAACGCGTGTTTTACTGTGCTTGACGAGAAGAACATTCCAGACGACGTGCCGGGTTTCATCCGTGTTTTTATTGAAGGCGACGTAGATGCAAAGGTAAGGGCAAAAGGCGAAGAGATGCTCAAAAAACTCGCGCCACAAGAATGTAATAATTTAACGTTGCAGCAATGCAGGCAAAAGCTAGAAAAGTAAAAACACTTAATTCGCGTATTGCCGTAGTGTATTTCGACAAACGAAAACTGTTAAAATAACTGTTGTTCCACTACTTCCACAAATGATTGAAATTCGTTTCCACGGCCGAGGAGGGCAAGGTGCTGTAACTGCAGCTGAACTGCTAGCTGTTGCTGTTGGTGAAGAGGGCAAATCCTCGCAGGCGTTTCCTTTTTTTGGAGTTGAACGCCGCGGCGCGCCTGTAAAAGCATTTTGCCGCATTGACGACAAAGAAATTATAATTCATGAGCAAGTTTATAACCCAGATATTGTCGTTGTGCTTGACGCTACGTTAATAGAAGCAGGTGTAAACGTACTAGAAGGAATTAAACCAAACGGAGTTGTTGTTGTTAATTCTCCAAAACCAGTTGCGTTTGCAAATCCAGTTGCGGCTGATGTGAAAGTGTTCTACGTTGACGCGACTTCAATTGCCCACCAGTGGCTTGGAGTTCCAATTGTAAACACTGCAATGCTCGGCGCGTTGGTAAAAGCAACTAACGTTGTAAAACTTGAAAGTTTGACAAACGCTCTTGAACACCGTTTCGGCGCAAAAGCAACGGCAAATATTGATGCGGTTAAAGATTGCTTTGAAAAAACGATAAAGGTTTGAAATTTAAATGAAAATTCCATATGCAAAACCAGGAACAAGTATTGCTAACAAAACTGGAGATTGGCGCAGCGAGCGGCCGCTAGTTAGCGACAAGTGCACTGCGTGCGGGACGTGTGTACGCGTTTGTCCAGACAGGTGTATGGAGTTAATTAGCCGAAGCGGTAATCCAGCGTCAATTGCAAAGGTAGATTATGATTATTGTAAGGGTTGTGGCATTTGCGCTAATGAGTGCCCCGTAAAGGCAATTGTTATGAAACGAGAGGAAGATGTAAAGAGCGAAGCTGCAAAGGAAGGCGAGAAAAAGTGAAACGAACTATTGAAGGGAGTTTTGCAGTTGCAGAAGCGACGAAAAACTGCGAGCCAGAAGTAGTAGCGTGCTATCCAATTACTCCCTCTACTCATATTGCTGAAGAGCTAGCGCAGTTCTACGCTGACGGTAAGCTTAAGCAGTACATTGCGGTTGAAAGTGAATTCGCAGCAATATCCGCTTTAATCGGCGCAAGTGCAACTGGCGCACGTACGTTTTCAACAACGTCAAGCCAAGGCCTCGCGTTGATGAACGAAGTGCTGTTTACAGTTTCAGGAATGCGTTTGCCAATTGTAATGGCAGTTGCAAACCGCGCGTTGTCAGCGCCGCTGAACATATGGAACGACCACCAAGACGCTGTTTCCGAGCGCGACAGTGGATGGATTCAACTTTACTGCGAGTCAAACCAAGAAGCAACCGACACAATTCCCCAAGCGTTTAAAATCGCTGAGAAAACTTTATTGCCTGTTATGGTCAACATGGATGGATTTTATCTAACGCACAGCGTTGAGCAAATTGACGTTCCAGAAAAAGAGTTAATTGCAAAATTCTTATCGAAATTTAATCCCGAGATTAAACTCGACCCGCAAAACCCGCTAAGTTTAGGAGTTTACGCATTTCCAGAGCACTACCAATCTTTCCGCGAGGATTTACACCAAGATTTAATCGCGTCGCAAAAAATAATAACTGAAGTAAACGCCGAATGGGCGAAACTAACTGGGCGTAATTATGGCAACGGGTTGTGGGAAGAAATTAATCTTCACGACGCCGAGTACGTAATCGTAGCAATGGGCTCAGTTATTGGAAATGTTAAAAGCGTTATAAATGAAGAGTTGCAAAAAGGGAACAAAAAGTGGGGTTGCCTGCGCTTGAAATCCCTGCGGCCGTTTCCAACTCAAATTGCTTCTCTACTTAGCGGTAAAAAGTCAATTGGTGTTTTCGAAAAGGCGCTTTCACTAGGCGCGCCTGCAGTACTTTACAGCGAATTACGTAGTGCGTTGTACGATTGCAAGGAAAGCGCATCGCAGCGTCCAATTGTTTCAAGTTTCGTCGGCGGCTTAGGTGGTAGAGATATAACTCGCCAGCATATTCGAGATTTATTTACAAAATTAGAAAAAGGCACTGGCAGTGTGCAGCAATTCATTTGAGATGTTACAAAAAATGGCAGCAGTACTTGGTTTGGAAAAAGAACAATTGTTTGAAAAAGGACAGCGAGCATGCGCTGGCTGTGGTGCAACAATTGCAATGCACTTAATTCTCGACGTAGTTGGAAAAGATTGCATTATAGTAAACTCAACAGGGTGCATGGAAATTATCTCTTCTCCATTTCCAGAAACCGCGTGGAACGTGCCGTACATTCACGCTAATTTTGAAAACGCAGCTGCAGTTGCAAGCGGAGTAAGCCGCGCGTTGAAAGCAAAAGGCAACGACCACACTAAAGTAGTTGTAATCGCAGGCGACGGCGCAACTTACGACATTGGCTTTGGAGTTTTATCTGGTATGCTCGAACGCAACGAAGACGTACTTTACATTTGCTACGATAATGAAGCGTATATGAACTGTCTTAGCTTGGACTCGTTGATTTACACTGAAAATGGCTTGAAAAAAATAACTGAGGTTAAAGTTGGAGAAAAAGTTTATGCGTTTAATCAACAAAATGGCGAACTAGTGTTGAAAAAATGCACTGGCGTTTTTGACAACGGCGTAAAACCAGTTTATGAATTGTTAACTGGCCATCATTCTATAAAAGCAACTGCAAATCACCCGTTTCTCGTTGTGCAACGCAATGGTAAAAGCGGACACAATGAATTAGTCTGGAAAGAACTTGCGCTGCTAAAGCCAGAAGAAGAGATAATGACTTTGAAAAATATCAAAGACAAAGAACCATTTGTTCCCGCAAAAATTATTTCAATTAAGTTAATTAAAGACGAGCCGACGCTTGACTTGCGTGTTGAAGGCGAGCATAATTTTGTAGCAGATGGAATTGTAGTTCACAATACGGGTGTGCAGCGGAGTAGTTCAACGCCGAAATTCGCTTCAACTACAACTTCGAAAGTTGGCTCTGAGATTCTCGGCAAGCAGGAGTTGAAAAAGCCAATTTTGGAAATCGTCGCTAGCCATAAGATTCCCTACGCTGCGTCGACAAGCGTTGCCTATCCATTTGATGTTTACAATAAATTGAAAAAAGCTCTTTCATTCAAAGGTGCGAAGTTTCTATTAATCCACGCGCCTTGCGTTCCAGGTTGGGTTTACCCAACTAGCAAGACGCTCGAGATGGCCAGGCTTGCAATTGACACTGGAATGTGGAAAATGCTTGAATACGAAAACGGAAAATGGAAAATTACGAAAACACCATCTTTCAAACCAGTAAAAGAATACCTCTCACTGCAAAAGAGATTCGCACACGTTACCGAAGCACAAGAAAAACACTTGGAAGAGCAAATTAAGTTCGAATTCGAAGCACTACAAAAACTAGTCAACGCGACTAATGCTCCAACCGCTCCAGCGGCAACGCAGTGAACAACTGTTTTTAACCCAACGCGAGTAATTCTAACATATGGCTACTCTTGAAAACATTTGGCGCCAAGTTGACAACTGCCCAGCATGTCAAGCGAGCAAAAACTCGCTTCAACACGTGCACGGCGGCGGGCAGGAGAACAAACCCCGTTTCGCACTCGTGTTCATCAACCCAACGTACAATAACATTTCAACGCAACCGCAATGGCGCGGTAAGCGCTATCCTTTTATTGGCACTCGTGCAGTTTGGCGTGTTTTGGTAAAAAGTGGTTTGTTGCCTGTGAGTGTTTTGCAATTAACTGAAGGTAAGTGGAGTGAAGAAACCGCGGTGCAAGTTGAGAAAATAATGCAGGAAAGCGGCATCTACTTAACTAACGTTGTAAAGTGCACTGCACCGCACGGCGATGCACCTTCAGTAGAAACAATCCGTGACAAACTACCTTTGCTAATTGAAGAGCTGGAAATTGTGCAACCGCAATTGACAATCGCAATGGGCTTAATCCCATTCAAAGCTTTAACCGGCGAAAGTGTGAAGCTCGGCGAGTTTACAAAGAAATTTGCCGTTAAGCCTAAGTTTTTCCCTTCGCCGGCGGGCAAAGTTGTGCCGTGCTGGTTTCCAATTGGCCGCGGAAATCCAAAGAAGGCAATTCAACTGCTTAAGGCCATTTCTGCTAACGTATAAAAACTCTAATTCAGCAATAAATTAGCTAATTGTGACAAAAGTGACGCGTACGTGACAAAAGTTGCAACTTAGTATTTGCCTTGGTAGTGTAGTGGCCTAGCATTCAAGATTGTCACTCTTGCGACCCGGGAAACCCCCTTTTTCTTAAAAAGAAAAAGGCCGTTTAAGGTTCAAAAAGAAGGGTTCGAGAATTCAAAATGCGTTTCTCTCATTTTTTCGAGAAACACAAACGCAAGAAAATCCCGGCCAAGGCGTAAAAAGCAAAGGTGTTACAGCGCCATAACGGTTCCTAATAAAGAAGGAACAAGGAAAGTGATACGTTATGGCAGCTGTTGACATCTATAATTTACCTCGTAAGCTGGAGCGCTACGTGGAGCGAATTAAACAAGAACCTACTATCTGTGATTCTAATCGCGAAGCCATACTCAAATTCTTCGACTACTGTTTTGCTAATGGCTTAAGCACTGCTCGCGTGTTAATCTATGCGCAGCGCTTGCTTCCAATTGCAAAGCTACTTGGGAAAGACTTCAAAGAAGCCACAAAAGATGACATCCAAGCTCTAGTTGGAGAAATTGAACGTAAAGCATGGTCGCCTTGGACTAAACACTTTTACAAGGTTACTTTGAAGAAATTTTATAAGTGGCTTGAAGGTAATGACGAGTTCTCCCCTGATAAAGTCAAGTGGATAAAGGGGAGTGTAAAAAATAGTCAAAAAATGCTTCCTGAAGAGCTTCTCAGCTATCAAGATATATTGAAAATGATTGAAGCTGCGCCGAATGCTCGTGATAAGTGCTTGATCGCAGTTCTCTTTGAAAGTGGCTGTAGAATTAGCGAACTAGCTGGTGTTAAAATAAAACACGTTTCATTTGACGCATATGGAGCGCAGCTACTTATTGCCGGAGGCAAAACTGGAGCACGAAGAGTTCGATTAATTACTTCAGTTAACTTGTTGAAAACCTGGCTTGATTATAATCCTTGGAAAACAGATCCAGAAGCTTCACTTTGGCCTCGTTTAACTAATCGCTGGAAAGGACAACCTTTACGCTACCAAGTAATTCGTCAACGCATTGTTGACATTGCTAAAACTGCAGGCGTAACAAAGCGAGTAAATCCACATAGTTTTCGTCATGCACGCGCTACGCAATTAGCGAAAATGGGTTTGAGTGAAATTCAAATGACGGGCATAATGGGCTGGGTTGTTGCTTCTCGCCAATGTGCTACTTATGTTCATATGAGTATGCGGGATACGGATAATACGTTGCTAAAAGCGCATGGCATTGAGGTAAAAGATGACAATTGTGAGTTTATCTGTTGTCCCCGTTGCAGCAAGCAAAACACGTTGAACTTAAGCTACTGCGGAGGTTGTGGAATGCCTTTAAACATGAAAGCTGCCGTTAGCGCTGACGCTAAAACCGCAGAGCTTGAAAAGAATCTCGAATGGTTACGAAATATAATAGAAAATGACGAAAGTATTAGGAATGCAATTGCCGACAAACGAGCTAACCAGTTAAAATCTTCTAGTGAAACAAACCAATAGTTTCATTTAATGCAGGATAAGCTTCTAGCACCGGGGTTAGATTAGTATCGCAATAGATTTCATCAATTTTTTCTCGACCATTTTCCACTTCCCCAGTTTTCTGCTCATACTTTTCAACAGCATAACGCACTTGCGATACCTTAAGGGGGACTTTAACACCAAACAATGGATTAAAAGAAAGGGCATTCTTTTTCGCAATAAATTCACAACACCTCAAAAATAACAACCAAACATACCCAAAATTGATTGAAGCTGCATTTGAACTAAAAGCCACGGCATAATTGTGTAGAACCTCCCGTTCCTTTTCTTTAAATTTAATTACAAACTCCTTTCTA
>JAZDHP010000033.1:0-5868 GCA_043805855.1 Microcaldota archaeon
TACGCGCATATCGTAACTACAACTACTCACAAAACGTTACGCGGGCCGCGAGGGGCAATGATAATGGTAACACAACGCGGGTTAGACAAGGATCCGCTGCTTGCTGAAAAGATAGACAAAGCTATATTTCCCGGACTCCAGGGTGGACCGCATGACCACCAGACAGCTGCAATTGCAGTTTGCCTCGGCGAAGCGTTGAAACCAGAATTTGCTGAATACGCGAGGCAAATTGTGAAGAACAACACTGTGCTTGGCAAGGCAATGATGGCAAACGGCGTAAAATTAGTTTCAAACGGTAGCGACAACCACATGCACCTTATTGACTTAACACCGTTTGGCAAAGGTAGGGGAGCGTTTGTACAAGATGCGCTTGACGAAGCGCACATTACAGTTAACAAGAACACTATTCCAGCTGATCCCTCGACGCCTTTTTACCCAAGCGGAATACGTTTGGGAACGCCGGCAATTACTTCTCGCGGTTTGAAAGAAAGCGAAATGGAATTAATTGGCAAGTGGATTGCTGAGATTGTCAACGAAATCGCACCGCGGTACGCTCTCCCAGATGACAAAACTAAAGCCGAGTACATCGCAAAGGTACGACCCGAGATAAAAGCAAACGCGGTTGTGCAAAAAGTAAAGAAAGAAGTTATGCAACTGTGCGCGAAGTTTCCAATTTACACAACGCTAGACTACTAGAACTTAGGTAATTACACTATTTCAAAAGCCCAGCTTTGTCGAACGCTTCAATTGTAGCGTTGAACTTTTCACCAGTCCACTCGGTTGATTTCAAAAAGTTAGGAATAGCAAGTTTATCCACTAGCTTAGACTCCATCTTTGTATATTTTATCAAAATTTCTTTTGATTCACGCGGATTAACTCGTATAAATTCAACGGCTTCGTCGTAAACCCCTGCAAATTTCTGTTGCTCGCCTAAAGTGAGAGACGGCGACACTACACTACCAGTTAGGTAAAACCCGTCGCCGTACATAAACGCCAGCGGTTCTTGAAACACAACCTTGTAACCAATTGACTCTGCCTTTACACAATTTGGCTCTAGTACAAACGCTGCGTCAGTGCGGTTAGCTTCAACGCTCTGCAAAAGTAACTCGCCTTTCAACGGCAACATTCCGCTAGTATCTAGATTAAAACGCTGCAAAACTCCTTTTGACCAAGTTATCCCAAGTGGAGTTTCCTCATATCCAATTCTCTTTCCACTGAGTTCAGTTAGATTATGGAAATGTTTTGAAACCGCGCAAGAAGTGCGGTGCAGTTTGTCAATCGAAGTAACGCTAATCAACTTAAAGTGGCCGCCGCGTCGACTTGCAAGAGTAAAATCTAACAAGTTAATCCCACCGTAGCTAGCTGCCACTTTACCTGTTTCAACACCCATTAACATTTGACTAGTTTTTTCAAACGTCTCCGGCTTTACGTTCAACCCGTGCTTTTCAAACAAGTTATTCTCAACCGCTACCATTACTGGTAAGTAAAACACGTGAGAGCGATAACCAACCACTAACTCCGACGATGCATTGCTTTTCACAAAGTAGCCAGTTGCGCCTGAAAAAAACAACGCTAGCCCAGTTAGTAAAACCACCAAAACAATTCCAAACACAAATTTCTTTTCCATGCAAGAAAAAGCTTGAAAAAACGTTTTAAAAAGGAGTAATATGCTTATAATATTACACTTAAATAAGAAAGGGCAAAAACTGCAAATGGACGTTAAAAACATCATAGAAACGCTAGAATTGACAAAAAGCGAAGCTACCGTTTACGCCGCCTTGTCGGAGAAGAAGCACTCTACTGGCGGCGAGTTGATTAAAACAACCGGAATGTACCGCGCGGCGGTTTACGACATTTTGCATAGATTAATAGAAAAGGGAATTGTCGGTTACACCCAAATTGGAAACTGCCGCGAGTTCAGCATAACTCCATTATCTTTAGTTAGACAAGAACTAGAAAGCGAAATTGAAAGTATAAAAGAAAAACAAAAAGAACTTGAAAAAATTGAAAAACAAGCAAAAACTACAAGTAATACAACTGAACCCGAGGTTTTCATTTTAAAAGGCAACAAGGGAGTAAAGACTCTTTTTGCACATTTATTGGAAACTGGCGTAGAATGGCACATTTTCGGCGCACAGGGACAGTTCAAGCAAATGTTTCCAGAATACTATCAACTAATCCACGCGAAGAGAGTAAAGCACGGAGTTGGAATAAAAATTATTTACAATTCCCGCGTACGCGTTGAACACCGCGAAAAAGAACTGCCGTTAATTAGCACGCGTTACGTTGAAGCAAAGTTCGACACGCCAGCAACTACAATTGTTTACGGAGATTACGTTGCAATTATAATTTGGAGCAAACCGCAGTTCGTAACGTGGATAAAAAGCAAAGACGTTGCCAAAAGCTACGAACACCAGTTCCAAATGCTATGGAAACACGCAAAGCAATAGCACTTAAGGTTTTCTAGAAACTAGTTGGTTTATTTCATTTATAACTTGGTTAAATGCATTGCCGCTTAATCTGGCAAATGGTTTTATAATTTTAGTTTTTTCAATTTGGAAAATCTTGTCAGCCCGAATTTTGCTTGGAATTGGCAGAGAACCACTTGCAATATCTTTCTGAGAAATTAGCACAGAGTAAGGCGTTTCTTGCACGTTAGAAGTAATCGCACAAATAACGACGTCCAGCGTGCTGGAATTATAGCTATCGTTGGAAACCACCAACGCTGGCCGTATTTTTTCATTTTCCATACTAGAAAAAGGTACTTTAACCCACACTAAATCGCCCTGCTGCATTTCAATCACTTCCTTGCAATCTTATCCCAAACTGCATCTTCCTTCCCCCAGGCGTTGCGCAGTGACTCTTCCGACATTTTCTTCCAAACATCATCACTTAGCAAAACTCTAGCAACATCATCTTGCTTCTTCAAAATAAGCTGGCCGCTACTCTCAATCAACACAAGCGTAGTTCGCCCGAACAAATTCAAGTCGCGACGAATCTCTTCAGGAATAACAAGTACCCCCCGCTCGTTCATTTCAATAGATTTAACCTTCAATTCATTCACACTAATCACACTAATCAATATAGACTGACTAACTAATAAGCTTTTTGGCAGGTCAAACAACTAGATATGGGCACATTTTGTAAAGAATTGCAAAATGTAGACATATAACTCTAAAACTAAGCTCTTTTATTTTTCCACATCGCGTTGAAAAAGTGACGGTACGTTTTAGCAAGTTCAGGGCTTTCAATACTAATTGCAAGCGGATCTTCACTCCAAAACACCAGCACCATCTTGTTGCCATAAAGCCACCAAGGCACGGAAGAATAGAATTTTTTAGGCAAGGGTTTTGAACTCCAAAATTTTAGCCCCTTAAGCGCAGTTCTAACTCCCGGAACGTCGATGAAGAGCATTTTAACTGGAATTTGCAGTTTCTCGCGCTGCTTGTTCCAAATTTGAGTATAGTGCTTCATGTGAAAGCGAAACCCTTGCATCATACCTCCGTAAAAATAAAGGTCTTGCTTTTGTTTCAACAAATCTTCCCACACTGCACGCATGCCATCCTTTCCTCTAAAAACTCGTACAAGCGGCGCTTCATGTTTTTTCAACTGTGCTTCAAGCAACGGAAGTAACTCAAGAGCAACGCTTTTCCGCTCTTCAACCCAACTTACAAGCGAATCTAAATTACAAGGCGAAAAAACCCGTGTTCCATCGCGCTCGGCAAAAGTAGCTAACCCTTTTGAAACAAGTGATTCAAGCGCATCGTAAGTGCTACGTGGGTGAATTCCGCTAATTTTTGAAATTGAACTCGCACCAGCTTCGCCCAAACGCAAAAGCGCCAAATAAGTACGCGCTTCTTTTTCCTTCAAGCCAAGTTTAATCAAACCACCAAAAGAATCTGAATCCACAGTATAACTAACGCCTCATTGTGCGGGAATTTCCCTGCACGCTGAGATATTAGCACGGCTACGCCTTTTTAACTCTATTGGCTTGGGACGTTTCAGCTGGGGGAATTGGTTTATGAAAGCACTAGCGCAAGCTCTACTCGTAGGTTTAATTTTAATTGTGGTTGGAGCGGTTTTATTTTTACCCGGCTTATCTCTAACCGGAAAGGTAACGGCCAGTAATACAGAAGTTGTGAAGTTTGCTTATGTGCCTGCACAGTTCAACGCGATTCCTATAATTGCAATGCGAAACGGCTATTTCGCTGACGAAGGAATAAAAATTGAAGAAATTAGAACGAGTTTTGTAGGCTACGTTTTCCAACAATTAGCAACCAACGAAATCGACATGATAACCGGCGCTGAAACTCCGGGTGTTTTTATGGCGTTAAAGGGAGGCAATTACAAAATAATCGCTACTCATGAAATTAGCACAAATGATGAAACTGTCGTAATGATGAAAAACAAAAACATAAAATCTATTAGAGATTTAGCTGAAAAAAAAGTTGGAACAGTATTGTATTCAGTTGTACATTATAATTTATGGAATATATTAGAAAAAAACAACGTGTCACCAAAAGCAGTTACGATGATTGACATTAGCCCACAAACAATGGCTTCAGCGCTTTCACATGGAGATGTAGACGCAATTTTTAGCTACGAGCCAGTGCCAAATAAGATAATTGCGGCTTTTGGCGATGAAGTTAGTTCAATAGTTCCACCTTCAAACATGGAAATGAACCTTTATGTTTCAAGGCAATTTGCTGAAAAAACCGCCACTCAAAAGAAAATGCTCCGCGCAATGAAACGCGCTGAGAATTTCATTAAAACTAATCCAGACGAAGCAATAGCTATACTTGCAAAAGAAACTGAAATTGACGAAACGACAATGAAAAAACTTTGGAGTAAAATGCAGTTTGAACTACGCGAATTTAACTCAAGCGCGAGAATGACAGAAATCGCGCGATGGGCAATTGACAACAATATATCCGCCTCGCGAAATATACCGAACTTTACTGCGCTTAACGCTCCAGCGCCGCTTCGCGAAGTTCTCGCGGAACAGGCAAACCCATAAATACAACTTCCCGGAAATTCACTAAGTTATGCTTTTTGTAAAAAACGTCTCGAAGAAAATTGCAGAGTCGCAAATACTCACTGCCATAAACTTAGAGGTTAAAGAAGGTGAGTTAGTTGCGATTTTCGGGCCAAACGGATGCGGCAAAACAACTCTACTGAACATAATTGCTGGAATGGACGAGGATTACAGCGGCAAAGTTGAAATCAACAGCAAAACTCCACTTGAAGCAAAAAGCGGGTTCGTATTTCAGAACTTTCACGAGTCGCTATTACCGTGGTTCACTGTTGAAGAGAACATTGCGCTTGTTGTAGGTTCAAATGATTCACACATTACTGAAAAATGGATGGAAAAAGTCGGCGTAGCGCATTTGAAAAACAGTTACCCTTACCAGCTAAGCGGTGGGCAAAAACAGTTAACCGCAATTGCAAGAGCGTATTCAACTGAACCAGAAATACTTTTGTTCGACGAACCGTTCAGCGCTTTAGATTATTCAATTACTTTGAAAATGCAAGAACAAGTGCAAAAACTATGGATAGAAACCAAAAAAACAACCATCTTTGTTTCGCACGACCCAGAAGAAGCGATTTTCCTCGCTGACCGCGTCATTATCCTAAGCCAAAAACCAGGAAGGATAAAACAAGAGATTAAAATTAACTTACCACGCCCACGCAATGCAAAAACTCGGCTGTCAAAGAAGTTCTTCGAATATAGAAACAAAGTTGTAAAGGCGTTTACAAAATGAAACAACCTCCATTTCAACAAATTTACGGAATAGCGTTCATCGTTGGAATAGTTGCTATTTGGCACGCAATAACCGCATTGCAATGGGTGAACCCGCTTTTTCTACC
>JAZDHP010000034.1:0-3654 GCA_043805855.1 Microcaldota archaeon
ACTGTGCCTAAGTAAAAGTTCAACTGCATCCCTGTGCTTTCCCGCAACGTGCAACTCAACTGCTTTTGGCAGTAATTGTTTTAATAGCATCTGACGGTGTGGTTCTTCTGGTTTGTCTCCAAAGCCACTTAATTGCTTTCCAATTTGCCTTAATTCCTCTCGCGTTACGCTCCCGGCGCCGTGCATTTGCTTGAAGCCTACCTGTAGCTTGTGAGGCATCCACCCCCAGCGGGGCATGCCAATTTCTTTATCGTAAAAGTGTCTTGTTTCTTCACTAATTGCCATGAATATCTCTTGCGCAAAACAAGAATAAAAACCAAAGGTACTGTAAAGGCGCCAAAGAAACCACTAGCTTAGTTATAAAAAAAGAAAAATGGGGCTGCTGAGATTTGAACTCAGATCACCAGCTTTTCCTAACCGCCTTTCTTTTGGCGATGAAACGACTTTTCTTTCGCGAAAGAAAAGGGGTTCCCCGAAGCTGGTAGCATACCAGGTTGGCCCACAGCCCCCAAGGGCCGCCGGCGCCGGCCCTTACTGAACCCTCTGCACCCGACGGCTTTTACTTAGTGTTTTGGACGCAAATGCTTTTTAATTGCGGTTGTTTATTTCTTCTTGAAATTTTTTTGAAACCGTGAGTCCACTATATGTCGATGCGTTTACTAAAGCCAAGAATAGTCAATATAGTTGATAAGCTTACTGGCAGGCGGCCTAAAAATTTAATGGACTACTCTAGCAAATATGGAATTGAAAAGGGTGCTTCTGCGTTTGGCGGCGCGATTACAAAAGTATTTTCAGACCACGAGGTAAAGTTACTGTTACTCTGGTCGGTTATTTCTCCCTCTGCAGGTTTAGCTTATCTAGTGTGGGTAAAATACCCAGAGTACAAGATAATTTCAGTTCCCCTGTTTTTGATAAGCATCGTTCAATTCGTCGGCCAATGGGGCGGGCTCTACTTGGCACTGCAAAGAATGGGAATAGTGTCTTAGAATCCCTGACGGGAATAAGTGATAACGGGCGAGGTGGGATTTGAACCCACGACCTTCAGCTTACCATGCCTTTCTTTTTCAGAAAAAGAAAGGCCAGGTGTGGCCAAAGAAAAACCACGCGGACTTTCTTCTTTTTCTAAAACTTGAAAAGAATGGTTTAGAAGGCTGTCGCTCTATTTATCCAACCCAATCTTTCTTGAACCGTCAACGGCCTTCTTTCTTCCAAAGAAAGAAGGGGGTTGCCAGACTGAGCTACAAGCCCTTGCAACACATTTGGAATGCTTGTTTTAAAATAGCTTTTCAAACGTCGATTTTGTTTCTTGTTTAACTTATATTTACAAATGGATTTCTCCCGTTGAACTTTATTTCAGGCGTGTCGTTGTTTATTGTGTTTTTTGAAATGTTGTACTTCCGCGCGTAAAGTTCGTCAACTGCGCAAAAAAGTGCCTTGCTATAATCTAGGCCAAGCGCTGCGCACGCGTCTTTTACGCTTTTCTCACTTTTTCCTTCTACTTCCAGGAACGGTTCAAGAAACGGCCATTCGTCAATAGTTACTTCTGTGTCTTTAAATTTCCATAATTCGCGCTTACTTTCTTGAAATGCTTTCTTTTCACAGCCAATCATTTGCAAGAGAAGCTCCGCGTTTTTCATATTGTCGATAGTTAGGCAAATTTCTTTTTGGTCGGTTATCTTATCGCCGTCTACAATTTTCAAGCTCATTGTAATTTTGTTCCCTTCATCTCGAACGCGCAGCCACCCGTCTTTAATTTCGTTATGTTTTGGCAAATGAAAACCGCTGCGTTTTTGTAAAAACTCCGGTTTTACTAAAGTTGCTTTTGCGTTGGTAAGTTTTTTCCTCATTTCTTCTTTGTCAATATTTGTAAAAGTAGCTTCAAATTCAATGTCCATGAAGTTGTAAGGCGAACTGAGGTATAAATTAATTTGGAGTTTAGTTGTTTAGCAATTAGCATAAAAAGGATAAGGGGGCTTTGTGAGCCCCGCTTTTTTCTCTACCACTGTCTCAATTTTATTGTAAGCTTTTAGCTAATACAACAAAAACAATTGTATGAAAAAATATGAATATTTAAAGGTTTTTCTCTCTTTTACCGCCTTCGCTTTTTGTCGTATTTTTTTACGTCTTTGGCGATAGGCTTTTATAGGGTTCAATGGAAATAGAATACGCACCTAGGATATTTCGTTCTTTTCTCTTCCAGGTATCCAGCTTGGGGGGGGTTCTTGCGCGTTTTGACGTGCAATGAAAAAACAAATTTAGGTGGTAGGTTAAACAATGGCATCAAAAAGTCAAAATATGGCAAAGTATGGCTCGTGGGCCTTTTTAATCGGCTTGGTAATTTCGATTATCGCTGGTTTCATTTCCACGGGTGTCGAGGGATATTACCCGTTAGTCCTTGGAATTCTTGGATTAGTAGTAGGTCTCTTGAACGTAACAGATAAGGAAGTGCAACTCTATTTGATTGCAACGATCGCTTTAATGGCATCGGCTTCAAGTTTGGCTACGGTAGTAAGTTTCTCTGCAACTGCTGAAGTAGTAGTACAGACAATCTTGAACTACATTGTAGTCTTCGTATCGCCGGCAGCTGCAGTAGTTGCATTGAAGGCAGTTTACGAAATCTCCAAAGAGGAGTAAAACTCTGTTATACCATGAAGCGCGTGAACCGCGCTTCAGTTTTCTTTTTTTATTTTCAATTAAATCTTTTCTTATAGTTCTAGTGCTTCCCTCTACGTTGTTTTAAATATCTCTTTTTCTTAACTGTTGTTAATGGAACGGATTACAATTACTATTGACGACGAGTTGTTGCGTTTTGTCGACGCTATGGTTAGCAGCGGGAAGGCGAAGAACCGATCCCATGCCGTTGACTTGCTTATTCGTGCAGCTGCTGCTCAGTCAATTGTAAAAACTGCGGTTGTCTTAGCGGCTGGAAAGAAGGACAAGCTTTGGTCTGAAGAGCACGGCGTGATAAAACCGCTGGTGGAAATTGAGGGCAAAACTATTATCGAGCGCGTTTTACTGAAATTGAAAAACAGCGGGGTAACAAGAGTTATAATTGCAATTGGTTATAGTGGAGAACAAATTGTTGACAAGGTAAAAGACGGCGCTTCGTTTGGACTAAATGTTGAATATCTGCAGGATGAAAATAATCGCGGAAGTGCCGGCGTGTTACTGCTTTGTAAGTCTAAAATAAACGAACCGTTTCTTTTAAGCTATTCTGACATTGACTATCCTGAACTTGACATTTTTGACTTAATTAAATTCCACCGTGAACGTGCAGCTAATGCAGTGTGTACAATTGCGTTGGTAAATGTGAAAACCCCAAATGTTTTTGGCGTTGCAAAGTTAACTGGGTCGAAAATAGTTTCTTTCACTGAAAAACCGCGGCTAGACGCTAACAGCAACTTAGTAAATGCCGGGATTGCGGTTTGTGAACCGTCAATTTTTAGTTATATTTCCAAGACGCCAAGTAGCTTTGAAAAGGAACTATTGCCATTACTTGCCGAGAAAGATAAACTGTACGGTTATATCTATTCTGGCAAGTGGCTTGATATAGATTTAGCGCCTTGAAAAGCGACCGCGCCTAACTACTGGAGCTGCATTTCTCTTTGCGCGTTTCTTTCTCTTTTGTCTCCAGTTTAAACCTTTCTTTTTCTT
>JAZDHP010000035.1:0-32755 GCA_043805855.1 Microcaldota archaeon
GATTTTCTTCCTGTGTTTTATGTAGCCGGCGTAGTCAATGTACTGCTTTTCACGCGCGATGTAATCTAGTATTTTTTCTTTTGGCCTTCTTCCGGGTTTTTCAATTTCTTTTTCAACTGTAAGTGTAAACGCGTCGCTTCCAGAACCGCTCCCATAAGCGCATACGAGGATTTTGTCGCCTGGTTTTGCAACGTCTAGCACGCTTGCTAGTCCAATCATTGCTGCGCAACTGTAAGTGTTTCCAATAAACGGTGTGATTAAACCTTGTTTTACAGCCGCTTCTTCAAACCCGAGCATCTTTGCAACCATCAACGGGAACTTGCCGTTCGGCTGGTGGAACACAACGTAGCTGTAATCTTTTGGAGTTGTCCCTGTTTTTTCCAATATTCCCTTTGTTGCGCCCATAACGTGCTTAAAGTAAGCGGGCTCTCCTGTAAAGCGACCAGCGTGTTGTGGAAATTCCTCGTGTTGCCGCCTCCAAAAGTCCGGGGTATCTGTTGTAAATGAAAAAGTATCGTTGATAGTTGCGATTATTTCAGTTGCACCAATTACAAAAGCAGCTGCGCCTCCGCCTGCGGTATACTCAAGTGCATCTCCAGGTTGTGCTTGTGCAGTATCAGAGCCAATTGCCATGCCATATTTGATCATTCCACTTGCAACTAAGCCCATGCACATTTGTATTCCAGCTGTACCTGCTTTACAGGCGAATTCAATATCTGCAGCAGTTAGTTTTGGAGTTGCTTCAATTGCCTCGGCTACAATTGATGCGCTTGGCTTAACTGCGTAGGGTTTACTCTCACTTCCAACGTAAAGTGCCCCTAGTTCTTGCGGGTCGATTTTTGAAGTTTCAATTGCCATTCTAGCAGCTTCAACTGCGAACGTGCACGAGTCTTCGTCCCACGAGCCAACTGCCTTTTCCTCTACTCCGAGGGCTTTGCCAGTTGAAGGGTCTTTGTTCCATGCAATTGCGATGTCAGTTGTCTTTACTCTAAAGCGTGGCACGTAATAGCCATAGCCCGTAATTCCAACTTTAGTTTTGTTCATATTGTAATGTGACCGTTTTATAGTTTATAGTGGTATTAGCAAAAGAGTTTTGACAAAAACACTTTAAAAAACCGGCTGCCGACGACGCCCACTTCGTTAAACGCCGTAATTGGGGGGTTTTTTGGGGTGTTTTTAAAAAGCAAGCGCTGCGCAAACTTGTAAGTGATTTTTATGGTAGACTACTCTAAGTTCAGTGAACTGTACAAACTTAGTCCTGATAAGCGAGTTGACTTACTGGTAAAGCAAGGAGTGTTGACGCCTGAAGATGCTAAACTGTTGCTAAAAGAAGGCAGCCTTGGGATTGACACTGCAAATAGAATGATTGAAAGCGTTGTTGGCACTCATGCGCTTCCATTGGGAATTGCAACTAACTTTAAGATAAACGGCAAGGATTATCTAGTGCCAATGGTTGTTGAAGAACCGTCGGTTGTTGCAGCGGCTAGTAACGCGGCTAAAATGGCGCTTCCGGGGGGTTTCACAACAAGTGCCGATGAACCGATAATGACGGGACAAGTTCAATTAGTTGGGGTTAAAGACGCGGCTAAGGCAATTTTCGCAATAAATGCAGTTGCCAAGCAACTTATAGAAAAGGCAAATGCAACTAATGCAATGCTTGTACAATTGGGCGGCGGCGCTAGAAACCTATTGGCACATAAGTTAACTAGTGATATGTTAGTTGTTAATTTTGACGTTGACGTTCGCGATGCAATGGGCGCTAATACGATTAATACAATGGCTGAAGTGATTGCGCCTGAATTGGAAAAGCTCAGTGGCGGCAAAGTTCGCCTGCGTATACTTACTAACCTCGCTGACAAACGCTTAGCGCGGGCGAGTGTTATTTACGACAAGAAAGTAATTGGTGAAGACGCTGTAAATGGTGTTGTCGATGCTTATTTATTTGCATTTCACGATGTGTACCGCGCGTGTACTCATAATAAAGGAATAATGAATGGAATTGATCCAGTGGTAGTTGCAACTGGTAATGACTGGCGTGCAGTTGAAGCAGGCGCACACGCTTACGCGGCTACTAGGAATGGAGGGTACAAGCCGTTAACAAAGTGGGAGAAAACTAAGGAAGGTAATCTATTGGGAAGTATAGAACTTCCGCTTGCGCTTGGATTAGTTGGTGGTGCAACGAAGACGCATCCAATTGCGCAAATTAGTTTGAAAATTCTCGGGGTAAAAACCGCACAAGAATTAGCGCAGGTTGTTGCAGCTGTTGGACTAGCTCAAAACTTTGCAGCGTTGCGTGCATTGAGCACTGAGGGAATTCAACGCGGGCACATGAAGTTACACTCAAAGAACATTGCAGTTATTGCAGGTGCAAATGGAAGCGAGATTGACGCGGTTGCAAAGCAAATTGTCGCTGATAAAAAAGTAAACGTTGATTACAGCCGCGAAGTGCTTGAAAAACTAAGGGGAGAGTAAAATAAACGTGGCAAAAGAAATAATTGCAACTGCGCCTTGTAAAGTTATTCTCACTGGAGAACATGCAGTTGTGCACGGTTCTCCGGCACTAGCGATAAGCATTGAACCATTTAGCAGCGTACACTTTCTTGAAGAGCAAGGTGCGCTTGGTTTTGTAATTAAACAAAAGGGAGCAGATGTTGTTCTAAATGAAAAGTGCGAAGTTCAAAGTGGAAATGATTGGAAATGGTATTCTGAAGTAATTGACTTGTTGAAAAAATTAATTAAAGAAACTGGTTTTAAACCACGCGCGAAAATAGTTATTGAAATTAAAGCAGATTTTCCCAAGGGTGTTGGCGGTAGTTCAAGCATTGCAGCTGCTTTTATAATTGCGTTTTACAAATTCGCCGGTGCGCTGTTAACAAGTGAAAAGTTATTCGAAGACGTGCAATTTCTCGATGCAATTGCCCACGGGGGAAGTGCGAGTGGAATCGACGCCATGACCGTTATAGGCGGACCGATGAAACTCGTGCGTACTGTTGAACAAAATAACTGCGTAAAGTGGAACTTTTACCTGCAAAAAGTTGAACTTCCACAGGGCACAACGTTGCTTGTAATTGACACTTCGCGAGGCGGTAAACGCGCGGCAACAGGAGAAATGACGGCGTTGTTTGCAAAAAACATGAGCTTCGTTAATAGCGATGGTTCTACAAAGAAACTTTTTGAATTAACTGCTACGGATAAAGCTAAACTCGTGCCATTTACTGAAATTTTTGAAAAAATAATGGCGGAGCTTAAACCAAACGGCGACGCCATAGTGCTCGGTGCGTTGATGAACGCGAACCACGCGTTACTTGAGAAAATGCAAATGTCTTCACAGGGAATAGAAGAAGCGCGGAAGATTTGCATTGCAAATAAAGTTTATGGAGTTAAACTAACTGGCGGCGGCGGTGAAGGCGGCGCGGTAATTGCACTTATTAATAAGAACAATGCTGTGAAAATAATTAACGAGCTAGAAAAACATGGATTCAAAGCTTTTGAAGCTAAAACCACAAAAGGTGCATTTCAATGAACGTAATTACATTTGAAGCTACTCCGAATATCGCGGTTATAAAATATTGGGGTAAACGCGACGATGTGTTAATTCTGCCAACAAACAGCAGCATAAGTATGACGCTTGACTCGCTAAAGACGCGTACAAGTGTAATGTTCGACCCGAAGTTAAAAAGTGACGAGCTGTGGCTCAACGGTAAAGAAGTTGACTTGACTGGCGACAGCGAGGCAAGCGAACGTTTGAAACAACTCGACGTAATTCGTGAAAAAGCCGGGATTAAAGAAAAAGCGAGAATTGTTTCAATTAATTGTTTTCCAACTGCGGCTGGGTTTGCATCTTCTGCTTCTGGATTAGCTGCACTTGCCTGCGCTGCTAGTAAAGCAGCTGGGCTAAAATTAAGCACTGCTGAACTTTCCGTACTTGCTCGCCTTGGCAGTGGTTCAGCGTCACGCTCAGTGTTAGGTGGTTTTGTCGAGTGGAAAAAAGGAGAAAAAATCGACGGAAGTGATTCATTTGCAGTTCAACTTGCGCCTGCTTTGCACTGGAAAGAAATGCGCGTAGTGAGTGTTGTTGTTAGCAGCGGAAAAAAGAAAATTTCCTCGCGGGTAGGAATGAAACAAACAGTTGCGAATAGTGTTTTGTTCAAATCGCGCCTAGAGTACTTGCCGAAAACAATTGGCGAAATGGAAACTGCAATTAAACAAAAGGATTTTGAAAAATTTGCGTTGCTCGCAATGCGTGATAGTAACAATATGCACGCGGTTATGCTTGACACGCAACCGCCAATAATTTACCTCAATGACAAATCAAAAATGTTAATTGAACTTGTGAACGAAATCAACGAAACCGCTGGAAAAATAATTGCAGGCTATACTTTTGATGCAGGGCCAAATTGTCACATTTACACTCTAGAAGAAAATGTCAAAACAATAACTACCGCGTTGCAAAAAATTGAAGGAATTGAGAAAATAGTTGTTTCAAAGCCAGGCAACGGGCCGCAGGAGTTAAGCGACGCTGCGAGTCACTTAATTGATCCGTCTAATGGAAAGCCGCGCGAGCACTATTTTGACGAGAGCAAAAACGCAATTGTTGTAAAGTTGTAAAATAGTAAAAGTAAAAAACAATAAAAATATTTGTGAATAAAAAATGGTAGTTGCATCTGCGCCTGGAAAAGTGCTTTGGGTTGGAGCTTACGCACTTTCAGAAAAAGGTAATCGTGGGTTTGTCACAAGTGTAGAAGCACGAGTATATGCAAAAGCAACTGAACTTCCGTTTCCAAATGTTGAAATTATTTCTCAACAATTGCAAATAAATGAAAGTGGAAAATTTGCAAATGGAAAAATTACTATTGCTGACGAACGGGCTAAATTTGTTAAAAACGCAATTGAAAATACTTTAAATTATTTGTCTATTGTGTTATCTAAATCCAAAAACGGTAGCAGTAGACTAAAGGGAGTGAAACTGGAAACTTACAGCGACGAAGCGTTTAGCGTTGAAGGGGCGAAGAGTGGGTTGGGGTCAAGTGCAGCTGTAACAGTAGCTACGGTAGCTGCGGTGCTGGCGCTTCATGATGTTGACTTTGAAAATTCGGCTGGAAAAGAAGTTGTACACAAGTTAGCTCAATTTGCGCACTGTACTTCGCAGGGAAAAGTTGGCAGTGGTTTTGACGTGGCTGCTGGTACGTTTGGTGCAATTGAATACTCGCGGTTTTCGCCAGAGCTTATTAGTGTCGGCGCTAGTGATGTTGTTAACCAGAATTGGGACTATTTTGTAAAACCAATGCAGTTGCCTCGCGTTTTCACTGCGGTTATTGCAAATATTCCAAACACTAGTACGAGTACTACAAAAATGATGGCAGGCATTAAACCCTTCAAGGAAAAACATCTTGATGAATACAATGCGCTTTTTGCTAAACTAAACGAGCATAACAAAACCGTACTAAACGCACTTCGTGCATTAACTAAAGGTACTGAATCGCTGCAAGAATTTAGAATTGCATTTGACGCCAGCCGTTCTCTTGTTAAAAAACTAGGTGAAAAAAGCGGGGTTGAAATTGAATCAAATGCATTTAGTGAATTGATAGAAGATTCCAAGCAACACGGCGCGTTTGTTGCATTGCTTCCAGGCGCAGGCGGGGGAGATGCAATTGCTGCATTGTGCTTGTCTGCGAGAGATGCTAGTCGGTTAAAGAGTTTTTGGAACTCTAGAGGTCTCCAGGTGCTAAACATTTCAACAAGTGACAAAGGCGTTAAATTGGAAAACAGTTTTCCGCTTGACGGCGTTGTTAATAAATCACGTAATTGAAATAACTTATACTGTTATTAAAAAGTGAGTGAATAATGAGCGAAAAAATTAGTGAAAAAAGTGTAAGTGAACAAACTAGCAGCCGCAAGACGGATCATGTTAAGATTGCACTTGAAAAAAACGTGCAACACTCTACGCCAACTGGTTTTGATGAAATTGAATTTTTACACTATGCGCTTCCTGAGTTGAACTTCGACGCGATTGATACAACAGTAACTTTTCTCAAACGTAATTTTTCTCTTCCGTTTATGGTTCTTTCAATGACTGGCGGCCACGAAAGCGTCGAGAGAATAAACAAAGACATTGCGCTAGCTTGTGAAGAGAAGAATATTCCTATGGGAGTTGGTTCACAAAGAGCAATGCTGGAAAAACCAGAATTAGCGAAAACGTTCAAAGTGAAAGACGTTGCACCGAACGTATTTCTATGCGGTAACATTGGTGGCTACCAGCTGAAGAACTATTCAATTGACAAAATCGAGAAAATGATTTGTGATATTGAGGCAGACGCGCTTTGTATTCATTTAAATCCACTGCAAGAAGTTGTCCAACCTGAAGGCGACCGCAATTGGGCAGGGGTACTAAAAGCAATTGAAAAAACTTGCAGCCAACTTGATGTTCCAATTATTGCCAAGGAAGTTGGAGCTGGTTTAAACGTCGACGTGTGTAGGGAGTTGGAAGCAGCTGGCGTTGCAGCAATTGACGTCAGCGGAACTGGCGGTACCTCGTGGGCGGGGATTGAAGTTTACCGCAAAGGCGCAGAAGCTGGAAACTTGTATTGGAATTGGGGCGTGCCAACTGTAATTGCACTTCAAGAAGCTGCGAAGACTGTGAAAATTCCTCTTATCGCAAGTGGCGGTGTACGCAACGGGTTACACGTTGCAAAAGCACTGCGCTTGGGAGCAACTCTCGCCGGCGCAGCTTCTCCTTTTCTCAAAGCGCAGAACACTGGCGGCGCAGACGGCGTGAAAAAAGAAATTGAGAAGTGGGAAAAAGAATTAAAAATTGCAATGTTCCTAACACGCAGCAAAGATCTAGCTACGTTGAAAAAAGCGAAGCTGCTAAACGCGATTAACTAATTTCTCGTAACTTTTTCCTTCTTTGCTTATTTTTGGTTTGAAATATTGACGGTTACTGGTTAAAACCGAAAGCTTTATAATAAACAAATTGTTTATTATTGTATGTTTCCTAAAGTGTCGGAAAGTGTGCTTAAAGCGATAGAATCTTCTGTAAACGGCGTAGCGGAGCTAGATGTTTTAAAAAGTTTAAAATTATGTGATGATTTTACGTTAAAGACAACAATTAGTCGCTTAAATAAGAGTGGGAGAATAATTCGTTTAAAACGAGGAGTTTACTCAACTAATCCTATTAAAGACGCCTTTGTATGTGCGCAATTCACTTTTAATGGGTACCTTGGGTTTTCAAGCGCACTTTATTTACATAAATTTATAACTGAAGTGCCTTTCACTGTTTTTGTTGTGGCAACTGAAAAATCTGGAACAAAAAAAAATTGCGGGGTATGAGTTCAAGGCGGTAAGTTTAAAAGAAAAGGCAGTAGGTGTGCAGACTGTCGGTAAATATTGGGTATCGAGTCGAGCGAAGACGCTTTTTGACTGCTTATATTTACCACTATATAGTGTAGGAGAAGAAAAACTGATTGCGGCGTATAAAGGAGCTAAGTTAAACAAAGCGGAATGGCGGGAGTTTGAAAGTTACGTTGAAAAGTTTGCTGGTTCGAATAAAAAGCGGTATATGCTTGCAATAGAGAAAAAAATACGGGCGAAATAAAAATGGAAATTGACTTAGAAATTTGCAAAACTATAGCTATGCGTAAAGGCTTGTCGTTACAGTTTGTGATTAAAGAATTTCAAGTATTTGATGTGCTGGGGCAGATAGCAATGGAAACCGCGGCAAGCAAAGAGTTGGTTTTCAAAGGCGGCACCGCACTTAATGCCGTTTATTTACATGACAAGCAACGGTTTTCAGAAGACTTAGATTTTGATCTAGTTGATGCCAATGTGCCACAGACTGTTAAATACGCAGATAAATTGGCTAAAACAATGACTGGGTTTGAAATTGGAGAATTCCGGCGAGTGCGTCAAACTGTTATGTTTGAATGTAGTTTTGAATCGCCTCTAGGTGGGCGCGACCACGTGCGGGTTGACATTTGCGGCAAAAAACTAATAACTGCAAATCCAATAGTTATTGGTTCGGCTAAATCTACTTTTACTGATCGTTTTGTAACTGGTTTTTACGTGTATTCCTTTGATGATTTAGTTGCGCGGAAAATGAACGCGTTGCGTGACCGAACTGAAGGTAAAGACGTGTTTGACGTGTACAATAGTTTGCCCCAGTGTGAAAATATACTTGTTGCAATTGAAAAGGCTCTAAAAAGCGAGGGTAGCGACGAAACAGTAGAACAATTTTTGGAAGAAACACTAAGCGCTGTTAAAAAATTGAACGTAAAGAAAGCTAGCCAGTTGACAAATTCCTTTATTCCTTCTCCAAGCCGACCTCGAAGCTGGGAAGAGCTAAAAAATAGCTTACTGATGGAATTGCAAAAAATTCTAGACCAAAAAATAGGCAAAGCTAAGCGCGCGTAACTTTTTCCTTTTTGGCTTGTCGTGCAACTGCTTTTGCAACTGTTTTTACAACGCGTTTGTCAAAAGGCGAGGGAACAACAATTCCTTTTTGTAATTCCTCTTCGCTTACTAGTTTTGCCAGCGCGTGCGCGGCTGCGAGTTTCATTCCAGGGGTGATTTTCTTCGCTTTTGAGTCAAGCGCACCGCGGAACACTCCGGGAAATGCTAGCACGTTGTTAACTTGGTTCGGGTAGTCACTTCTCCCCGTGCACACGATTTTCGCTCCGCTGGCGTGAGCTTCTTCTGGTATTATTTCTGGAATTGGGTTAGCTAGCGCGATTATGATTGAATCTTTCGCCATTTTTGCAATCATTTCTTTTGTCAGTGTGCCTGGTTTTGACGTTCCAATGAAAACATTTGCATTTACAAGCGCTTCGCTTAGAGTTCCATCGAAGTTTTTCACCATTGGTAAGAGTTTTTCTTTGTAAGTTCCCTTGATGTCGCCGCGGGTTGTTGACAACGCTGTTTTTGAGTCAAACGCAATTACGTTTTTCGCGCCTGCGTTGTGAATTGCTTTTAGAATTGCACTTCCAGCTGCGCCTACTCCATTGCATATGATGTTAGCCGTTGCGATATCTTGATTCGTTGCTTTTAATGAATTGAGAAGCGCAGCTAGAGTTACAATTGCTGTGCCGTGTTGGTCGTCGTGGAATACTGGAATGTCAAGCGCTGCGACTAGTTGGTCTTCAATTTCAAAACAATCAGGAACGCGTATATCTTCTAAATTTATGCCGCCGAATGTCGGCGCAATTGCTTTTCCAATTGCTACCATTTCTTGAACTGTCGGCGCGTCTACACATATTGGCACAGCGTCGATTTTTCCAAACTCCTTGAATAGAATTGCCTTGCCTTCCATTACTGGCAGCGCGGCGGTAGGACCTATATTTCCCAAGCCTAAAACCCTTGTGCCGTTTGAAAGCACAGCGACGCTGTTCCACTTCCAAGTGTATTTGTACGCTTGTTCTTTGTCCTTTGCTATTTCAAGGCAAGGTTGTGCTACTCCCGGCGTGTAAGCAGTTGCCAAATCTGCGTTTGTTTTCAACTGCACTTTGCTTTTTACCGCTAGTTTGCCCTTACTTTTTTCATGTAGTTTCAAAGATTCTTGTGCCCAGTTTGTCATGTAATCGCCTAATAGTTGCTAATTAGTTTTAACTGTGTAATGTTTTGAAACTTGAGTTGAACTATAAGTTGCTTTTTGTTTTAGATTGAATCAATTGCCTTTTTGATAATTGCCGCGCTTTTCTTAAATGCTGTTTGTTCCTTTTTATCGAGTTTGGGAAATAGTTGTTTCTTTACCCCGCCTGTGCCGACAACGCACGGCACGCTTAGACAAATTCCGCTAACGCCGTAATAGTTGTTAATGTGAGTTGAAACCGGCATAACGTCGCAGTGGTCGTTTAACACTGCTTGCACTAAATCCGAGACAACCAGTCCAATTGCGTAGTAAGTTGCTCCCTTGCGCGAAATAATTTCACTCGCGGCGTTGTTAGTTTGTTTAAAAGCAGCTTCCGCTTTCTTTTCATTAAAACGCGGGTAATCTTTCAATGGAATTTCGCCTATTGCTGCGTTGCTCCACATTGGGAACTCGCTGTCGCCATGTTCTCCTAAGATGTAGGCGTCGACGCTGCATGGGTTTACGCTCAACGCTTGGCCGAGGAAATGTTTAAGCCGTGCAGTATCAAGCGCTGTGCCGCTTCCGAAAACGCGATTGCGTGGAAACTTTGAATACTTAAGTGCCAAATGAGTCATTACGTCAACTGGGTTTGTAACAATGAGAAGCACTGCGTTTGGGGCTGCTTTTGCAATTTGTGGAATTATTTTTTTGAAAATCGCGGCGTTTGTCTTCAGCAAATCTAAACGTGTTTGTCCTGGCTTTTGATTTGCGCCTGCTGTTACAACGACGACGTCTGAGCCACGGCATAAATTGTAGTCGCTTCCATATTCAACTTTTCCGCCGCCTACAATTGCCAAGCCATCGGCCAAGTCCATAGCTTCTCCCTCGGCTTTTTCGCGATTAACGTCAATAAGTGCAATTTCATTCGCAACTTGTTTAATTAGCATAGCGTAAGCTGCAGTTGCACCGACAAAACCAGCTCCAACAATCGAAACTTTAAAACCACACTTGTTCATACAATACAAAAAGGTTTTGTAGTTAAAAAAAGTAACTAATGTGCCGCTAGTATTATAAAAATACCCAACAGTATGTTTTTAATACCCTTTTTGTCTATTTGTTGCTAGGGTGTTTGTTTAATGTCTTCAATAGTTTCTAGTGGGCACAATTGTCCGTTTTTCAAGTGGCTTTCTATTTTTGAAAAAAAGTGGAACACGCGCATAGTTCACACGCTTTTTGACAAGGAAATGGGCTTCAATGAATTGAAAGGTAATTTAAAGGGAATAACGCAAGGCGTGTTATCGCAACGCCTACGTGAACTTCAGAAAATGGGAGTTATTGAGAAGAAAACAGTTCAGCGTAAGCCAATTGTTGTACGCTATGCTGTGACTGAACGTTTTAAGCACTGTGCAAAGTGCTGGTGAAATAAAAACAAATGCTAGTTGTTGAAAATTTACATGTTGAGGTTAAAGGTAAAGTCGTGCTCAACGGAGTTAATATGAAAATTCCAGACGGCGAAACGCACGTTTTACTCGGTCCAAATGGAAGTGGTAAAAGTTCACTCGCAGCTGTGCTAATGGGTAACCTGAAGTATAAAGTTGTAAGGGGAAAAATTAGTTTTCAAGAAAAGAATTTGCTTAAACTTTCTCCTGAAGAGCGCGCGAAGCTTGGTTTATTCCTAGCGTTTCAAAACCCCGTTGAAATTCCAGGAATTAACATTTTCAATTTTCTTTATCATTCTTGCAAGGCACGCGGTGCTAGTCATAGCTCAATTTTTGAATTTAAGAAAAAAGCCGACGAAGCAGCGAGGGTACTTGGTTTGTCAAGTGAATTTCTTAACCGTGATTTAAACGTTGGATTTTCAGGAGGCGAAAAGAAACGCATTGAGGCATTGCAGTTGCTTCTCGCGCAGCCAAAACTTGCAATTATTGATGAAATTGATTCTGGGCTAGATGTTGACGGGTTAAAAGCAGTTGCAATTGCACTTCGCTCACTGGAAAACCATGAGTTTTCCTCTTTAATTATCACGCATCACGCGAAGTTATTGCATTTTCTTAAACCAGACAAAGTGCACGTTTTGAAAAATGGAGTAATCGTAAAAACCGGCGGGCAAGAACTGATTAGCTATGTTGAAAAAAATGGCTATGGTGAATTGCAATGAAAACAAACAAACAATTCACAGGACAGCGCAACTTAGTGCAAATTGTAACTCGCGTTTCTAAATTGAAAAAAGAATCAGCGTGGATGTTGCAAAAGAGATTGCAGGCGCTCGAGTGGTTTGATAAAATACCTTTTCCAAAGTGGGGGCCGAATTTAAGTGAAATTAATTTTAAAGATTTGAGTTATTATGCTCGGCCGGAGAAAGAAACGCAAAAAAAGTGGAGCGACGTTCCTGTTACAATTCGCAAAACTTTTGAACAACTTGGAATTCCGCAAGCAGAGCGAGAAGCGCTTGCCGGCGTCGGCGCGCAGTTTGAAAGTGAATCAGTTTACCATAATCTAAAAACTGAGTTGGAAGTGCAGGGCGTTATTTTCCTGCCAATGGAAGAAGCGGTGAAAAAACATCCTGCTTTAGTAAAGAAGTATTTTGGAACAATTGTGCCCGCGAGTGACAACAAGTTTGCTGCATTGAACACAGCGTTGTGGAGCGGAGGGAGTTTTATTTACATTCCAAAAAACGTAAACGTCGAGATACCGCTGCAAGCGTATTTCAGAATTAACTCTAAGAACTTCGGGCAGTTTGAACGAACACTGATAATTGCTGATGAAGGTTCGCAGGTTAATTATCTCGAAGGGTGCAGCGCACCACTATATTCGATAGATTCTCTCCACGCTGCTGTTGTAGAAATAGTTGCGTTGAAAAATAGCCGAGTTAAATATTCAACTGTTCAGAATTGGTCGCAGAACGTTTACAATTTGGTTACAAAGCGTTGCCACGCTTATGAAAATGCAGTTGTAGAGTGGATCGACGCTAATTTTGGGAGTAAAATTTCAATGAAATACCCCGCGGTTTACCTCCTCGGTAAAAATAGCCGCGCTGATTTGCTTTCACTCGCGTTTGCCAACGGTAAACAAGTGCAAGACACTGGTGGAAAAGTTTTTCACATTGCTCCCGACACGCATTCGCGTATTATTTCCAAATCAGTTTCCAAAAACGGCGGTTATTGTATTTACCGGGGGTTAGCGCATATTGCAAAGGGAGCAGTTGGTGCGGTTTCAAGTGTAAAGTGTGACGCGCTGTTGCTTGACAAGAAATCACGCAGCGATACGTTTCCATCGATGAAAGTTGACGAGGAAGATGCAGCTGCTTCGCATGAGGCGTACACTGGAAAAATCAGCGAAGAACAGTTGTTTTACCTGCGCTCGCGCGGTTTCAGTGAAGAGGAAGCAACGGCGTTGATTGTGCTTGGGTTTGTTTCCGACGTTTCGCGCCAACTTCCGGCTGAATATGCAATTGAGTTGAATAATTTAATCCAGTTACAAACAACTGGTAAAATTAAGTGAAATAATTTGTAAAATAAGTGACGAAAAATTAAGTGAAATAATTAAAATGAACAAAAGAGATTTTCCAATTTTCAAAAAGAAAATAAACGGCAAGCCGCTTGTTTATTTAGACAGCGCGAGCACAACGCAAAAACCTACGGCGGTTATTGAAAGCGAAAAAGATTTTTACGAGCAACACAACGCCAACGTTCACCGGAGCGTTAACTCATTAAGCCAAGAGGCAACTGAGCTCTATGAGGGTGCCCGGGAAAAAGTTGCAAATTTTGTCGGTGCGCAACGTGAAGAAATTATTTTCACGCGCAACGCAACTGAATCGATTAATTTAGTTGCGCGTACTTTTGGTTCACAAAAAGTAAAGCGCGGCGGCACTATTCTCCTTACAGAAATGGAACACCATAGTAATATCGTGCCGTGGCAGTTGTTGGCGAAAGAAAAAGGCGCGAAGGTGGAATTTGTGCCAATCACTGTTAGCGGACAACTTGATTTAGAAGAAATGGAAGTACAGCTTGCGCGGCGGCCGGCGCTGTTTGCGTTTACTCACGTTTCCAACGTTTTGGGAACAGTTAATCCAGTTGAAAAAATTGTGAAAATTGCGCGAAAATACCGTGTGCCGGTTGTTCTCGACGCATGTCAAAGTGTAGGGCACTTTCCAATTAATGTTAAAAAGTTGGGGGTTGACTTCGCCGCGTTTTCTGGCCATAAGTTATTCGCGCCAACTGGAATTGGGTTCCTCTATGGAAAAAAGAAACTTCTTGACGAAATGCCTCCGTTTCTCACTGGCGGGGACATGATTAAAACCGTTTCAAAAACTACATCAACGTGGAATGACGTGCCGTGGAAATTCGAAGCTGGAACGCCGAATATTGCGGGGGCAGTTGCACTCGGCGCTGCGGTTGATTATTTGAATCACGTCGGAATGAACAAAATTCACTCTTACAATTCAAAACTAGTAAACTACTGCGTTGCTGAATTGCAAAAGCTGGGCTTTGTTAAGGTTTATCCGCCGTTGAAAAATAAATACGGGGCAGTTGCGTTTAACGTTAACGACGTTCACCCGCACGATGTTAGTACTGTGCTTGACGGTGAGGGAGTTGAGATTCGTGCTGGTCACCATTGTTGCCAGCCGTTGATGAAAGTGCTCGGCGTTGAGTCAACTTGCCGTGCGTCTTTCCAGTTTTACAACGACGAACGAGATGTCGATGCGTTTGTGAATGGATTAAAAAAGTGCAAGAAGGTGTTTAGCGTTTAATGAACGAACTTTACTCTGAATTGCTTCTTGAATATTATCGCAGTCCGCCGAACAAGGGAAAAATTGTGAAGCCAACGTTATGCGCGAGAGATGTTAATGTTTCTTGCGGTGACGAAATTCAAGTACAGTTGAAAATCTCCGACGGTAAAATTGTTGATGCAAAATTTACTGGTAAAGGCTGTGTAGTTAGCCAAGCTGCTGTAGCGATGTTGTTGGAAAACGTGAAAGGAAAAACCCTTGCCGAAGTTGCAAAGATGAAAAATGAAGATGCGCTTGCGTTGCTTGGGATTAAACTAACTCCAATGCGTCTCAATTGTGCGTTGCTTGGGTTTAATGTTTTGAAAAAGGCGCTAGCAAAGTAAATGTTAGTTTGTTTCTATTGTAAAGTAGCCATTAGTTTCTTTTGAAATTTCTTTTGTTATGCCGGCGTCTTTACAAGCGGCTATTAAGTCTCTATGCGCTTGTGACATTTTACTTTGGTTTCGTTGCTTGTGCGGGTAAATCGCCTCGCAATTTACTAGTACGGGTAGTTTGTGTTCCTTTGCTAGTTTCAAAGCTTGGGCAAACGCATGTCTGCGCCACCCGCCGTACTGTTCTGCTAATCGCCTTTTCACGTAGTTTGGTTCATTTCCCGTGACGAAGTGCGCCTGCGCGTAGCTTATTGTAATTGAGTTTCTCAAGCGCGGCAGTAGAATTTGTACTGTTCCAACTGCGCCAGGATGTTCCATTGCCGGGCCGCCAACATCAATACTGAAAGCCGCGTTTTTAAATTGCGCAACGTGTTCCGGCCTAGGGTAAACTGTAAAGTGCGCCCAAGCCATTCTAGGATTTTCAAGATGACTGGGCGGTAATGTTAGTGTTTTCCTGATTTTTTCAAGCGAAGGCATTAGCAACACGCCTCGCCGTAGTTTAATCGCGCTGTGTCTAGCAAAGTGCTGCACTTCTCCAACGTTAGGGTGAGCCCAAGCTAACTCTGCAATTTTCATCTCTTCAGTTTTCTCTTCTTGTTTAATTTCTTCGCTTGGCATATGTTTTGCTTTGCCTTTGCTAACGTAAGCCACAGGAATATAAAAAAACGTTTGCTAATAGTTGTGTATGGAAAAGCTTCACTTTGGAACAGCTGGAATTCCTTTATCTGCAGTACCTTATTCAACTGAAAATGGAATTGCTAGAATTGCCGAGCTTGGGCTAAGTGCAATGGAGATGGAATTCGTGCACAATGTTAACGTTTCTGATGAAAAAGCGCCACAAATAAGGCAAATTGCTCGCGGCGCAAATGTATTGCTAACGTGCCATGCTTCTTTTTTCATTAATTTAAACGCAGTTGAAAAGGCAAAAGTTGAAGCTAGTAAAAAGAGGATTCTCCATGCGGCGCGCACGCTAAATCAATGTGGTGGTTGGAGTGTTTGCGTTCATCCTGGTTTTTATTTGAAAAGCACTAAAGAAGAAGCGTATCGCAACGTGAAAAAAGCTCTCGCTGACGTTGTACAAATTGTGAAAGACAGCGGGAACAAAGTTTGGATTCGGCCAGAGACAACCGGAAGGCACTCGCAAGTTGGAAACCTAGGCGAAGTTCTGCAATTGTGCAGCGAAGTTGACCAATGTTTACCGTGTATTGACTTCTCTCACATACGTGCTTATACTCTTGGCAAAATTAACTCGTACGAAGAATACGTGAGTGTTTTGGAAAAAGTTGAAAAGCAACTTGGCAAAAACGCGTTGCGCAACGTGCATTTGCACTGTCAGGGAATCGCTTGGGGGCCTAAGGGAGAACGCCATCACTTGAAAATTAGCCATGATCCGCAGTGGAAGTACGGCGATTTAATGAAAGCGTTGAAAGATTTCAAATGCAGCGGCGTAGTAGTTTGCGAGTCGCCTAACTTGGAAACCGACGCGTTAATATTAAAGAAAACGTACGAAAAATTATGAACGAAATTGAAACGCAAAAAATAATTACTAATGCCGTTGAATTTGTAAAAGGTAAATTAAGTGACGAATCAGGCCACGATTGGACTCATGTTGAACGTGTTTGGCACGTTGCGATAACTATTGCAAAGGAAGAAAAAGCCGATTTATTCATAACGCAGCTCGGGGCGTTGCTTCACGATGTTGCCGACTGGAAGTTCCACGGCCACGATTTTACAGTTGGGCCGAAAGTTACGCGCGAGTGGCTTTCAAGCCAAAACGTTGAAGCAGCTACGATTGACGCGGTTTGTCACATTGTTGAAAACGTGAGTTTCAAAGGCGCGGGCGAAGCGAATAAAATGAAATCCCTCGAAGGAAAAATTGTCCAAGACGCTGACCGTATTGACGCAATTGGCGCAATGGGAATCGCGCGTTGTTTTTCCTACGGTGGAAAAACCAACCGGCCGTTTCACGACGCAAGTGAAAAGCCAATAATCGGCGACTTTTCCACTTATCGCAACGCTGGCAAGACAACGATTAATCATTTCTACGAAAAACTCCTCTTGCTAAAAGATATGATGAACACCGTGGCTGGAAGGAAAATGGCAGAGCATCGTCACAAGGTTATGGAGCAATATCTGGAAGAGTTTTACGACGAGTGGGAAGGTAAAAAGTAGAGTTTACTAAAAAGGGTTTATTACTTTTAGCCATTTTATATTTTTAAAGTCTTTTTCGTTTTCAGTCACTATTGTTGAAACGCCAGCTTTTTCCATTGTTGCAACTAGTAAAGCATCGAAAAAAGGAACGTCATACTCTCCTTTAATTTGGCAAGCACGTAGCACCTCTTGTTCTGAATAATTTAAAACTGGAACCATTCCAGCTAAGTTTTCAACAAAATTAATTGCTTTGCTTAGTTCAACATTAACCTTTTTTCCAGTTACAACGAAAACAAATTCAGCTAAATTTTGTGAACTGACAATGCAATTTTCAGCATCGCAATAAGTTTTCAATAATTTAATTGCCTTCTCGCGCTTTTCAGAGTCATTGTCAAAAGCGTATACTAATACATTAGTGTCAATCAAAGTTCTTGAATCTAGATTCATAAAGTTCACTCCTGTTTTCATATACTTTTTTGCCCTTTAGCCCGAGGTGAACGCCTTTGTCTAAAAGTGCAAAGAATTGCTTTTTACACTCTAGCTTGCGCGCTTCGCTTGAAACACTGTAAAAGCTTGAAATCGCTTCTGTAGCTGCTTCGCTAAGCGAACCTTTCTTGCCGCCGTATTTCTCCTTTGCTATTTCTCTTAGCATTTTTTCAGTTTCATCATTTAATGAAAGCAACACATCTGCCACCATACATCACAAACAAAAATAGATAGATATCTAAATAAATATCTATGTTTTGGTTGTATTTTGGCTTATAATTGAAGGGAATATTAGTGCAATGCTTTGAAAAAGCAGACGAATAGAAGAGTTATTAAAATTTCAGTGATTAAAGTTTTTATGGTATTTGAACAAACGCGCGAGTTACATTCAATAAGAAAGGAATATAATGCGTTAATTGAAGATATGGAGAGAACAAGGGCTCCGTTTCGATTGGAGTCTTTTGGTCCAGTTGTTGATCAAAGAGTTAAGAAAAATTTTCGGCTCTGGAAGCTAGGACGCGTTCCGTACGGTGGGTTGTGGCTTCATACTAGCGCACCTTTAACTTCGGTTAAAACAAGTGATTTTGTCGGGCGGGTTAACCTTACTGAAAGACATTTTGCTAAAGCTATTACTCTTTTAGATAGAATTGACGCGCACATTGCTAAGAGAAAAGCGCGACATGTTGGTTTAGAAGCAGCTAGGTCAAACGTTGCAGTGGCGCTTGCACATCTTGTAACTTTTTTGGCGCCAGCTGAATTAGGTCAGCAATTGCCAAAAATACAGGAAGAAAATGGTCGAATTGTTCTAAGTGAATTGCCCACTCTTTTTGATGGCCTCACAAACAGGAGAGGGTATAAGGAGGAGGTAATAAGAGACTGGGATGTTGCGAATGAATTGTTAAAAGAACGCCAGCGCAGGTTAAAATCTCACTCTTTTGATGCTCGAAATGTGTTTAAAACCGAACCTTGTAGCCAACTTTTGCCAGAGGTAATTGATCCAAAGAAACCATTTTTTGTTATCAGAACTAAAAAGTAAACTAGGATTTTGTTAGCTTACTAGCCATTCTGAAATTATTCTAATTGCTTCGTTTCTATTTCCGTTTACAAATAGCTTGTGATCTGCGCCTTTAAGCACAATTAGTTTCCCTTTTTGCAAGTGCTTGACTAATTCTTCGCTGTCGCTTAGCGAAACATCTTCATCTTTGTCGCCGTGTAAAATTAGCACTGGGCACTTTATTTTTTCAACGCGAGTGTACGTATCTAGATAATTGTGCATATCTTCAAAAGCACTGTAGTTAACTTTGAACTTTCCGCGTTTACCTGCGTCGTAATAATTGTATCCTTTTTCTTTCCATTCTTTAATTTTCGCTTCGCCATATTTCTTTGTACGTTGCTCAACGTAGTTTGAAACCGGTGCAATCAACGCTATTTTTTCAATTTTCATTTGCGAAGCAACTATAAGTGCAACTAAGCCGCCAGCGCTTGAACCAAGCAACTCAAATTTTGTAAACCCTTTTGTTTTCAAAAATGCAATTGCGGCGAGGGTATCAGCAATCATCGTTGTAATTGTTTGCTCTTCAAATTTACCTTCAGATTCAAAGTTGCCCGCCAAATCAAAGCGAAAAGAATTTCTACCATGTGCCGCGGTTATATCTGCAGTTTTAACGTATGTTTCGCCTTCTTTTCCGCTAGCGTAGCCGTGTATCATTACGAGCAAAGTCTTATTCTTGGGATTAGGTGCTTCGAGGATGCCGCAGAGTTTTAACCCGCGGGAGTTGAAAAATAACTTTTGCTTTTCTATTGTTTTTTCCATTGTTTATCGCGCTTGTTTATTTTTAGAAAAATATCCTACCTTTTGTATATCTAGTTTTGGGCTTTGGTTCATCAGCGGGATAACCTATAGGGCAAAGCACAGTTGGTACAATGTGTTGTGGTAGTTTCAAAATCTTTGAATATTCTGTTGGGTTGAAACTTTCCATTGGACACGAGCCTAAACCTAGAGAAGTTGCGCCGTTTAGTGCGTTTCCAAGAGCTAGGTACACTTGACGCTGCGTCCAAGGTAAAATGTTTTCAGCTGTCATGTTATTGCGAAATTCATTAAGTCGCTCTAGCTTAGCGGTAATTTGCGGCGCGGGAGTTCCAGCTGCGCGTAAAGTACGTTCAGTTTCTTCTATTAGTCCTTTCAAATCTGTATCTGCGCAGAATATCAGTAAATGTGAGCAGGTTGTTACTTGCGCTTGGTACTTTGTTGCAGGCGAGAGTTTTTCTTTTGTATTCTGGTCGGTTATAACTTTTATTTTCCACGGTTGTAAATTAAGCGAAGACGGAGCTAGTTTAATCATTTCAAACAACGCGTCGACCTTTTTCTCTGGCACTTTCCTACTGTCGAACTTCTTCACAGCGTAACGCTTTTTCACAATGTCAATAAATTCCATTTTTGTTTTCACACTTTTTATTTAATTTTTCTCACAGTTCCTTTTGCTGTGTCAATTTCAACAACGTCGCCGTCCTTGAAAACCTTTGTGGCGATTTTCGTGCCAATTATGCAGGGCTTTTGCATTTCTCTTGAAACAATTGCCGCGTGGCAAGTTATTCCACCTAAGTCTGTTACAAATGCGGACGCAATTTGCATTGCTGGAAGTAAATTCGGGCTAGTTGCGTTTGAAACCAACACGTCACCAGGCTTTACTTTATGAATGTCGGCGGTTATATTGACAATTTTTACAACGCCGGTTACTTTTCCTGGAAAAGCAGTTTGCCCTTTTAACTCGTTTACGCTAGTGTCTGGAACTAGAATGTTCAACTGTGAAAGTGTTTTTTCAGCTTGGGTTCCAAGCGTTTCACTGCTTCCAACATAAGTGTGAATTGTAACACTTAGCTTGAACCGTTTTTGGCAAAGTTCAGCGCACTTTTCCTTTGCTAATTTACCATTAAGCGTAGCTACTACTTCGTTTAATTTTAGAAATGTAACTTGCTTGAATGACAAATTCAATCGCTTGCCAATTTCGCGGTAAAGTGGCTCAGCTGCCCAGCACCCGCGGTAAGTTAACTCCTTTCTATATCCCTTGAGAAAAATAATGTCCTGCGCAACTTTGAATAAATGGCAGTGCTTTTCGTCGGCGTTTATTTCATTCAGTAAAGCGGTTTGACTTTCTTTTATTTTGTTTACATTAATTCTCTTTGTGTTTTTCAACTGCGCGGCGTAGTTGTTAAATTCGTCGCGAGTCATTTCAGGGCCAAGATAATTGTAGGTAAACCACTTGCTTTTTTCGTAAAGTTTTTCCAACTTTTCTAGCTTTTGTTTATCGTGGCTTTTTGTCGCAGCGAGAATTTCTTCATTTTTCTCTTCCATTATCCCTGTTTCGTTTTGCGTTAAAAGTAACTGCGCTGCATCGCCCGCGCGTTTTTTGTCTGGAATTTTTGAATAAACGTACTGCGTTAAGTATCCTGAGAGGCGCTGGTTTTTGATTTCCAACACGTTCCAAATTTGGCCAGATAAATGAGCCGCTAGCATTGTTTTGTTAAACTTGTAAAAAAACTCCGCGAGTTGGTTGTTTGAAAAATTGGAAAAAGTTTTTCCAATTAGTTCACGGTCTTGAAACGCTATGGCTGCAGCGCCGGTTTTACGAATATTAGCGTTTACTTTGTCAGCGTTTGAAGGATTTGTTTTAATCCACTCGAATAACTTCGCGTCGATTTCGTCCCATTCGGTTGAATCAAAATAAGCGCGGTGCGTACTTTCACGAAATTCAGCAATAATTTGCGAAAAACCTTTTCCTATAAGCTTCTCTAGCTCAGAGGTGTATTCTGTAAATTGCTCGTCGATAACGCTGTAAATCGAATCGGTAATTTCCCACATTTGCTCAAATGGCATATAATTGTTAGATAAACGTTAGACTTTTTACCTTATGGTTGCTAAGGTTCTCTAGTGATTTTTTATGGAATGGACTTCGAACCCTTTTGATTTAACGCCGAAAATAAAGTTGCAAAACGTTGACAAAGTTATAATTGCGGGAGTTGGCGGTAGCGCGTTTGCCGGCGAAGTAATCGCAACGCTTTGCCATGGGCAACTAAATGTTGAAGTTCACCGTGACTATGGTTTGCCAAAAGTAAACGTTAGCACTTTAGTTATTGCGTGTTCTTACTCTGGAAACACAGAAGAAACCCTATCTTCGCTAAGTGCAGCATTGAAAACCAACTGTCAAGTGATTGGCATTGCAAGCGGCGGGGAACTCGAGCAGCAGTGCAAGCTAAATTCAATTCCTTTTGTAAAAGTTCCAAGTGGAATGCAACCGCGCAACGCGACGCTTTACATGACGATTCCTATCTTGGAATTATTTGCGAGCAATGGTTTAATTGAAAAAATCGACTACGGTGAATTGAAAGAAAGCGTGAAAAGCGAATCACTTAAAACGCAAGGCAAACAAATTGCTGAACGTATTTATGGAAAAACTCCACTTATCTATTCATCGCAGCGACTAAAGTGTGTTTCAATGGCGTGGAAAATCGCTTTTAACGAAAATGCCAAGATGCACGCGTTTCACAACCAGTTACCTGAGTTGAACCACAATGAAATCGTTGGGTACACAAAGAAAAGCGGTAATTTCCACACGTTGATAATTCGCGATAAAGATGACAGCGAACGCAACCAGAAGCGGTTTACAATAACTGAAAAGCTCATTCGCGATTTCGGCAGCGAGTGCACTGTAATTGAAACGCAAGGCACAACTTTTGCAAACCGCTTGTTTTCCACAATTCAACTTGGCTACTGGACAAGCTTTTACCTCGCGAAGAAGAACGGCGTTGACCCTGAGCCAGTTGTAATTGTCGAACGGCTAAAAATGGAATTGAAAAACTAAAAGGCAAGTTATGCAAAACACTGCGAACAGAATTTGGGAGCTAGATTGTTTACGCGGCGTTGCAATTATCTTAATGGTTATCTTCCATTTCTTTTTTGATTTAAACTATTTTGGAATATTGCAAAACGCAATGTACTCCGGCTATTGGCTTATCTTCCAACGCGTTACGCTTTCACTATTTCTAATCACCGTTGGGGTTTCACTGCACTTACAGCGCGTGAAAAATCCAAGGCAAATTTTTTCAAAGCGTTTCATCGCTTTACTCGCCGCAGCTGTGCTGATAACAATCGCAACGTGGCTTTATTCTCCGAGTGAAACAATTTGGTTCGGCGTAATCCACTTGATTGCGCTTTCTACTCTGTTAGCAATTCCATTTCTCAATCGCGCAAAACTCTGCGCGGCAATTGGAACAGTAATGCTAGCTGGAAGTTTGTTCTTTACACTTCCGCAGATAAACTCGCCGTTGCTCTTATGGCTAGGTGTGCAATTCCCTGGCTTTTCCAGTTTTGACTACGTGCCGTTAATTCCCTGGTTTGGTTTAATCTTGATCGGAATCTACCTCGGCAAAAAGCTCTATCCATTGCTGGCGTCAATTGTGCCAAAACCGCAAAACGCGATAATAAACTACAAGATAAACGCGTTGCAATTTCTTGGCTGCAATTCACTTGTTATTTACCTAATCCACCAGCCGCTTTTATTCGCAGCGATAAAATTGTGGCAGTTAGTACGCTAGTGCGCGTTCATGATAAGTACATTGTTTTTTATAGCTTATAGCGCTTAAGACAACATGGATTTGAAGTTACTTGCTTTGATTGCAGGCGGGTTCCTGCTTTTTGTAGGTTTTGTCGTAGTTATTGCTATTGTTATCTTTGCAAGCGGCAACGGGGCAGGCAACCCAGTTGCTACTCTTGAACTTAACGAAACTCAAGGGCATGCGCCGTTTAACCCAAATTTTACTTACCGTTGCTATGACCCGAATGACAAGCTGCAACGGTGTGAATTGAAAATAGACAACCAAGTGTTTGCAACTGCGGTTGATCAAAAGCACTTGTTTCCAGCAAACTACGTTTACCCAACTTTTTACTACGAAGCCATGAATGCACCTGGCAACCACTCGATGGAAATCACTGCAATTAACGCCAATGGCTTGAAAGCGTCTACAAAAGTTTCGTTCACGGTTTTAAACGCGCTTGAAATTACCGCGCCAGGCTGGCACAAGTGCAATAACCAGTCTGCTTCTCCTTGTGACGTGTTTCAAAAATCATACTGCGATAAGTTTGACGCAACTGACCTCTCAATTAGGCAAGCTGCTTCAGAAGCTATTTCTAGCCACGCTGGCGAATTTTCAATAAACCAACTTCTTGACATTTACGACTGGGTGCACTCCAACGTGTTTTACCAAAACGTTCCAATTACAAACTGGGCGCCTTATTATCCTAATGAAACGCTGCGCACAAAATCTGGAGATTGCAAGAACCAGGCGGTGCTAATCGCTTCAATGGTAGAGGCAATAGGCGGAACCGCGCGTGTGCTGTTTATTCCTGAGTGTAAGCACGCTTTTGCCGAGGTTTACCTTGGTAACAGCAGTAGTGTTGATGAATTAAATGCCGCAGTGTGGGCGCACTATTCAATGACCGTAGAACAGTACAATAACATAACTTGGCACACTTCTAATAACGGGAGTGAAAATTGGTTTATATTTGACACCGCCGGGGGGAGGTTCCCTGGCCAGACAATTCCCGAATGTTTCAACGCATCGCAAACTTTTGAACTTAGGGACTGCGGTAACATGGAACGTGTTAAAGCACCTGCTGTTAGCGGAACTGCTTACGGACCAGTTGAAAAACAAGACGAAACGCAAGTTATAGAACCGCAATGGAGCCGCAATTATCCAATAGCCCCTTGGATTAGCACTGTAAGCGACTACAAACGATGCAGTTACAATATAAGCATCGAGTCAATATCAGTAAAGCCAATGGACTGGTATGTTACAGATAGCCAAGGTTACGAAGACCGCAATGCACACCGGAGTTTCAAATATTTCTACGGCGAGGAACAAGTTCAAAAGTCAAGTTATAACTTTAACTGGGATAAGCCGGACAACTTTTACATTATAGTTGTAAACAGCGACCGCAGCTCTTCAATAACAGTAAAAACTCACATAACTGAAACTTGCTACAAACAGTAAAATGGGGTTTTTTATATTCGTCGGGCAATATTTTGTCTATGCAAAGCGAATCTCTTGCGCTAACACCAAACGATCGCCGTAGAATAAGTGCGATGAAAAGCCGAGCAACTGAACTCGGGCGCAGCCTATGGCTCCTTCAAGACGCTGGAAGATACGCTGATCAAAGTAGTTTGAGTGGTGTAAACCGCCATTTAGAAAGAGACTTTGTCCATGTTGTTCGGGATTTAAGCGTTCGTTTTCCGCGTAAAACAATTAATGTGCTCTTTGAAGGATGTGGCGCAAGTTCTTTTCCCGAGGAACTAACTAAAAAATGTCGCACTGCTGGTTTAAAAGTACGCGTTTTTAGAACTGACCTTTACTCCCGGAAAAGATTTCAACAGCTAGTTGCATTTCGGCGCCAAACAGTTAGAAACTACAATCAAGCTGCTCCTGAAGAACTGGCAGAAACATTTGGCGAAAACAAGTTTCACTTAGTTGTATCTCGCTCAGGCGGTTTAAACTACACTCCGTTGCCTCCAATTAAAGGAATACACGCGCTTTGCAAAACTCTAAAGCCAGGCGGAGAAGCACACATCATAACCGAAGACGTTGACCAACCATCACTTCCTGAAGGCAAAGCAATTTGGCTAAACCAGCACGGCAAACAAACGCCAGTGGGCGCCTATTTTGAAGGAAATCCAAAATATTCAGTAGTTGAAGAAAAACACGTAACCGGCGCGCCTTACTTGAGGTTCCATCCGATACTACGGATTACAAAACGTCAGTAAAAATTAGAATTCCCTATTCGTGGCAAGTCGTCGCCGCTTTGTTCGCCGAAACCGACGCTCCATTTGGCGGGTACGCTTCTACATTTACTGTCGCTGTTAGGCCAACTGCGCCGTTTGCTTGAGTGTGCCAGTTTGTTGACTCTGGTTCTCCTTCGTCGCGCTGGCAGTTTGAACCCCACTGTCCGCAGTCAACCAAGAGATCGCCGTTAAGTGTAAGTGAAGTGCTAACTGGGCCAGACGCTGTGCCTGTTGAGTCAATTGTCCACGAAACTACGCCGCAGCAACTAAGCCGCTCGCGTGGGCTACACGTTGCCGAAGCTACAGTTACAGTTGCTGGCGTTGCTGGAGGAATAGACTGAGCTTCGCAGCTTTCTATAAGTGGATAAATACACTTTTGCTTTACGTCGCACCACACTTCGCCTGCGGTTATATTGCACCCGCGCGTCATTGATTCAGTTACATTTACAGTTGACTCTTGTGGAATAACGCAAGTTACGATTTTGTTTTCATTTAAACTTGGATTGCTCTCTTGATCTTGGTCAATGTAAATGTGAACGCCAACTGGAAAGTGGTTATCGCCAAGTCCAGTGTCCTGCCAGTCTTTTACTGATACTTGTCCACTTGCAGACCACGTTGTTGTAGCTGGATCAACAGCATAGGCGCGCTTTGCCTCTGTTTCCGAGCGTTGCCTAACGCCAGTCCACGAAGGTACGCTGAACTTCTGTAATTTTCCAGTGAAAATGTGAAGCTCCGTTCCTGGCGGTGCAGTTACAGTGCCAGAAGCTTGAATTGTAAAAATATATTCAGTGTGATCGCCGAAAGTCAATTTCGTGTTGTAAGTGCAATTGGCAGAGTCAACGCTCGCGGATAAATTTGTACTGGCATTTACGCCAACTCTTGCGGCATCATTGTCATTGCCGCTTGCTTGAGTTCCGCCTATATTGCCGCTGTTAGTATTTTGAGTTTCTTGAGTTGCCGAGTTAACCGTCACTTGCGTTTGTGTGCACTTTGACGTGCTAGTTAAATCTTTAACGCAAATTCCAAAAGAATAGGTGCCCTCCCTTGAAGGAGTTCCAGTTAAGCTTCCATTCATGTTTACAATTGTGCCAATTGGAGTTGCGCCAGTTGCAAATGAATCAGAAACAAAAGTGTACGGCGGCGTTCCGCCAGTTGCCCTAGCTACTTGTACCTCGCACGGTTCGTGGACAACGCACTGCGCATTGCTAATCGCGGTTATGTTCAACTCGCTTGGCGAAGCAACAAAACTCGTGGGCAAAGTGCATCCAATTATAAAAAACGCACTTGCAATTATTCCAAGGTACAGAAAACGGTTTTGCATTGCAAATGGAAAGAAAAACGAGTTCTTAAAACTAGCGATTTTGCTGGGGGGAGTGATTAATTGGCTTTATCTTATAGGCGGCGCAGCGCAATGGAGAAGTTTTTTAAACCAGCCGCGCTAATGCTTTGTAAATATGCAAAAACTATGGTTTGTAGTGTTGAGTTTAACTCTTGTTTTACTTTATTCCTTTACTTCTTTTGTTCATGCTTGTCCAGTTGGGCAAATGCCAAACTTTGACGGAAGCTGTATAGGCGACCCAAATTACCGCGCTGGCCAAGTTAACACTAATCCCGGCGGCCAGCAAACTACTTCGGGTTATACGCTGCCAAGCGGGGCAACGGCAGATCAAGTTCAACAAGCGTATGACCAGCATAACTGCCGGTGGGGCGGAACATCTGGCGAAAGTCCATCAATATGCGCTGCAATTGAAGCTGCCCGTAACCAACAGAATTCGCCTACTTCTGATTCTTCAACTAACGCTGTAATGCCATTGGGAACTTTTTCAAGCGAGGGACTTGACCAACAGAGAGTTGATGGAAATAAACTAATAACTGAAGTTGGTTCAATGCGAAGCGAAGTTTCCAACGCGGTTAGTAGACTAGCTGGCACTTCAGCTTACGCACGCGCTTCGCAACTTCAAATAGACGCAATTGCAATTTATAGCCGAGAATACGACGCGGCGCAAGCAGACGCTAATAGTCTAGGCGCCCAGTTTAGCAGCTGTGGCCAATGTTGGCAAAGTGAACCTGGTTCAGCTGGTTGCACGTGCCGCAATAACTTCCAGCGCCAAATCAACATTGGTTCATACCAACACTTTATGACTGCCTACGAGGCACATAAAAGCGCTCTTGATCAAATAAACGCGCTTCCAACTACACCAATAGATGCGGGGATTACTGGTTCAGGAACAACTGGCTCAGGCACTGGAACCGAAGTGCCAATTTCTGACGTTGAATTTACAACTCCAATTTCTCTAATTGTCGGCGGCACGCCAACTGAAACGTATACTAACATCTTGAACGAAGTGCAGCACAAGTTCAACGCGCTGAATCAAAACATTAAGTCAAAGGCAATCAGCGACGCTAAAACCGAAGCTAAGAATAACTATAATTTACCAACTGCGCCAACGCCGCAAACTTCTGAATTTGTTTTCACTCTAGGTATGTCGCCAGTTATACTAGGGAGTTCTGCACCTGATTCAACTGCGTGGGCAATGGCAAAAATGGCCCAAGCGATAAAAAGCGGCCAGTCATTCTGGGACGCTCAAGCTGAAATAAAAGCTCTTGAACAAGCGGCGGGGTTGAAATAAAAATGCCAGCAGATAAAGCTAAATCTAAAAACAATCCCGTGGAAACGCCTGCGCTGCAAGAGAATAAACCCGGGCTGGGAAAATTCCTTGGAATTGTATTAATTATATTTGTTGTGCTTTTTGTAATTATATTTCTAGTAGCGTTTGGCAGTATATTTGCATATTACCTTTTCAGCGCCCAAAACGCTGCGGCTTGTGATTCAAAAGACTGTTTTATAACGCACGCGCAGAGCTGCGAAAACGCCACGCTGAACTTCAACGAAACTTACGGCTTAGTTCACTACAACACAACTGGCAACTGTACGTTCACTAAGACGCTCGTTCACCTGCAAGCTGGCGAGTCAATTGAAATGAAAAGCGCAATTGAAGGCAAATCGCTAACTTGCGCTTACACTAAAGACAACTTTAACGAAAACCTAGTGAACGACTTAGTGCAAGGAATAGAAAACTGCCAAGGCGAACTCAAAAACACAATCATGCAAATGCTAGTGTTCACACAGTAAAATAAACTGCAAATTTAACCCCGACTGCTATTCTTATTCGCAGCAGCTAATAATCGAACTAACTTCTTGACAAAATTTGTTTTATTTTAGGTAAGTCTAAATCTGGAATGCCTTGCGACTCTCCTCGAATTGGTACTACCCATCCTTTTTCCGATGCCATAGCGCACAAAGCGGGTTTCGCTGTCAAAAGGAAATTCCGGCTAGCACGTTCCATCATGTCGGTATGTGAGTCGCCAAATACAAAAACTTCATGACCAGTTAAGCGTTTGCGTTGTAGTAGACCCGCGACCGCTTTTTCTTTTTCAGTAATCATATTTGAACGCAATTCGCCAGTGTAAATGCCGCGGCGTTTCTTTACCCACACGCCAATAGCATGATGCGCGCCAACTGTTTTGGCAAACGGTGCAATTACTTCAATAGGTGAACCTGAAACCAATATCGTTTTGCCCCTACGGTTTAAAACGCGTAGCAACTCTTGGCTAAATGGATAAATTCTAAGGTTCAGTGCGCCGCGCTTGCTTAGAACTTTCTGTGCAAACCGCCTGCCTTCTGCCTCTACTTTTTTTACGTTTTGTCCTTTTAGCCCAGCTGCCCAGCATTTTATCGCACGCGTGGCGCCAATTTCATAAGTTGTTTTATTTTCTTTAACGCTTTTAATAGCATCTCGCAATTCAGCTAGTTTATTCGGTTTGAATAAACCTTTATTTGTTAAGTGCTCTGCAAATGATTCAATGAAAAAACCAGGTCCGGTTAAAGTGCGGTCAACGTCAAGTACTGAAACTATCCGCTTTTCTTTATCTAAATGCTGCCTTAAAACTTCAACAACGCTAAGGTAATGAGGTACTATTAGCTGTGGTTGTTCCTTAGCAAGGCGCTCAACTTCGCGCAAAGGCACGAATACTGGAAAAGACAATTCATTTGAACTAGAAGCTGACGGCGCTTGTCTAACTTTTTCCAAAGCGGTAGTTATATCGTTTTCAAATGTTCCGCCAAACTTTTCAACAGCACCGTGCTGAAGTTCAAGTAAATAAGCGTTGATGTTAAACTCAGTTCCTACATGTTCTGGCAAAACGCGCTTGCCGCCAATTTCAAGATCAGCGCGAGAAACATAAGAAGGTACGCCGATAAAAGAAACAACCCTGCGCACGTGGCTACTTTTAATAAATGGTAATTCTTCATGCAACTCGCGGTTAAACGCTTGCCGTGGCGATTCACTTTCCCTTATACCACCGCCAAAACCAGGCTGTAACAAACCGCGCCACCGTCCTTCTTTTTTAGTTCTTCGTTCTGACAAAGAAACGTACACGTCGCCGTTTCTACGAACGTACATCAACGTGCCAGTGCCAAATCGAACCGTTTAGACCACTACAATAAGCTAAACGGTGCAAAGTAAAAAACCCTCGTAACAAAGCATCAGTAAACTAAACCGCAAAAAGAAAAGCTTTTTTTTATAACTAGTTTGACTCTGGGATTATTGGTGGCCTTTCATCAGTTAGGAGCGAATAGTACGCTTGGAACTTGTACATATAGTCAAGGTTCTTTTGCTGTACGCTTGCAAGTGAAACACTCACTCGTCCGCGCACTAGAACTGAAAGGAAGTTTACAAACAGGCAAAGCATCCCGACTAAGTTAAGAATGTAAAGCACAATTAACAGCGGGATCCAGTAAACTAGTCTAACTAATATTTCCTTCCGTGAAGAAGTTGTCGGTACAGTGACCTTAGTTTGAACAGATTTCATGTAAGAAACAAAGCAAGTGCAATATAAAAAGGTAAACGCCCTGGGAAAGAATCGAACTTTCGACTTCCTGGTTAACAGCTTCGCCTTTTCCACTCAATAGATTTTATCGAGGGGAAGAGCAGGCGCTCTACCTCTGAGCTACCAGGGCATTTAAATTCGTGAAACTATTTAGAACTGGATTAGTTTAAAATCACTCACGTTTAGAGGTTTAGTAATAATGTTTTAGAAGTTATACTTAGTCTCCGAGGTCTCCTTTTGGTTTTAGCAGGAAGTCGTAAAATTCTAATTTAGTTGGGCTTCTATTTTTTGTAGCTAGAGAAGCTTCAAAAACCGTTTGTTTTGGGTCAATTCCCTGTGCTTTGAGTTCTTTAATAAGAGCTTCGTGCGCAGCTTTTACTCGTTCGGTAATTTGTTCCGCTTGTTTGGGTTTTAAACCGTTAATTCTAGCTAATTCTCTTGGCAGATCATTAACATCTACAAACCAGTGGTATTGCCGCCATGTTCGATCGTCTCGCCTTTTGTTCAAGTTGCTTATATTTACTTTTAATTTTCCTTCGTTATGCCGCAAGGATAAGTACACCCTGTAGTTTCTCCGTAGTTCAACGCGGTGCGCTATGATGTGAAAGGAATCACGTTGTCCCGGCTCGCTAAAGCGAGCGTGAGTGTATTTTATTCTATTCCAGTAGTTGAACATTTTTCTAACTTTAGTTTTCAATCCACGGTACGCGTCCATTCTAGGTAAATTTATCCACGTTGTTTTTTCTAAACTTCCATCTAAATTTGAACGTAATAGAACCCTACTTGCGCCGAAGAAGTGCCGCCAGTTGTATTCTTCTGGACTGCGGTAAACGCGATATGGTAAAACGCTGGTGCCTTCTACGCCGTTCAATGCTTTGCCAAGTAGTTCTAAACCATATTGCTTGTTATAGTACATAATTAGTAATTTACGTTGGTTACTTAAAAAATCAATTTGTTTAGCTTGTTGCGAGTGCGTTTTTATATAACAAAGCAAAAACTCCCCTTAGCGACGTGAATTGCTTTGTTATAGCCTTACACTTCGCTTTTTAGTAACTGGTTTGGCGAAGTGTAAGTTAATGAATTTGTCTTTTTGAACAGCTTCCCACAACAACGAAGGTTCGTGGTCTAGTTCTCTCTCGAGGTGGAATAGCATTTCGCGGAATTGTTCCAAGTCGCTTTGAATGTGGTCAGTTATATCTCGGTCAATCTCTGGGTTTGTTAACAGAATTACGTCGCCTTTAGCAATGAAAATATTAGTGTAAACAATGTTCCCGTGACGTATTTTAAGCTTTTTTAATTTTAGCAATTCACCGGCTATGCTCCGGAGCGCGGCTAGTTTACGTTTGTTTGGTATGTTAGAAAGAAGAAATTGTTTCAAAGAAACAACTGGCTCGTGCGAGATTACCAGGTGGTGCCGTTGTTTTTCTGGATCCCATATGCTTAGAATCGGCTGTGGAAAGTTAGCGCCTTTAGCTGTTGCTCTGTCGAGAAACGGAAAGTAGTCTTTTTTTGTTCTACGTAGGTTAAAGTATTTTTTTTCACCGTTTACTTCAAGGGAAAACGGAACTGAAAGTGGCTTTATTGTGCGCACTAGTTCAAACGCGTTTAGAAAAACTGGACTTTGCAGTAGAACTTCAAATTCCTGGTTGTAGATAACGTGCCCTTTGCCGAACTTTTTCTTTTTTATAGGCATTCTTTATTGGAAAGCCTCCCCCACACGACTAATTGTGTTTTTGTACTCTATTGTATTGACGCGGTTTAAAAACCTTTTGATTAGGTGTTTTAAAATCGCTGTACAATTTAGTTGAAAATGTTATTCTCTTCAATTACTTTTCTAATTTTGTCAGCTGCGTAAACTGGTTTCAAAAGCGTTGCCTGCCCGCGGATTCCTTTTCCAGAATGCACTGACAGCAGTAAACCTAGATTTTCAAGTTCGTGAATATATTCGCGGTACCAGCGTGCAGTTCGCGGTTCCTTTCCCAATTTCTTGCACATTGCGCTATAGCGTTCGTAAACTTCGCCGGAAAAGTATAATTTTTCACCTTCGTCTTCAACGAGTTTTTTATACTGTACATCTTGAGAAACAACTGCCAACGCGTACAATACGAGTTGCAAGTGTTCTGGTAGTGAAGCAATTAACTCGCGCGCTTTATCTTCGTCAGCTGCAACGCGAGCAGCTTCAACTTCTTTGTCTGTAACTTTCTTTAAACCTTTAGCATAGCTGAGCTCACCCGCGCGTAGGAGTAACGTTAGTGCGTATCGTGCGTCGCCGTTTTCGCCAGCTGCAATTGCACTTGCCAAACTAAGCGCATTTAGTTCAACTACATTATCTTGAAAAGACAATGGAATGCGCTGTTCTAAAATTGCCTGTAACTGCGGCGCGTTGTAAGGTGCGAATAAAATTTCCTCACTGCAAAGTGAACTCCTACTGCGCATGTCGAGCTTTTGCTTGAAATTTACCTTGTTGGAAATTCCAATCATTGAAACGCTTCCCTTTTTTAGTTCATCATTCGCGCGCGTCAACGTATAAACGAGACTATCTAAATCTTTCACAACGTCAATCTCGTCAAGAACTAGTACTAAGTGAGTTGAGTTTTTTTCTAAATTGTCAAGCACTTTTTCGTAAAGCACTGAAAATGAATAGCCAGTTTGTGGCGTCGCGTGGTCAAACTCC
>JAZDHP010000036.1:0-2343 GCA_043805855.1 Microcaldota archaeon
TTTAACCTTGCAGTAACAACATGCACTTCAACGCCCTGCTTGACAAGCGCTTCTCCCAGTTCAAGCATGTGCGTCTCTGTACCGCCCCGAAACGGGTAAAACAACGCATTAACAAAACAAACTTTCACGAATGACACCTAACTGCTTTCAGTAGTATAGCAACAGCATGTCTTCAATTAAAAGTTTACGCTCTGGTTGGCGCGTAGTCCATCTTATGAATTTCCAGAAAAGAACCCGTTTCACTGTCCTTAATAATATCGGAAAACTTTTCTTTGAGTTCTTTCTGCAGCTCGTAAAAGTGCTTTGGGTTATCCGCGCAGAACTCAACCCCAAAATCCCACGAGCCGAGATTACTGTATGCAAATAGGATGTTAGGGTGCTCTTCGGTGTATTCTATTAATTCCGTTTCCCGCTTTGTGGTTAGATCTTTAAATCTAATATGTAAGTAGCCCCAAACGTCCAATCCAATTGACGGCAAGTTCAGCACAGTGTAAAATCCCTTAATTACGCCTTTTTTGGTTAATTGTTCAATGCGGTACGTTACTACGTCTCGGCTAAGTCCAGTTTTTCTAGAAATTACGCTTGCCGGCAACCGTGCGTCGTGCTTAATTGCCTTGAGAATCTTCCAATCGATTTTATCCAATTTCAATGTCATATACTTTCGTATACACGTTATAAGCTAATTATAATAAAAACTTACCGATTTTGAGCAATTTTCTTGAAATAAGTACTTATTCTTTAGTTTCAACTAAAGCTGTGTGTTTCAACGGGATTTACTTGTCGGATTGGAAAATGTTTCGCAGCTTGTCAATCGCGATCGTCCTATTTTTGAGAAAATGCTACGTCGCGATAATTCGCTTGACTATAGTGATTGTTGGGCGTATCTTGTGCAGAGCACTTTTTTCGGTCAGTTCAAATTTTACGACGGCAAGAACTTCGTCGCGTTTACAACCCACACGCCAGCGTCGCCTGTTTTTGTGATTACAAAGGCAGTTGGTTCTAACCCCCGGCAGGCAATTTTGCAACTCGCGCGTTTACTACGCGAGCGAACCGGCGAGAAAGTAATTGTTAAAAACTTAAGCGAATACGATTACGAGTTCCTACTGCTAAATGGACTTGAAGATTACCGCACGGGAGATTGCTGGAACCAGTTTTACAAGTATGACGACGAGACGTTTCCAGAACCGGTGGTTGATTTGGATGAGGTGCTTTCCCTCAAGGGAGGTGAACTAAAGCGGCTTCGCTTTCGCTTGCGGCAATTCACTGGTCAATTGGTAGTGAAAAATTATAATCCAGTGGTTGATTTCCCTGCTGTGGAGAAGCTGCTAGTAACATGGGGCGAAGATGTGAAAAAACGTTATAACAAGATGCTGACGGTTAACGATGGTTTTCTCCATTCTATTGCGCTACACCGGCAATTCGCGTTGCGACCAGAAGGTACGCCGCTTTTGTTCACTTTGAACAACGAACCAGTTGGATTCGCAATGTATGTTCTTATATCTTGCCAAGCGGTTGCGCTTTATTCCTTGTTCTGTGACAACACTTGCGATGGCTTGTCGGAGCACGTTTATCTTGAAACGTTGAGAAAAGCACGAGAAGCTGGGTTTCGCTATTGTAATCTCGGCGGAAGCGAGTTCGAAACACTGCGCAACTACAAACTAAAATTCGCGCCTTTCCAACTAATCCAAAAGAAACACGCAGTGTTGTATTGAAAGCAGTTTAGTTAAGTTTATGAAGCTTATCGATAACAAAAGGTATTATGTCTCAGTTTGTGTTTCAGTGGAGTGAGAGTAACTCGTTGATGTTATCTGTCCTTTGGGGCGAAGCTGTTAAAAAACTCAGTAAGCTTATTGGCAAAGATTTGGATTTTATTTTCACTTGCGAGAAGAGAGATTCAACTGCATATGTTTCGCAGGAAAACATTAGGCGAAGCGCAGAGTTTTCTAAAAAATACGTTGATGTTAGTTTTCAAAAAGAGTTTCTGCTCGCTAGTCTAGCTGCACGAAGCAAAATGGAAGAGTTATTTCAAAAAGTTAACGCATTGAACTTAGCTAATTCAACCAACGAACAACTTGTTAAATTCTTGTCAGAATATGAAAATGGATTTGCGGAGTTAATGCGTTGTTTTATAATGTCGCAAGCGGAGTTTACTGACTTTCCTTATAAAATTTTGCAAGAGGAACTTTCCAAAGCAGGTTCAAAAAATCCAGTTGAAGACGCTAGTATTTTAGCCTCGCCAACTAAATTGGACATGATTAAAAAAGAAGAACTTGCTTTGGCGAAACTAAAACAAGCGCCAACAACTGAAAATTTACGCAAGCACGCTTTTACGTTTCCAATTTC
>JAZDHP010000037.1:0-5186 GCA_043805855.1 Microcaldota archaeon
AAAAATACTAATTAAAAGGTACTTCTTAGCCCTTTTTCGTCAACGCCATGCTTTGCAACTGCAATTGCCTTTTTCATAAAATATTCATCATCAAGTTTTTCAATTTTCATTTTGTTCTCCTCTTTTTTTCTGGTGGGTGAAATGTGGTTGAATGCTTTCCTATTTCAAATTTCATTTCTCTAGCTACGGTTTCTAAATCTTTTACATATACCGCTCTTTTACCTTGAATAGTGTGTCGTAAAATTGCATCGCTAGCAAGTATAATAGGTAAATTGTGATGTGCCGCCATTTTGAAAATTTCCCGCAGTGCATGTATTCTCCAACTGCCGTACTTCGTAGCGAGTTTTCGTGGTAAAACATATTCTCCTTCTTTTGTTTTAAAATGTGCTTGAATGTGACGAAGCAAAAGGTGAGGTTTATCAGTCATACTAGTAAAAGTCAATCCAATTGAACCAATTGAACCAGGGTAATCATAAGAAGGGCCGCCTATTGATGTTCCCAAAACGGCTTTTTCAAATTGTGCCATATCTTTTGGATGGGGGTAAACTACGGTGTCGCTAAGGTTGAAAATGTTCGGAGCAATTTTTAGTTCTCCCTTTTGCCAGATTGTTTCGCGCTGGCGTAACTTTGAATGCGGTGGCATGACGATTACCATTTTTGGAAGTTTTACAACTCGGCGGCCGTTAATTAAGTGCGGGCCTTCTTTGCGCTTCCAGCCTTCCATCGCTGTTTGGTAATGATTAGTCATTTGGGTTTGCCCCGCTGTTTGGTACGAATATAATTCCTGCTTCGTCATCGTTTATTGAGTTGTATTTAGCGCGGCTGGCGGCTTCGTGCAATTCTTTTAGAAATAATTTCGATCTTTTCCTTGCGGTTATTACTTGTTTTTCAACAACTATGGATAAGTTGTGCTTTGCGGCTTTTTTGAAAACTTCTTGCAACGCTAGTAGTCTCCATCCTGCGTATTTAGTTGCTAACGCGCGCGGTAGTGTTCCTTTTGTTTTTCCAGTTACAAAGTGTGACTGCACGTGGGTAAGCGTTGCAAAGGGAATTGTTTTAACGTCTTTTACTACTCCAATTGATCCTATTGAACCGCGGTGTCGTTCAGCTGGCCCTCCTTTATGAATACCTTTTTCTCTGCCTTCAGGATCTTCTACTATTGCAAGGTTTCTAAAGTGCTTCATATCTTCCGGCCGCGGGTATGCAACTACTTCACCAACTGGAAAGAAATGCGAAGTTACAATTGCTTTACCACTTTGCCAGGTGACTTGTTCTCGAGGCCGCCATTTCATTGGCCGCGGGATTACAATTGCTATTTTAGGAGTTACAACTACGGTGCGGCCTTTAATGTAATGCGTTCCCTGCCCTTTTCTCCAGCCTAACAAAGCAATTTCCCGCGTGTTAACTTGTTTCATTGTAAAAATAATAGCTTGTTGAGAAATAAATAGGTTAGTTAACTGGCGTTAGCTAAATAGCAAGTGTTTTAAATTTGTAAAGGTAAGTTGTTTGTATGCGTGTTTTGTTTTTTGCTGTTTTTCTTTTTATGTTAGGTAGCGTTAACGCTGTTTTTATTCAAGTTAGCCCGCCTGCGGGAGTGCCAGTTACTATTTTTGAAATTACAGCTGAACCAACTGATTCACATGGTGGAACTTTGAGCGTCGATATATTTAGACGTCAAAGTGAAAGTAGTAATAGTGTTTTTAGGAGGTCAAGGGGTATAAGCAAACCTGTTTTTGTTCAAAGGATAAATTTGTACGATGATGGGCTGAAGGGAGATGAACGCGCTAGAGATGGCAAGTATATTGGCGTTTGGGATTCAATCGCGCAGAGAGAAGGGAATTATTTTGTTAAACTATGCGAGAATAACAAGTGTACTGAACGGGATTTTGTTATAAGTAACGGGTGTCGGCTTGTAAATGAAAGGGACGGCATAAAAAAGAACGCGATAAACGTAGTGTTTACTTTCGTTAATGTGGATGACAGACAAATTCCCGTATCGGGTGTTGATAATAATAGAATAGTATTGGGTGTTGAAGAGTATAATGAATTTGCTATGCCGCTAGTTGACGCAAGTAATTATGGTTTATTGAGTGTAGAGCCGTTTAAATCAACTTCAAATAAATTTAATTTTTTTTATGTTAATATTCCCGGTCATGTAAGTGGGTTTGAAGCAGGTGAAACGAAAAGTGGAAGAGAAGCAACTCAGGCTATTACTACACTAGCTTCGTCTTGTCCTTTTGAAAACAAAATTCCAATAGGGCTAATTGGATGGAAATTTAGAAGCCGCGTATCTGGTGGAATCACTTTTCTTTCTGTCGATGATTATGACGATCTGGTTCGTTTAACTAAAGTATATGTGCATGAATCTGGGCATAGTGTAGGTAATATTCATGATCAATATATAGTAGGCGATGCAGATATGACAAGAAGTAACTATGATGAGTTTAGCGAAAAATTGAAAAAAGTTTGTTATTATCCTGATTCTCCAAATAAGTATATTGCGGTTCAACAATGTTTAACAAATGCTCCTTGGCGTGATTTAGTTGGCAACGGCTGTGGTGTTGATGGAGTGCTTGACTGTTTGCGCGCTAGAGATCCGTTATTTGACGTTGAAGTTAGGTGTTATAATGAAATAGGTTGCATTGCGCCTAATATTCTTACTAATACTGCGAATAATATTATGGCTCGTCAATTTGAAGTTAATGATCTTTCCTGGGGTCGTGGTTTTGGCCAGGTTAATGAGCGTTTATTGTGTTTGGAGATAATTAGGCGAACGGGTTCGGTTAATTCGGGTAGTGTTTGTAATACGTTGTGTTTGCCTAGTTGTTCTAGTGGTAAGAAATGTATTGAAGGGAGGTGCACGTAATGAAAAAGTTTGTTTTTGTAATTTTATTTATGTTCGCGCTTGTACTTGTTAACGCTGCTTCTAATGCAAATACAGCAGAGAAACAAGGTAGTTCTCCGCAGTTGACAAAAGTTTACGTGCTGGGGTTAAAGTATGATAATGGTCAGCTTTCAAAGGAATATCTTTTTGTTACAGAAACTATGTACGAGAATGTGCGCCAAGCTGGTCCATACGAAGCAGCTGTGATGTCGAGTGGTAAAGTGCGTTTTAAGAAAACGTTTTCAATTTCAACTGAAGTTTTTGACACTGAAGATACAAAAGGGCCATTTTATTACGAGGTAATTTTACCGTTTTACAGCGACGCGCAGTTTATAACAATTAAAGAAAAAGGTAAGGAAAAACTAAAGTTAAGCGTGAGTCACTTTTCTGAAGTAATAAGCGCAAGAGGTAAAGTGAAAACTCCGCCAGCTGCGCCGACAAGTTCAAATCCGTTAATTGGCCAATTCGTTTACTTTTGGAATAGCTTATTTAAAAGAAGCTAAACGACTTTAAACTTGTAGCCGTATGCAATTGCGTCTGAGGCTGTTCCTGCTTGTACTCTTCTGAACATCATTTTTACTTTTGCGCCGATTTTTACCTTGTCCGCGTTGCTGTCGACAATCTGTGCCAGGATTTTCACGCCGTTGTCCAGTTCAATTAGTCCAATAAAGTAAGGCACCTCATACTCGAAACCTTCAGGCGAACCGTAAAGCAAAGAAAAAGAGAAGATTTTGCCAGTGTGCGGTAGTTTGCATTCACTCATGTTGCCTTTCCTGCGGCAGTTTGGGCAAATCTTTCGCTGGGGGAAAAAACTTTCGTTACAGTTTTCGCATTTTACGCCTAGTAAACTATAGCGTTGCTTTTGATTTCGCCACATTCTTGGAATTGATTGCGCCATAAATGTAATAATTACCTCTTAGAAATCTTTCTTTAAGATGTGCACAACTGTTGTTGCGCCTGTTCCGCCGACGTTGTGCGTTAGGCCAATCTCGGCGTTTTTTACTTGACGGTCGCCAGCTTCTCCGCGCAGTTGCCATGTGACTTCTACGATTTGTTTTACGCCAGTTGCTCCAACTGGGTGACCACACCCCTTTAATCCTCCGGAGGTGTTAATTGGAATTGCACCGTTCAACGCAGTTTCGCCTGCTTCGACCATAGCGCCACTCTTGCCTTTTTCGCAAAATCCAAGGTCTTCCATTGCCATTAACTCTGCAATTGTAAAGCAGTCGTGCACTTCAGCTAAGTTAATGTCTTTCAATTTTACCCCTGCTTGTGCGTAAGCTTCCTTGGCAGCTATTCTCGTTGCTTTTATTCCAGTGAATTCTTTTCGGTTTGCAAGTGCAAGTGTGTCGCTCGCTTGTGCACTTGCAATTACTTTCACTGGTTTTTCGCAAATTTTCTTCGCAACTTCTTCGCTGGCTAGGATAACTGCAGCTGCGCCGTCAGTTAAAGGCGAACAGTCAAATAGTTTCAACGGAGTTGCCACGTAAGGCGAGTTCATAACTGTTTTAATTGAAATTTCTTTTTGAAATTGTGCGTATTTGTTCTTCGCGGCGTTCGCGTGGTTCTTTACAGCAACTGCTGCCATTTGTTCTTCTGTTGTTCCAAACTCGTGCATGTGCCTGCGTGCCATTAATGCATATAACCCTGGAAAAGTTACGCCGTTGAACAACTCCCATTCTTCGTCGCCTGCGCCGCCTAATGCAGTTGAAGCGGTTTCTGTTGAAACGTCTGTCATTTTCTCTACGCCGCCAACTGCGACGACGTCGTAGAAACCAGATGCAACTGCCATTATTCCATTGCGCATTGCGACGCTTCCCGAAGCGCATGCGGCTTCAAGGCGAGTTGATGGAAGTGGATTTAGTCCGAGGTAATCTGCAATTAAAGCGCCGACGTGTTCTTGGCCTGTTAGTACGCCTGATGCCATGCACCCGCCGTAAACTGCTTGTAGTTGTTTTCCTTCTATTTTTGAATCTGCAATTGCTTTTACAGCAGCGTCGACTATTAACTCGCGGAGTGAAGAGTTCCAGTGTTCGCCAAAGCTAGACATTCCTGCTCCAATGACATAAACGGAATTTCCTTTCATTCTTTTTTCACATTTGTTTGTTTTCTTTATTTTTTGTATTTTGATATTTGTTTTTATTTTCTACTCTATATTCTTGATTTTCTTCCTGTGTTTTATGTAGCCGGCGTAGTCAATGTACTGCTTTTCACGCGCGATGTAATCTAGTATTTTTTCTTTTGGCCTTCTTCCGGGTTTTTCAATTTCTTTTTCAACTGTAAGTGTAAACGCGTCGCTTCC
>JAZDHP010000038.1:0-5649 GCA_043805855.1 Microcaldota archaeon
ATGAACTTACGTGAATTTCTGCATCGGTTATTCGGAATAGTTTTAACCCCGCTAGCTGTGTTCGGCCCGTTTAGTTGCATTCGCATCTGGGCTAATAAACTGCGTGGCGTGAAAATTGGAAAAGACGTTTGGATTGGTTACCTTGCGTTTATAGACCAACCGCCAGAAGTTAAGGAATCGCTCGTTGAAATTCACGACGGAGTTGGCATTGGCTTTCGCAACAACATATTCGCGCATGATAGTTCTCCAGTTTGGCGCGGAGAAAAATGCATCTTCAAAAAAGTAGTAATTGAGAAAAACGTCTACCTAGGCGCAAACGTTACAATATTGCCAGGCGTCTGCATCGGAGAAGGAGCGGTGGTAGGCGCAGGGGCAGTCGTAACAAAAGACGTTGCGCCACATGCTATTGTAGTTGGCATTCCAGCAAAGCCAATTGGAAGAGTTGAAACAAAATGATGCAACCAATTCTTGAAGCAATAGCCGAAATACATCGTAGACGAGTTTTACCTCCCGAATTTTATGAGATGGAAATTCCAAAGGGACCGTTTAGGTTTATTCGCACATTTAGAATAGCGAGCGAAAAGGATACTAGCGTTACAATTGCACTACGAGATCACCCGATAGTGCAAGCGATTCACTACGACACTGAAGTTTTTACTCCAACCCATGAACCAACTTTATTACAAAAGCCGCGCAGACTTTTTCAAATTCAGCTGCTTAAAAACAAGCCTGTTGACGAAAAGTTAGTCAAAGCCCTTAAAGCTGCAGGTTATAGACTGTCTAAAAAACAAAGGGGAAGCAGATGGGATAGCCAAGTTTATCTTGTAAAGAAAGGTTTGTTTACAGTTGGCAAATTAAACGGTACTATTAGAAGTGCACTTACGCAGGAAGGTATTGAATATATAACTGCAGAAGAAAAGCACGCTAAAAAACTAACCGAAATATTTATAGCACAAAGCCAAGCGCAATAATCTAAATCTACTTAATATTTGTAAAATCCTTCTTTTGTTTTTCTTCCGAGTTTGCCTTGTTTTACTAGTTCAACTACACTTTTTAGCTTTTCTAATTTTAACTGTTCGGCAATTGAAAGGAAAACATCTAAGCCAATTAGGTCAAGTAGTTCAAATGGACCAAGCGGGTGGTTTAACCCAAGTTTAATTGCAGTGTCAATATCTTTACAACTTGCAACGCCCGCTTCGTTTATTTTTACCGCGTCAAGGAGAAAAGGCATTAGTAAGCGATTTACAATAAAGCCAGGCGCGTCTTTTACAATGACCGGCGTTTTGCCAATACTTTGAGCAAGTTGAACAACTGCATTGATATTTTCTTGAGTTGCAAATGGCGTCGCTATTACTTCAACTAATTGCATTTTATGCGCCGGATTAAAAAAGTGCATTCCAATTAACTTTTCTGGCTTTTGCAAAGCTTTTGCCAATTGAGTTACAGATAACGAAGATGTATTTGTACAGTAAACCGCGTTTGGGCAATGTTTTTCAATTTCCACGAGCGCGCTTTTTTTAGCTATTTCGTTTTCTTCAATTGCTTCGATTACAAAATCGCAATTGTTCAGCATAGAATAATCAAGTGCAATTTCAAGCGACGCGTTTAAGTTTGGCGTCATTTTAGAAGCAAATAGTTGAATTTTTTCGCGTATTTTTGTAATTTCATCTTTCCTGCGGGTTTTTACAATAACGTTAAAACCTTTTGCTAAAAAAAGCGCGGCTAGTGACACACCCATTGTACCTGCGCCGACGATTCCAATTTTGTTCATTGTAAATTCACCTGTTTTTCTTTCTTACAATTTTTCGCAACTTGCGTAATTGTAGCTGTTTCAATTCCTTCTAGTTTTACAAAAGTTAAGACGTCTTTAAGTAAATTAAACTTGTTTATCCCTTCAAAAACATCATGACAGTAAAAACACGAAAATCCAAATTGTTGCTCTTGCTCGGCAATGCGCTTGGTTATTTCCCTTACAATTGCGGCGTCACTATACCCATCGAAGTGTAAACCTTCAATTAACGGCCTAGTGTAAGCATCTTTCAATGTTACCGGTACTTGCACGTGTCTAAAGTGCGTTTCGCCAACAATTGGATGAAAAGGAGCGTTTCCGTCAAGGTCCCCGGCTGCTTGAAATCCAAACTTATCCAACGCGGCTAGTACTGCTAAGTTTGTTTGAAATGCAGGCGCAGCGAAACACAACGGTGCAAATCCAAAAGTTTCGTTAAAAACGCGTGTTATTTTGGAAAAACGGTCGTTGACATCAATGCGATTCAAAGCGCGGGTCCACTCACGGTGCTTCCAACCATGACAGCCAACTTCGTGGCCGTTTTTCATTGCGTCGCGTAGCGTGTCAGCGTGTTTAACTGCAAAATTGTACGGCGCAACTAACATACGCACGATTTCACTAGCTGGAAGTTTCACGCCAGCAGCTGCGTTTGGCAAATTAGTGCGCGGGTAACGTACTAGTTCAAATAAACCACTTTCGCCGCCAGTAACTACAAAAAAAGTAGCAGGTATATCTAGCTTACGCAGGAGGTCTAAAATGTTCGGTACGCCGTTGCGCATTCCATAGGCGCTGTCAATGTCAACCCTAAAGCAAAAAACCATTTATTATCCCTTACTTTCAAAATAATTGTAAATTTTAACGCCGTGGCTTTCAAAAACAAGCGTCTGGTCGTCGGCTGGCTGTAACGCGCCATCGTAGCCGCTAATTACAGTGCACTGTGCGGGAATTGAGTTATATTTACCGCTATAGTGTTCCATTACCTTTTGAATGTTAGAATTGATCGACGCGCAGTTTTCAGCAGCCCATTGCCCAGCTTCTTTATAACCAATATATTTTGGATAACTTGCAAAAAACACAAATACACCTGAGGCAATTAATAAATTAAGAACAATAAACGAATAGAAAATTTTCTTGTTAATTTGAAAACCTGCAAACTTGAATGGTAACTCAACGTTTCCAGCGAAAAGCGCAAGAAAAGGAATAATTGGTACAATATAGCGCAGCAACGCGACGTTGAAAACACCGTAAACTTCCATCGCAAGCCAAAAAACTACAACAGTAATTCCTGCGAGAGTTAGCGTTTTGTTCGACGCTATACCGCGCTTGTAGAAATCAGCAGCTCCTTTCCATAACAACGGCGTTGCAAAGAGAAGCAAAAATGGGATAAAAATTAAGTAAAATGGAATTTTATCTGGAAGGGAAAACGTTGCTTCATTTAGCACACTTTGCTGAGAGAAAAATTTAAGTGCTAATGCAAAAAAGCTGCCAGTTGTTTGTTCGCTCAGCCAAAACCAAGGCAATAATGCTAATACAAAACCAAAAACTGCACAAATTACGCTTTTAACCGGAATTGCAAAAACGTTTTTGTGCTTCCAAAGCAAAAACAAAGCGGCAACCAGCAAAATAATTACTCCAATATAGCGAGTTAGAAATAACGTCGCGCTTACAATTCCAAAAACAAAAGCATAAGCAACGTTTTCAAATTTAGTCAATAGAAAAATTCCAGTTATTAACAATAAAAAGAACAGTGGTTCAGAGAGAACGCGCGTTGAAAGGTAAAGGAAAAAGGGATTTGAAACAAAAACTAGCGTAGCAAGAAATGCTTTTTCTGCACCAAGTGCTGGCTTTGCTAGTTTTTCATGAAAAATGTAAATTGTTAGAATTCCAATTACAAGCATGAGAAGTTTAGTAATGAACTCGGAATAGCCTAGAATTGAATAAACTGCGCTTAGCATAAATGGAAATAATGGAAAGCGGTTGATGTCTCCGACGTTTGCAAAGGTGCCTTCTTTGATTTCCATTCCGCTGGCCATGTAGCCATATTCGTCTGTAGAAAAAAAAGGAAGGAAAAACGAAGTTAAGCTAAACGCGAGGAAAACCGCGAGGCACAATGCGAGTTTTTTGTTTTCGTTGAAATTAAAGTTAATCATGGTTTTTGCATTATTTATTTAGTATTGAAAGTTCGTTCAAATATTTTTACCTCGCCTAACGGACTACTATAAACTAATTTATAGCCAGGTAAGTTTTCAAAAAGGTATAATCGCGTATAAGCCGCGTTGACAATTGAACTATTACGCCCAAATAAAGATAAATTCGGGTTTGCATCTATCAAAACGTTTTGGCTAACTGAAATTAAGTAACTTGTGTTCAAGTCAACATTTTCAATTTTGCTTTTTAGGTCAATTGACTTAAACCCACGAGCTAAGTCAGTTCGTAAGCCGCTGCGATCAACCGGAATTATCTGATCTTGTGACAAGCAATAAGTTGGACCAAAAGAACTTTGAAGTAAAGCCATGCTTTGAGCAAATGGACATTGACCTTTCACAGTTAAACGGTCAAACTGGTGCTCTAGCTCATATTCAGAAGCGCCAGCGCCACGTTGCCAGTCTTTAATTTGCCTTTCATTCGGGCAAAACGGCGCGCGAATTGCGGTCGCGTTGTCTGCTGTTTTCTGGCAAGTTCCAGAAAGGAATACAAGTGCACCCCATTTTTCAATTAATTCATAATCAACTAACACGTGCGTTGCGTTGTGAAATTCAACTATTTTGTTAAACGCCGTCGCATTGTCAACAAAACCATAGGCTACTTGCTGGTCAAGAAATTCAAATGAATTCCCAGGGTCAAGTGCAGTCTTCGTTTCACCTAAGAAACTAGTCCAGTGCCCGTAGTCCCACCAGCTGATAACTCTACAATCGCTGCCAAACTTAGCTACACATACGGCGTCGAGCGTTGGATTACGATAACTAGTGTTGTTTTTCAACCAGTCCATTGCAAGAAGCCAGTCTGGCGAAATTTGCGAGTAACCTGCGCCTGCCATTGTATTGAAAACGCCAGGAGCTTTGTTTTCTAAACCAAAAACTTGCACGCTGCCAAGTATAATTAATAAAACAACTGCAAATCCAGTTGTCCACTTGAGAGAAACGTCTAGCTTGTCGCCAACTTTGAAAAACTCGTGAATGAACTTCGCGCGGTTAATAATTTCTCCAATTAAAACCCCGACGGTAACTACAAGCGCTACGCCTAAGTGTACGATGAATTTAGATTTGTTAAGACCAATATAAGCAACTGGATAAATTACAAGAGGCGCGAGTAAAGCCGCGTCGTTACGTTGTTCTTCTTTACTGCAAATAAAAACTATCATTGACGCTATAGTTGCAACGAGTAAATAGGAAAATACGTCATTTGCAAGTAATAATTTACCGAGTGTTGACAATAAACGCAATCCGATATTTTGCCCAAGCGTAACTGCAAATTCGCCAATTACATCATGTACTAAAACCCCAACTAACGCAGCTGCGGCAAATATAAGGGCGAGTTTTTCGCGTTTTTTAGATAATAGTATTTCAATTGCACTCCACGCGATTAAAATCGCAACAAGTAGTAAGATAATTGGATTAAGTATTCCAAATGCACCGGCTAGAAAACCTGCATCAGTTGGATTTTCTTCAGCAATTGTGCGAGATAAAGGTCCAGCATAGTGCGCAAACGCTGCTGTAACTTCAATGAAATTACCAGCAACATCTGAAACGCTTTGGCTTCCTGGAAGAATTGGAATAAGCGAAAAGAGAAAGCCAACTATTATAATCGCGGCAATAATTGTCTTGCGCGAGTATTGTATCGCCTGTGGCATTGTTGATAAAAAG
>JAZDHP010000039.1:0-12876 GCA_043805855.1 Microcaldota archaeon
AAGACAAATATACTCGCTCGGATTTAACGCGGCTTGTTGAAAAGTGGTCTTGGCAAGGAGAATATTCACTGCAAGAAGATTTGTTTGACAAAGTGTATTTTGAAGAGCAAATTAAACAGTCTGCGAATATTGACGACAAAATAGTTGATAAAATAAAGGAGAACAAAAAGGCGTTTGAAGAGACGCTAAAAACATTAGATGCAAATACGCAAAAGTTAGCGCAAATCGTTAACAAGTACGTCGTTCTACGCACGCACCGCATTGACATTGTGAAAAAGTTCCTCGTTAATATGAGGCAATTTTACATTCATTTAACAAAGCTGCTGCAAGGCAAAGGTTTCACATACAATGAAATAATTAATTTAACGCGGCGAGAAATTGTAGATTTTCTTGAGAAAAACATTATCCCAAATTTAAGCGATACAAAGAAACGCGTAAACGGCGAAGTCGCCTATTTGTACAAGGGAAAGGTTGAATTTATTTCAATTACAAAGCTAGAAACGCAAGAAACTAGAGCGCCGAATGTAAGTTTAACAAAGGGAAAACCCGCCAACGGAGGCACAGCAACTGGGCCAGCAGTAATTGTAAAAACAAAAAGCGATTTACTTAAAGTGCGCAGCGGCTGCGTATTAGTTGCACAGACTACTTATCCAGAATACACGCCGTTCATGAAAAAAGCAGTTGCAATTGTCACCGATGAAGGCGGGGTAACATCACACGCAGCAATAGTTGCAAGAGAATTGGGAATTCCTTGTATTGTCGGCACGAAAAACGCAACAAAAATATTTACAGACAACGAACTTATCATAGTAAATGCGGACAAAGGAACTGTTGAAAAAACTTAAACATAACCCTTTTAATTACTAGTAATTAGTATACTTACGGGTAATTACTTTATGAAAACCACGTTCACAGGACATGCATTGAAGCGCATGTATGAACGGAACATAAGCCCAGAAGAAGTAAAACTGTACCTTGGAAGGGGAATGAAGTGGTTCGCGAAAACAGAGGGCGAATCTGGCCGTTGGCATTCTAAAATGGGTAATGTTGAAGTGGTTTTTGAAAGTACTGAAAAAGAAACAACCGTCATTACGGTTTATTGGGTGGAGTAAAAATGAAGTGTCCAATGTGTTATACTGAAGTGAAAAGGGGGAAAGTTACTGAAGAATATTTAGGCCACGAACTAGGTGAATTTGAAGGGTGGATCTGCTCAAAGTGTGGGGAAACTTTACTAACTGAGCAAAGCGCCAAAGTTGCATTTAATAAAGCTAAGAAACTTGGACTAACTGGATTAAGCGAAAGGGGAACAATTGCGAAGAGTGGCAACTCATTGGTTGTACGCATTAAAAAGACATTGGCAGATTACTTAAACATTACTGCTGGAAAGCAAGTTTTCCTGCACCCAGAGGGAAAAAATAAGCTTGTGGTAGAAATAGCGTGACAAACAAAATCACAATTCGCAAAGCAACTCTTGTTGATGTTCCGTTACTTTTGGAAAACTGGAAGAAGTTAATGCGTTTAAACGCGCAAGTGCATCGCATTTATAGGTTAAAGAAAAAACACACTGATTTTTATCCGCCATTCATAAGAAAAATATTAAAAACACGAAAGGCAGTAGTGTTTATTGCAGAAATCGACGGAAAATGCGCTGGGCACATTCTAGTTGAACTAAAAACTTTGCCAAAATGCTATGTAATTAAATTAGAAGCGTACATTTCTGAACTTTTTGTAAAGAAAGAATACCGCAGGAAAGGAATCGCTACACGTTTGCTAGCCGAAGCGGAGAAGTGGGGAAAGAAAAAACACGCCGCACAGTTCGGGCTAACTGTAAACGTGCAAAACAAAAACGCGCAGGCTTGCTATTCTAAATTCGGGCTGCAAGTACAGCGTTTTAAAATGATAAAGGAAATCTAGGCAAAAACAGATGTGTTTTAAATCTAATTTACGTCAATTAGGTTAGGTGAAAATATGTCGAAAAGCACTACGCAGGAACGTAATGTTATTGAAATAACCCGAAATACAACTCACGCTCGTTTAGAAACTCCAATGATTGTACGCAGAACATCAACTGGCCGCACTGACTTTGTATATCACGAAGCGCAATATGTAATTGAATCAGGGGCACTAACCACCAGAGGCCGAGTAGCCGCAGTTAAACGCATTGCAATGGTACTAGATCATTTAAACCATGAAAAACTTGCTACGGGCCGCGTGCCGAACGTGCACCACTCAGTTGAAATTACATCAAACTACCACCTGCAAGATACGCGCGGAGAACCTAAATCTGGATTTATATCTATAGCAGTACGCGCTGGCGGTCACGTTAAAAAAACAAAAATTCGCCCAAATGCGCCGCAACTTGCTGAAGTTGAACACACGTTTAGGCGCCTAGATGAACAAGCCCGCAAAGCAATAGTAAATGCAATTAAAGCATTTAGATTAAAAGCAAAAGTATACACCAACCGGAAAATATTGTACGATGACTCAGCAACTGGCCTTAGTGATTTTGACCGCACTTTCAGGAGAGGCGAAGAAAAGCCAGAAGCATAACAACAGCTACTTTAGAAATAAACAGCAAAAAAAAGAGAAAATTAAAGAAAAAAAATAAAAATTAAGAAATAAAGGGGTAAGAAGTTAAGCAGGTACTTCGTTTGCTTGTGTGTTTTCTTCAGCTTCTTCTTTTTGTTCTTCCTGCGTTTCAGGCTGTTCAGCTGGTTTTTCCTGCGATTCGACTTGTTCTATGTCAAACACTTCTTTTAATTCAGTTTTGTAGATTTCAATTCTCTTTATTGGAAAGAGCTTTTTCAATTCGCCGAGTAGTTCAGTCGACGCTTTGCCGCGGAGAACCTCGTTGATGAACTTGCCGAAGTCTTCGTTGGAGATTTTATTTCGCAATGAAGTTGCAAGTGTTGAACGCAATACGTGGCGCTGTGAGGAACTGGCTTTACCGTTTGTTACAATTAACACTTTTACTGTGAATTCAACGCCGTCGCTTGACTTGACTGGCAAAATGTTGTAAAGCATTGACCTGTTTCGACGGCCTAGAGCTTGAATGTGCTCGCGTGCCAACGCGTGGCCGATGAATTTTGAATAGGCGTTTTTGCCTTTTATCTCTTCAACTCGCAATTTCACATTTATGTACATGTGTGACAAGTCTTTCGTAATGTCTTTTAATGGCATTTCGATAATTCTATTAAGCAAGTGAACTGGATCTTGTGCTGGCACTTGCGCTACTTCAACTTCGTTGAATAGCTTTGGTGCAATTAATGTAAACCACTGTTTTACTTTCCAAGTGTCAATTGCTTTTTTCTTAACTGCCATAAATATTTTTCACCATTTTTTCTACTTTACGATAAGCGCTGCGGTTTCTGGGTCGTATTTCCATTTTGCAGGTAGTTGTTTACCTCGGTAATATACCACTAAACGTTTTATTTTAGCTTCAATGTGACCTAGTTTCGTCCTGTTTGCCTTGTCACTTGGATTTTTCTTTAAGTGTTTCATTACAGTAACCGCTTTTTGTAAAAGCGCAACTAAATCCGAAGGATATTTCGGTGTAAGTTGCTTTTCTGCAAGTATTTGAGAAATGGTTTTTCCAGTAATTTCCCTAACGCTTGGCACCCCATATTGATCGCGTAGGATTAGCCCAATTTTAGCTTCTGTTTTACCTTCTTTGAAGAAAGTTTCAATAAAAGTAGCTAGTTCTTCCTTGGAATAGCCCACCCATTTCTTTGCATTGCTTGTAACTGGTTTATTAGACCCGGATTTGCCCTTTTTTCGCGTATGTAATCTAGCCATAAAATAATCAACTCTTTAAACTTTAAAATTAATAGAAAGTTCATTGTTCTTTGAAACATTCAGGGTTTTAATCCTAGCGATTTTGCTTATATCTATCTCAATATCGCCAAAGTCGCCTAAAAGCGCTTCTGGAACGCCAATATCCCCACTCGCGATTGCCTCACTGAGAGATATCTGTTTCGAGCTGCGGAACTTCCTTGCTTGGGCAATTACCTCGTGCAGTAGGACCGCTAGTTTCTCTGCCTGTTCGTCAGCTGGTATTTTCACTTCGACGGGCCAACTGGAAACGTGAATAGATTTGACTTTTTCCTCGCTGGCGAAGCCCATTTCATGGAATAGCTCTTCAGTGACAAACGGCGCAAACGGTGCGAGTAACTTAAGCGTTGTTTTGAGCACTTCGCGTAAGCAATACTGTGCTTCGCCTTTATTTGCCGCGTCTTCATAAATACGATATTTTACATCTTCAAGGTAATAATCGCAAAATTGGTGCCAGAAGAAAGAGTGAACAGCGTTAATCGCAACGTAGTAGTCATACTCGTTCAACGCTTTGGTTGCAACTGCAGTTGTCTTTGCTAAACTGGACAAAATCCACTTATCCGTTATCGAAAAGTTCTTTTCTTTGGGTTCTTTATATCCTTCAAGCGCCTTTTCAACGAATTTAGCAGCGTTCCATAACTTGATTAAGAAGGAATTCGCGTATTCAATATCTTTATAGGCAAATGGACGGTCTTTTGCCATTACTCCAGAAAGCGCAGCCCATTGTCTTAGAGAATCGGCGGGGAACTTCGCAAGAAGTGCTTCTGGATCTTCGTAATTGCCAAGGCTTTTGCTCATTTTCTTTCCATCTGTTCCTAAAATACTTCCATTAATAAGCACGTCTTTGAACGGCGCCTTGCCAGTAAGCGCCAAGCAACGGTAAGTAGTGTAAAACGCCCACGTGCGTATAATTTCCAACCCCTGTGGCCTCAACGACGCAGGGTATAGCTTTTCCCAGTCCTTTTCAGGCCAGTTAGCAATCACAAGCGGCGAAATACTCGAGTCAACCCAGCAGTCACATACGGAAACTTCTCCCTTTATTGCGCCGCCGCAATCGCATTTCTTCAAGTGGAATTCTTGCAACGCTGGGTCAACTGGCAATTCGCTTTCCTTCGGAGGGTAAACTTTGCCGCACTTGTCGCAGTTCCAAAACGGTAACGGAGTACCGTAGATTCTCTGGCGCGAGATAACCCAGTCAAAATCAATAAAGTTCGCCCAGTCAATTAAATATTGAACTGCAAACGACGGATACCACGTCATTTCCTTTTGGCCAGCGTCTTTAATCTTCTGCGACCAGTCTTTCAATGCCATGAACCACTGGATACTTGAAAGTAACTCAACTGGCTTATTGCAACGATCGTGAACTTTTACAGTTTGTTGAAGTGTTTCTTGCCTTGTCAACACACTTTTTTCTTTTAGTTGCTCTAGGATTTTCTCGCGCGCTTCGTGAATCTTTAAACCATTAAACTCGCCGGCGTTTACCAAACGGCCGTAATTGTCAAGCGCCTCGATGAAAGGCAACTTATAGCGGTACATCCATGCAACGTCGGCTTTGTCTCCAAAAGTGCAAACCATAACCGCGCCAGTTCCAAAAGCCGCGTCTACTTCACTATCAGCAATTATTTTAACTTCTTTTCCAAATGGAGTAACTGCGTTTTTACCAATGTAACTTGCAAAACGAGCGTCTGTAGGGTTAACCAGCACAGCAACGCACGCGTGGAGAAGTTCAGGCCGCGTTGTCGCGATTGAAAATGGCTTGCTGTCAACTGTGAAATTTAAATAATTTAATTTAGTTTCACGCTGAACGTCGTCAGTTTCTGCCTTTGCAATTGCACTTTGGCAGTTAATACAAAATAAAACCGGGTGTTTCTCTTTGTAAACTAACTTCTTTTCATACATCTTCAAAATTGATAGTTGTACCTTTTTGTGATAACTTGGGTCAATTGTCCGGTATTCGTATTTCCAGTCTGGCGCAAAACCCATTCGCTCCATTTGGCTTTTCATCTTCGTGATGTTTTCCAATGTGAATTCAACGCACTTCTTTTTGAACTCCGCCCTGCTTAGCTTTTCCTTACCGTGCATCTTTTCAACTTTTACCTCAGTTGGAAACCCCTGACAGTCCCAACCCTGCGGGTAGAAAACGTTAAACCCTTTCATCCTCTTGAATCGACTAGCAAAGTCAAAATAAGCATACGAGAGCACGTGCCCCATGTGCAACGCGCCTGAGGTAAATGGCGGCGGGGAGTCAATTGAATAAATTTGCGCTTTACTCTTTGGGTCAAATGCGTAAACTTCATCATCGGCCCATTTTTTGGACCATTTCTTTTGAAGTTCAACAGCCTCGAACCTTTGGCTAAGCGGCATTTTAAAACCTCTATTTCTTCGTCCACTTCAAGTTAGCTGGCTTTCGTTTTAACTTGAAGTTACATTCGCACTTGTGCGAACAAAAAAAGTTCGAAGAACCATCTTTGTGAAACAATTTAATCCCACGGCCAGCTGCCGCGTCTCTAGAACAAAATGAACAAATTACCATTTTTCACAAAACCTCATCTTACAATTGTTTTCTTTTTCTTCTGGCGCAACGGCCTAGCTTCGCGCTCGCTTTCAGTTAAAACTAAATAATCTTTTACACGCACTGGACCCTTTACATTGCGGCGAATAATACGGCCTTTATCGCGACCAGTAAGCACCTTACAAAGCACTTGGTTAACTTCACCAAACACACCGGTTTTGCCAACAATTTCAGTAATCTGTGCAATTACTCCGTCAATTTCTAATTCTTGCTTCTCAGCTGGAGCTTTTGATTCAACTGGCTTTGCTACGCCTTCAGTAGTTTCCTTTTGCGGTTCACTCTTCTCTTCCTTTTTCACTTCTTTTTCTTCCCGCTTGCCCTCTTTCTTTTCTTCTTTTTTACCCTTGTGAGCCGATGCAGCGGTTTTTTCACTTTCAGTTTTTTCAACCATTTAAAAATTTCAACTCTTTTCCTGTTTAGCTGGAACAAACTTAGAAGCCAATTCCTTCAATGTAGATTCTCCTGAACCTGCGGCAGTTATAGCAACAGCAGCAGTGCCGACTTTTAGACCAGCAGCTGCGCCTAGATCTTTCTTAGCCGCAACAAATAGAAACGGAATTGCACGCTCTGCGCAAATTGCAGGTAGGTGCATTACAATTTCTTCTGGGTCAACGTCCTCTGCAATAATAACTAGTTTCGCTTCGCCGCGTTCAATTGCCTTTGTAGCTTCGTTTGTACCTTTACGTACACCGTTAGCTGCTTTTGCAGATTCAACAACTTGCAGTGCTTTAGCCTGTACATCTACAGGAGTCGCGAACTTAACATAAGACTTAGCCATACCTTTACATACACCTCAAACTATTCTCATTGGTTTATATCTACTTTTATCACACAGTCATGAAAAATTGAAAACTAATATCCTGTGCAGTACAACAAATAGCAAGAAAAAGGTATTATAAGCTTACGGCGCTGGCTTTATACCAATGAAACCCATTTCCCACGTTGCAGTAATTATACACCCGCATTACACATTTGACTATTTCAATCACCCGCCGCGAGCTACGCAGAAAAAATTACCACTAACGCGAGCGAATCTAGCCCAAATGGTTGCAGACAGCGACGCATACACTGAACGCATGTTTCGTTCAATCGCGGCAACAAATCGATTTTACAAGAGAGAAATTCAGCGAGTTAAGAAAAACCCCAATGCAATTCTCGCAATGGCGTTTTAAACTAACGAAGACATACTTAGCGATGTAGCGTTTGAAATGAAAAAACACCGCGCGTTGCCATCAACAATTGCAGACATGCTGACTCACAATCAATTAAACCAACTTAAACTAGAGCAAATGGCAAAAAAATTAGGTAAGCGCTACATTGCACTACCACCAAGTCCCTACCGTGCCGGCGAACACTTAAAAAGAACAATTATGGAGAGAAAAATCGTACTAGACAAAGGCGCAAAAATGCACGTTTTTGGAGAAATGCGCAGAGCATGCGTTGAAGCAGCACATTACAGTTTAAAAGAAGCCGGCTTTAACCCACAAATAATTGAATCAAAAAGCGTCTAAAAAAATATTTATAGCTACTTAGATTTTCTTTCAAAAAGTTTTTTACTCTTGTAAGGCCAACGAATTACTTCAATTGGCTTGATTTTGTCAAGCTCTTCTAAAAGTTCATCAGGGAACCATGAAGAAGAAAAATTAGCCTCGCCTTTAGAGTGCTTAATAAATAACGTTGGAAACCCGCCTTCAACGCTATAAAAAATTCTAATTAATTTAACTCCAGATAATTTAACGATTTTGCTAAAGGGCATAAATAACATAATTGAATTTCCTTTCACCTCTACCGCTGTTGGCTGCACTATAGTACCGGCGGCAACTACCACAATAAAAAATAAACCACCAACTAACATCGGTAGAAATGCCAAGTAACCTCCTGCAAAGTTTCCAACCGCTTGAACTATCGCCCAAACGCCGATTAAGAAAATAACGAGCGCAAAAATCCAGTGCCAAACTTTTCTCTCAAAACGCATGAAAACAACCTCGAGTAATACTAAAACGCAGACGATATAAAAAAGCAACTAGCAAGAAAACACAAACGCAAGTTTTGCTTTTTCCTTTTTATCAAGACGCGCAAACCCAACTCTCTCGAACTGCACTGCGTCCCCGATTTTCAGCGCAGCGCACTCTTTCTGGCACAAACCTTCAACCACTTTCAAACTATTTTCATTAAACGTTTCGTCATCGTCTTTCAAAAGCTGGCCAGGATAATAAACAACGCACTTCAACGCATCTTTTCCAACCCACTGTAACTTCTTCGTATCTGGAATTAACTCGTTGCCTGCGTTTTCACCGTCAATTACGTGCGTTTTCTTGTCAACTTTCTTTACCTTAACGTTGAAACTGTTTTTCAAGCGGAATATTTCGCCGGTTTTCAGCGTGTCAGCGTCGGCTTTTGGAATGTAAACAACTTCTTTTCCAATTTTCACTTCAACTGGATTAGGCACAAAGAAAAAGTGAGGCGAATTCTCCAGTTCCTTGCGGTTAAACGATAATAGCTGGTCAATCGTTGGGTTACTTTCAACTTTGCTCAGGCCAAACGACAGCACGAATTTCGTAATTGCTTCAGGCGTAATCCCACGGCGGCGTAGTCCGATCAACGTCGGCAGGCGAGGGTCATCCCAGCCCCACAATTTACCACTTTCAACTAGCGATCGAAGTAAACGCTTTGAAATAGGCATTCTAGTTATTGATAACCGAGAAATCGTTACTAGCGTCGGCTTGCGAAGCTTGAGTTTGTCTAGCAAGAAAAAGTAAAGTTCATCGCGCAGTTCATATTCCTTGCTGCGCAGCGGGTGCGTTACCCCGAGGAGTGAGTCCATCACTGCACCTTGAAAATCATAAGTTGGCCACACGTGGTACTTTGTCCCCTGACGATAATGTGGGGTTTCAATTATTCTCCATAACGTTGGATCGCGCATAACTGTGTTCAACGAAGTCATATCTCCCTTCAGACGCACAACTGCCGCTCCCTTCGCGGTTTTTCCACTCAGCATTTCTTTCCATAGCTTCAGTTGTTCAATTGGTTTTGCATTGACACAACTACATCTTTTCTTTTTCTCGCGATTTCCAGAAGTTTGCTCTTGCGTACAACTGCAAACATAGGCATCACCTTGTTTCAACAACTGCCCGTTCAACAAATACATTTTTGGAATCCAATCAGAACAGTAAACCTCTTCATCCCAATTGAGTTTCAGCCACTTTATACCTTCGCGAATCGCGTCTACGTATTCGAGTTTTTCTGCCTCGGGATTAGTGTCATCCCAACGCATAATCACTTTGCCGCCGTTTTCTCTAGCCGCAGTCCATTCGAGACAAAACGCCTTTGCATGGCCAATATGCGGATAGCCATTTGGCTCAGGTGGGAAACGCACAACAACTTTTCCTTGTTCAGCGTTGGGAAAAATTAGTTTCTTCTCTTCTTCTTTCTTTTCAAAATATTCAAACGAAGCCATTTGCTTTTCGATTTCTTTTTTGCTCAACTTGTTAACTTCGGCAACGATTTTGCCAATTAGTTGCATTGTTGTTTTCATATCTTTCTTCGCATCGGGAAACTCCGCAATTACTTTACCTACAACCCCGCCAGCTTGTGCCTTCCCATAGTCAAACGCGTTTTTCAAAACGAGTTTGCGAATAATTTGTTCAAGTTGCGATTGTGACATTTTCAAAACCCTTCAAATACTGCGTTTGATTAGATACTCTGCAAATGCTTTCAACGCTTCTTTTGCCGGAGATTGTTTAACCAGCGGTTCAAGTTCCTTCCATGCGATTTCCACTAGTTCTTCAGCGCGTTTTGCACTGTATTTAATTCCACCGTACTTTTCAATAATTGCAATTGCCTCGTCAATAACCTTCTGGTCGTCTGGATGCTGTAGCAAAATTTCCCTTAACCTAGCGGCGTCTTTCTTGTCCGCTTTTGACAAACAGTAAATCGCCATCAGCGTACGTTTACCTTCGTGAATATCCTCGCCGCGTCCTTTGCCTTTTGCAAACTCTTCGCCAGTTAAGTTCAAAATGTCATCTTGAATTTGAAACGCAACTCCAATTGTCTCTGCAAATTTTCCAATTGCTTCAACTTGCTCGTCATTTGCCCCAGCGAGTAACGCGCCGATCTTTGCGCTCATTCTTGCAAGCGTACCGGTTTTGTACGCGCACATTTGCAGATATTCTTGTTCGCTGACGTCGTACTTGTTACCCCGATGCCACCAAATATCCATCCCCTGACCGTAAGAAATGTTAATCATTTCCTGCGAGTAAACTTCATACGCTTTTAACAACATCGCATCGGGAAACTTACCTTTGTTTTTTATCAAAGCTAAAAGCGGCAAATAGTACATTGCATTGCCAGCATTTATCGCAACGTCCACTCCGTATTTCTTGTGAGTACACGGCTGCCCGCGTCGCAAAGCAGAGTCGTCTTCAATGTCATCAATCATTAACGTTCCATTGTGCACAACTTCAGGAATTAGTACAAAGTCCATTACTTTTTTCGCGTCGCCGCCAAACGCCTCGTGGCTTAGTAGGAATAACCCTGGTCGCCAGCGTTTTCCACCGCGCGATAGCAAGTCCCACGCGGGTCCGTGAATACACTGCGAGGCGGTTTCAACATCATAAGCATAACGCGCTTTACCGCAGATTTTTTCCATTGCCTCGCGAGTTAATTTCTTCGGGATAAACTCTTCAATCTTCGCGTCAATTTCCGCCTTGTTACTCTCTAGAACTTTCTTAATATCAACTACCATCTAATTCAGACCCCCTAAATAATACAATACACGTTAAGCGCAAGAAATAATTTAAAACACAACTAATGCCTCAACTAGCTATTTGCCAAGCGGCATTGTTTTCACCGCATCTATAGCTGCACTTACCCGCTCGTAGGCTTTTGCCGCGTCGCGCTGTGCAAATACAAATGTTATCTTTCCACGAGTGGAAAAAACATCTTCAATATTAATACCTGCGATTTCAAACTGCTGCGCGAAAAACTGAAGAAGCCCGGGCACCTCAAAGTTCATCTGCTGAACGTCAACAGTAATTATTGACAAGTTAACAACTTTCACAGAAAGCTTGGCAGGGGAATTAATGCGCGATTCAATAATTGGAAGAAAGCGCGAGTTACAAAGTATAACTAATTCGTTTGACCGCGCAATTACGTAAAATTTTTCACCAGCTTTAAAGTCAACTTCTGGCAAAATTTGTTCAATTTCCTTGAGAAACTCAACTTCCGGCCACTGTTTTATAACAAGCAAACACATGTCACTTCTTAAAATAATCTTACACCCGCGAACAGATTCAAGCAATTTCGGCGACTTGAAATTCGCAGGTCGCAATTGAATATGTCTTCGTACGGCAACAGCAACTGCATCTAAACTAGCTTCGCCGCCCATCTTTTCAGAAACAACAGGAAGAATAAACCGCGCAACAGCAGAATAATTTAACAAATCATAGTCAATAGAAGCACGGAGAAACGTTAACTCACCAAGCACTTCACGCACTGCGTCGGAAACCGAATAAACCAAAATAAATCAACCCCAATAAACTAAATGCAAAAAAATAGCTAAGCTGCAAAAAAGCCAGTTAAGAAAAGAAGCAAAACAAGTATAAAAACCTTCCGAAATACGACAAATTATTCGTAAAAACTACACGCCGTTCTTTTTGCTACAAAATCTCTTAAATTTGTCACTACTTGATCAAAAAAACGGAAACTATTTATATACCCATTTTGTAAGGTTTTGCAGGAGGTGCTAAACAGCACATAGATAAAAAAACAGATGTAGGTAAAGAGACAGTGTGTTGCGTGCTGGGAAACAGAACAAGTTTGTGAACGGACCAAGCTAACTCAACTAGGGAGGTTATCCCGTATATAGTTTTGATGTCTTTGGCCTTTGGTTTAAAACCGTTCGGAATCGCGACCCCTTTCAAGCAAAGAAAAGCGGTTACAAAAAAACAAACTCCTGCGTACCAGCTCGTCACCTTCAAAACTAATTCTTTTAAAACTAGTAAATCATTAGTTTTACATGGCTAAACAAGAACCTTGGCATAAACGCGCAGCGCGTGCTTTTGGAAGTATTGTAAAAACCAGCAAGAGCGAAACTCATGCAACTAGTCGAGAGCATCCCAAGCACCTAGTTGTTTTTGCGAACTGGACAACGGAATCTCCCGGACGTCGAAAACAGCATTTTAAAGTAGCTCAAGTTGTCGTGAGAGGAGCTAAAACTTACGGAAGCGATATTATAGTCAAACGAGATGGCACGTTCATCTTGCCAGCTAGACAAACTAATTTAGGTTCAACACATACGCTACTGCCAATAACCAGAGTGCGCGAGCTAAGCCAAATGGCAAAAGTAATACAAGCAGCGCACAAGGCACTGCTTCAACACGCAAAATAACGTTTACGCTTCAAATTCTTCAATTTGCGTTAAGTATTGGTCGTCGCTTAATATGCGGCCTTGGGCTTTGAGCACTTCTCGAGCA
>JAZDHP010000040.1:0-22594 GCA_043805855.1 Microcaldota archaeon
GTAAAGCACTGAAAATGAATAGCCAGTTTGTGGCGTCGCGTGGTCAAACTCCAACAACGTCTTCTGAACTATCTTGTAACGGGAGTCGTACACCCTGCAATTCAGGTAAATGCCTATTACTGAAGCTTCTTTTATGCTTGTGAGCTTCTGGAGGACTTTCTTGGCGCAAATGGACTTCCCGCTGCCTGTTTTGCCATAAATGAGTGCGTTTGTTGGCTTTCTGCCTTGCACTATTGGCGCTAGGCAAGTCATTATTTTTTTGATTTCGTTTTCACGGTGAATTAAAGTTTCTGGCACGTAATGTGGGGATAGAACGCTTTTGTCTTTGAAAATCGCGTCTTTTTTTAATAAATCGTGAAAGCTTGTCTCCATACAGTATAACTTGTGTCCTAAGGATTTAAAATCAATTTCTTTGAGGGTTTTTGCCATACGCATAGCTTTTTAATTTATTACACTGTAAATAATGCGTTAATTATCTTTACAGGTGGTATATACAAAATGGGTTTATTTCAGAATTTGTCAGGCATGCTTGGCGTAAAAAGGGAGATGAATGTAGAAGAGTTTATGTCAGCAGCTGAAGCTGAAGAAGTTGACGTAATGCACCAACGTGCAGATTTCTACGTAAAACCAATTGCACTACAGTCAGAAGCTGATTTGAAAATAGTTGAAGAGGAACTAACAAACAAGAACCTCGTGTTGTTGAACGTTACTCCAATTGCGCGTAACCCAGCTAAACTAAAAGCAGCTGTTGAACACTTGCGAAAATTCACAATGGGAATCAACGGCGACATTGCTCGCATTGACGAAGACAAAATCATGCTAACTCCAGCAAACGTCAAAATCGTAAAGAAAAGACATTAAAAACATTACTTTACCTTTTTGCTTTTTAATTTTTTCTTTTATTTTCTTCTTTCCTTCTTGTTTTTTAATTCCGTTCAGCGTAAGCTTTTCATGCCAGTTGAATGGAAGACTACGCGGGTTGGAGATACTGTTGTCCACCACTGGAAGCGACACAATCCGCGCGAGATTCTAGCTGCTTTGGCGGAAGAGCCAATTGAAACTAAGGGAGAAACGCCTCAAGTTAGGCGATATAAGCTCGGTAAATTAAACTTGGCAGTTAGGCAATTACCGCGGGTAAGTGGTTATGCTACTAATACTGGAAAGCTGTTTGCAACTTTAAAACAAATGCAGCGAGAGCGAATGCCAATTATAGAAGTTCCAGTTGCAATAATAAAGGAACCAGCTAATGTTTTTAAAGTTGTGACTGTTTGGAAAAAAGGCGCGAATTCTTTACTGTCGTGGGTTAATGAAGCGGATTTGAGTTCAAGAGTAAGTTTAAACGAAGTACGTGATGTTGCAAATAGTGTGGCTCGTAAGGTTGCACAGTTACACGTTGCTGGTTATGCTCACGGTAATTTAAAATTAGATAATTTTGTCATTACTCCTTCAGGCGTTCCGCTGCTTGTTGACTTTACTAAATTACAGAAGGTTGGAAAACAAAGTTTACCTGCTAAACGGGGTGACAATTGGTTATATGGGCATATTGACGCGGGCGAGTTAAATCTTTTATTTGACAATTTTGCATCGTTGCAAGTAGCTAAGTTAAAAACAAAAAATAAAACTGAAAGATTAAATTTTTATCGACAAGCTGTGAATGATCTATGGTCAGAGTATAGTAAGTGGTATACTCACTATTCTGGAATTAAAGAGTAAGGTTAGCTTTTATTTTTGTCGCAATTTCTTGCAATTTTTCTTCGTTTGTCTCTACTCGTGGGCCGGGGCGGTAGAGAAATTCCCGCGGGTCGTATTTCATTACTCCTCTATCGCCTTTTTTGCGCGGCACCACAGGTCCGGGTCAGTGTTCAATGTTTTGTCCACCTGCTGTGCCTTCGTTCCACGCGCAGTTAAACCCCTCGGCACCGTAAGTTTTCACAAGCGCGTCTTTTACTTTCAAAACTAGTTCATAGAGGTCTTTCAATTCGTAATAGTCAAGGTCGTCGATTTTGGCAACGCACCGTTTTGGACAAACCAAAGTATGGCCTGGGGTTATTGGAATGTTTGTGAGAAATGCGAACGCAGTGTAGTTGCTGATGATTGTTCTCTTTTTGACGTTTTCACTTGTACAAAAAAGGCAAGACATATTCATTATTTTTGTAGAGGGCGAGTTATTTAAGCAAGGCAGCGCAAATGCCTTGCTTAAAGTCTTCAGCACAAATCTTCGATTTGTGTCTGAGTCTTCGAGTTATGGCTCGAAGCCCATACACGTAGCCAACGTGTAAGCTATAAAAACGCGGAGTTCCTTTTATTTGAGAGGACGTTAGTGAAATGGTTAACTTGGATGCGTCTTGTTTGAAACTAGAGCTCACGCCTGAAGCGGCGATTGGCATTGTGCAAAAAGAAGTTGTACGCCACGGTTGGAAGAAGTACGACTTGAGCGATATTGTAACTGTTTACGTTCCGTTTTACGTTTTTTCATTTGACGTTATTGCAGAGGGCGGAGCGCCACCTGGCAAAGCAGCGATGAACGCTAACACTGGCGAAATGAATGAATTTGTTCCAGTACTTTTAGAGAGGCCAATTCAGCGCCAAAAAAAGACGCCAGAAGGTATGGAAGTTGAAGTTGAACCAACGAATGTAAGGGAAAGTGAAGTTGAAAAAGTCGCGGCGGTAAAGTTAGCGAATATGCTTGGTGCAAAGCGGGAGAATATTGTGATCTCCGCAGTTTCGAAGATTTACGTTCCGTTTTTCAGAATGTGGATTGACGTTGCTGGTGATAGTTTCAAAATTGAAGTTGACGGCGCTCTTGGATACGCTTCTGGAAGCGACGCTATACCAAAGCGTGAGAAAACATGGGAGGAAAGTACTAGTGACACAATTCAAAAAATGCAATCTCCTTCAGGAATAGCGCAATTAGCAGGCGCAACTGGTGGCGAAGTTGCAAAAAGTTTCGGCAGTTCTGGCCAGAATAAGTACATCCAGTGGGCGATTATTGCGGTTGTCATTATTGTTATTGGCTATTTTGTAATGCAGCAGTTCAACGCGCAAGTTGCGTGTGTTCCTGACGAGGAGTTTCTCTCTACACCGCAATTCTTTGGGTTGATTGGTGCGAGGAAAATTGTTCCGCAGGAACTAGATGCTGATTCAATGTACGTTGCAGGTAAGTGCACGTTTTCATCGCGGGAGAATGACAAGTTTATAGTTGTACAAGTGCTTTTGAAAAACTCTGGAGTGCCAATTTCAACTACGGTGGTAAATGTAACGCTGCAGAGTGACGTTCCGGCAACGCGTAGTTTCCAAATTGACTTTCCGTCAAGCGATGTAACTGGTGACTACGAGTTAGCTGTAGAGCGGCTTGTTGGTTGAAAAGTTGTTTTAAATTTAGTGTTTCTTTTTCTTTGCTGGTAGCTATTACTTTGGCTTTACTCTACTTGTTTCCATCGCTTTGAGCGCTTTGTTCACGCGTGCTAGTGTTGCCATTATTGTCTGCGCTTCTGTTTGCGCTACGTTTGTGCGGCCGAATACGCGTTTAAATGCAACTTTTGCCTTGTCGGGATCGCGCATTTTTGGCCTTAGGTAAATTACTTTTTCGAGTTTTTTCAACTCGTCTACAATTTCGCAGAACAAATAGTTCAACGCTCTTAAATCTGCAGTTGTAGCTGTTGTGAATTTTGACTTCGTTTTACCGCTAAAGAACAACGCGTATAACGTAACAGCGACAGAGTGTGACAAGTTTAACACTGGGTGCGCTCTTTCTGCGGGGATAGTTGCAATTACATCGCATTTTTGTAAATCTTCGCCAGTTAATCCGTTTCCCTCTGAGCCAAACACAATTGCGATTTTTTTCCCGTTTATTTTATCTTTTAGCGAAGGTAGGGAAACGCAGTTTTTCAGCGAGTTTGCAAACCGCCGTACGACGCCCGTTGTTCCAATAACTAAGTCAAATCCAGCAATTGCCTCGTCAAGCGAGTCGCAAATCTTTGCGTTTTCGTAAACTTCTTTTGAGTGTTTTGCGTACTTTTCTGCTTCTATGTTCAACGCGCATTTTGGGCGTACAATTGCTAAATCTACAACTGAGAAGTTTTTCGCTGCGCGGCAAGCCATGCCAACGTTCATGGAATACTCTGGACTTACAAGTACAACGCGTACTGGCAGTGGTTTTTTTACTTTTCTACTTCCGGTAAATTCCATTATGTGTCACGTTTTAAAAGCATTAAGCGCTTATTTTTACTATGAATAACAAGAGATTTGCACTTTTAGCCTTTTTTACTATTGCCTTGCTTCTACCTTTCGTAAACGCGGTTGTTCCAAGTGAACGTGCGGTTGAAGTTGCCTCTGCTTACCTGCGTACTGGAGAACAAGCTTCTATTGTAAATCGTCCGTTTGTGGTTGACAACCGGCAGTATTTTGTCGTTTATTTCCACCCGCAAACTGACCAGGAGACTAGAAACTTAATTGTTGTTGTAGATGCAGAAACTGGAGAGCTGGTGCTTGACGAGAAAGTGCTTGGCAAAGTTTATTCGTTCGACGCAAAGTTAAACTTTTTACAAAATTTCGCAAGTGAAAAGAAATTATCTTTTGCAGAGATTAAAACCGCAATTGACAACGGCGCTAGCTTAAGACAACAAGCGCAAGTTACGCTTGATCAAGTTGAAACTAATCTTGATAGTTTTGACGAGAACCTTGCAACTGTGCAAAGTTTATTTTCCCAATTTCAATTACAAGTTGACCGCTTGCAAGAGCAGGTTGACAGCGGCGTGGAAGCGCAATCAAATTTCGAGCGCGATTATTCAAGCCAAACCTTTTCAGTTTTTGTCACTCATTTCAACTCTTCTCTAAAAACTCTCGTTACAGGGGTAAAAGCAGGTGAAGATTACCAAAAAGCCGTTATAAACAAGTCAAACCAATTAACGCAAAAGGGAATTGAACAAAATAAGTTCAAACCAGGATTGCAGTCAGCGTTTGACGTTGGGCTTACTACTTTCCCAGCAAGCGCAGCGCTTGAAAGCGCATTTCAGTCATTTTTACAAATTGACTCACTGCAAATCAAGCGCCAGGTGAACGATTCAATTCAAAGTTATCTCTATCGTAAAAGCAAAATTGATAGCGATGCAACTGTAGTAGAAATTCAATCAAACGTTGAACAAATTTTACAAAGCAAAGAGCAAGTTCAAGAATGCACTTCGATAAGTAATTTAGAAAAAGCATGGCAAGCTGTGCTGTTATCGCAAGAGCGTAACTATTTTGGAGCAGTTAACGGCAACGCGACACTAGTACGCGGCGAGTTAACTAAAATCAAAGCGGCAATTGAACGCTGTAATAATGCTACTCCTTCGCCTGTAGACGCTACTAAAAAGGAAAACTACGACTGGGCAATTGCGGTTATATTATTGGTTTGGTTGCTTTCATCGCGTGGAAGTACTTTGGCAAAAAGAAAACAGGCGAAAGCGAAGACGCTGCTGAACCTGCAGTGCAGGAACCAAAAAGAAACTTGTTCGGCGACTAGTTTGCTAAATTACTTTTTTTGTGAGTTTAAGTAGGTACTACTCTAAAAGCTTTTTTATCTTCTTCTGCGATTATTTGCATTGTTTGCTTTTCTTTTAAGTGCAGTGAACGCACAACACTTGCCGGAATGCGAACTGCAAGTGATTCACCCCACTTTGACAATTTTACTGAGTATATTTGTTCAAGTGCCTTGTAGAAAACTCTAGCTTGGCCGAAGTTCAACAATACTTCTCCGCATTTATTGCACTTAAATCCTTTATACTCAATACCTTCTGGGCTTTTGTTTCTTTTTAGCTCGTACGTGCCGCCACATTTGCAATTTCGGTTTTTCATCTTCCCACTTCCACGGTTATTATTTTTATTTTATCTTTCTCAATTACACCGATGCAGATTACTTTTCCTCTATGAAAATTCTTACATATTCTTACTTTATTATTTCCGAACCGTTCAAACTTTCCTTCGTAAAGCGTCCTTTCTAAGAGTTCTCTTGGAATTTTCCGCTGTGCTGCTCTAATAGCTGCGTGTTCAAGAACGAACACTTCATAATCTCCTCTAAATAATCGCCAGTAACTTGATATCAATATGATATTAAGTAGATAGTATTTAAAGTTTTCCAGCAATTCAAAAAGCGGTAATCCAGCCATGTAGTTCATTGAAGTGGAAAGTTCTTAATGAAAACGATGCGAAAAGTGGACAAATGGCAAATAGCTATAATAATTAGATTTTTGTCACTTTGTGTACGTATATTCTCTCGAAGAAAAACGCTTGGCTTGAAATTTCTTTACAGTTGAATCCAAGCTTTTGTAATATTTCTTTTGTTTTGTCAACGTTGTTTAAACTACTTTGCAATAATAGCAGTTTTCCGTTTGGCGCGAGAAATTTTGGAAATTGCACTAGAAATTTATCTAGAATTTCTCTTCCAGTTGCTCCGCCGTGCCATGCCATTGACTCTTCGTCGCGGATTTCGCTTTTCTCAACTGGGACGTAAGGCGGGTTGAAAATGATCGTGTCAAATTTTTGCTTTGAGTTTACTTTTTGAAACAGATTGCTATTAATGAATTTTATTTTGTTTGTAGCAACGTGGTTTTGTTCAACGTTTTTCTCTGCACAGCTAAGAGCTTTTTTGCTAAGGTCAACTGCGGTTACGCTTGTAACTTCTTGTTTTTGCGCTGCAACTATTGCTTGTATTCCTGAACCGGTTCCAATGTCAAGGACAGTGCCGGTTGCAAGTTGTTGTACTGCTTTTGCGAGTAGAAAAGAATCTTCGCGTGGTAAGTAAACTGTAGGCTGAATTGTTAGAATTACGCCTTCGAATTCTATTGTTTCAACTGAAGGCGCTTTTTGTATGTTTGCAATTAGCTTTAAGTTTGCAATTTTTTTCATTTACCTTCTCTTCCAGTGCGGTTTACGCTTGTCAAACTGTTTTTGCTTGTCGAATTTGTCAAAGTGTGGTTTGTCCTTGCGGAGTGCAATTGGATAAACTACTGTTTCTTCGCCGAAAGTATAAATTTCAAATTCAGTTTGGTTTGTGTGGAAGTCGCGCACTTCAATAACTGGACGAGCTAAATCACGTTCAGTCATTCCGCTTGGTGTCTTTACGGTGAATTTCAATTGAAATGTTTTCGTAATTTGTCCTTTGCTTACAAATACAATTGTGTCGATTATCTGCGGAATCATTCCAAGTTCAACTTTGCCGATGAAACGCTGCACTGCGTCGATTGGTTTTGAAGCGTGGACAACACCGATCATTCCAATTCCAGCTAGTCTCAAATCCGCAAATGTAAGGAAGTCTGCAGGTTTACGCACTTCGTCGTAAACAGTGTAGTCTGGCCTTACGAGTAAGAGTACGTCGGTTAGTATTGACGGGTCTTTGCCAATTGCGTATTGCGTGATGTCTTTTCCAACTTGTAAATCTCGCGGGCTTTCAATTGTTTTTACAATTTTTTTACGCGACGCGTAGTATTCTGCAAGTGCACTTGCAAGTGTTGACTTTCCACTGCCTGGCGAACCTGCGATTAACACACCTTCTGCGCGAGTTGTAAGTAACTCGAAAAGTTTACCGTCCATTTTGTAATCTTGAAGTGATAGTTTTACTATTGGCCTAACTGCGGTTAACTCAGCAGTATCTGAAAGTGGCGGGCGCGTGTAAGTTACCCGGTATTCGTTTGCCTGTATTACGGTTAAACCTTCTTCGTCGATTTCAATGAATGAGTTTGGCGTGCGGCGGGAAAATTCAACGCATTCTTGCATGATTTTTTCCAATTCCTTTCGCGTTACTGGCGTTGTTCTCGTTTCAACTAGGTTGAAATCGCCTGGCAGCCCTTGCTTTGCGCGGGGCGTTATTCCTTCTTTCAAGTGTAATGACATTGTGTTTGGCGTGAAGTACTTTGCCAGCGAGAATTCCAACTTTGTAACAATTGGCTCTAGGTATAAGACGTTTATTCCCTGTGCGCTTGCAACTTCTGATTGCACTTTGTCAGTTGTGATAAGTTGGCCCTTGTTCTTGAGCGCTAGTTCGCGGATTTTTGAATCGATTTCGCCGAACTTTGCGCGTTCAATTTCTGTAGATGAAGGTCGCTCGCCGGTAAATTCCAAGGTTATTATTCCTTGGCTGGCAAGTGAAACTAACTGCTTTAATTCACTTAAGCCAGAGAAGCCAATTTCTTTTCCAGTGTTTGCTTGATACTCGAGTTCTGCAACGACGCTGTTGTGCACCAGCACGTGCGGGTGTTTGGACTCGAGGTTTACAAGTTTTTGTGTAATCCTTCCATCGATTAAAGCGCCGGTGTCAGGTACAATTACAATTTTTTCAAATGTAGACATAACTAATTTTTAATTCCTCTATTTTTATTTTATATTTTTTTATTCTCTTATGCTTACTATTTTTTAATTAACTATTAACGTTTACTAAATTCTTGTTTTATCTCTTAAGCCAGTTAAGGCTTTCCAACTATTTAAAGTTGGCTTGAGAAATGGCAATCGTGTAATTTTCGTATGTTAAGCGATTAGCCATAAAATAAGAAGTATTAGAATTATTCGTAGTCTCTTAGTAAGTATAAGTAAATTAATAGAAAACTCCCGAGCTATAAATGTTTGGTTTAGCGCAAGTTTGGGTTTTTTAACTTAAGTTTAGTTATAGTTAATTGTTATGAACTGCTATTTTCCAAGGAAGAAATTGAAAAGCACTGGTTGCAAGTAATTGCGTTGAAGTGAAGGTTGATAATTAAATGGTTGGAAAGTTAACTAAGGCAAGTTTGACAAAGAAACACGGTGCAGTTATACGGGGTTTATTGGAAGGGCTTAACCAAGCTCAAATTGCTGAAAGAGAAGGCGTTTCAAATAATACTATTTCTCAACGTTTTGTGAAATTGAAGCCGTTTCTAAGTGAACGTACTTTAACGCGGATTAATAGAGTGCGGGCATTAAGTCCTGAAGTTATGCAGATTGTTGCGTTGAAAATTAGCGGGAAGTCCGCGAGACAAATTGCAGAACAATTAGGTATGAAAAGAGATAATGTGCAATCTAGAATTAATCGCGCTAAAAAATTCCTCGATACAGCTACATTGAGGCGACTTAATCCGCGTTTAACAAAGAAGCACGGCGATATTATTCGGCTACGTTTAGCTGGTAAAAACTATAAGGAAATTTCGAATGAACTTGGTTATAATTCAGGTAATGCGGTATATGCTACTTTAAAGACTGTGTTAAAATATTTGCACCCGCGGACAATTGCGCGGCTGGCTATTGGTATACGTACTACGCCAAGTAGACTTGCGACGCGGCAGAAAATAGTTGACGTGTTTTTTGCTCAGCTTAAGGGGTTTAAAACAGGTCATGGAGCCGTTACTGCTACTGGTAAATTTTTTGGGGTTGACAGAACCGCGGTTAAACATAGCTTAAAATTAGCTGGGGTAAACGTAGCTGGCGAGCTTCAGCGTAAACGCTTAGCGTTAGATATTCAAGTTAGCGAAACAATGCATTTGCCAGTTTCTCAAGTTGCAAAACAATTAGAAATTCGTAGCGATCTGGTCAGTAGGTATCGCACTAGGGTTAGGCGAGGCGAACACCTTCGCGGTGCGTTGGAATTAGTTGAACATCCAGACGCGCAGCAATGGTGGAATATTACACCGCCGGGAGTTTCCGATGCTGAAGTTGGGCCTGGGAGGGTTAACTTAACGATACGCAATGAAACCGTGCAGAAAGATTTGCAACTATTCAGCGATTTAGCGAAACAAGCTCGCAGTGAAGCGCGGAAATGGCATCCTGATAATCGAGAAACTCGCGATCACCCAAAGAGAGTTGAATTTTACAGTCGTGCGCTTGCCTCTGCTAGAAAAGCTAGAGCTGCACGCAGTCGCTATGCGGCGAAAGAAGTTGCGTTTAGAGAAAAGTACAAATTACCGGTGCCAAGTTTTCTTAAGCTTCCCGAGCAATCTGAGCGGTTTGAAAAGTGAGGGTTTTTATTCGTTGTTTCTGTAGTTAGTGTAAGAGTTTAGTGTTTTTGGGTATATTGTTTATGGAGCAGTTAAAGGTTAAAATTGCAGGTGAAATTGCACTGTCTGACAATCCAGGCGCAGCGATGAAAAAGTGGCGCGAGGTTTTCGGGGTATCTCAAACTGACTTAGCGCAGCACTTGAAAATTACTCCTTCAACAATTAGCGACTACGAAGGGAACCGCCGTAAGAGTCCAGGCATTCACGTTGTGAAGCGTTTCATCGACGCGCTGTTTACAATCGACGCAGTTAATGGCGGTAAAATAGTTGCGCAGTTCAAGCAAGCTGAGAATAATGGTGATGAATATTTTCAAGTGTTTAACTTCCCGCGAGAAGTTAGCGGAAAAGAGCTTGCCAAGGTGCTAGACGCGAAGATAGTTGCAGGCGAGCAGAAGTTGCAACAAGCGAAGGGAGTATTTGGCTGTACTATTCTCGATAGCTTGAAAGTTATTCTTGAACTTCCGTATGAAAACTTCGTGAAAGTGTATAGCAACACGTCGCAACGCGCGTTGCTATTCACGAGAGTTGAAACTGGCAGGAGTCCATTAGTTGCTGTGCGGGTAACGCCGATTAAACCAGCGCTTATTATTCTTCACGGCGTTGTTGAAGTGGATAAGCTGGCTGTTAAAATTGCCGAAGCTGAGAAAATCCCGCTGTTAGTTACAAACATGGACTTGGAAGAAGTTAAGAAAAAGCTAGCTGAGTTAAGTGCGTGATTAAAAACAAATGGCTAATGACCAAATTGAGCCGGTAAAGCTAATTGGAGTGGCTCACGGTAACGGATATTGGACTGAATTAGCGCCTAAAATGGAAAATTTAACTCGAACATCTAGACGTTTAGGTGTTGAAATGTCACCTGCATTTTTAAATTACTTGCAGGGAGAAATAAAGAGAGAACAATTAATTAAGGCTAGAACTAGATTAAGAAGAAAAACTGGAAAATTCTTTGAAGTGCCGAAACACCAGTTTCCACCGCATGAAGTGCCATGGCACATGGTAGATTTTTGGAAAGAGGTACTTCGTTTTGCAGAAGCTAAAAAGTTAGTTGTAGTGCCTTTAGTTTCAAATCGTATGTATGACGTGGTTGCTCAAACAGCGCGCAGAACTTTAACCGGTTATGAAGTTCCGGATCGCGTTAAAATTTCCATGCAAGAAAGAAATATTGCGCGTAATATAAGATTAAAACGTGCAGATACGGTTATGGCTGGGGATGATCATATTTTTGGGCTTGAATCAGAATTAGCTCGGTTTAAGCGCACGTCAAATGTAATTCATCGTGAAAGTGAATTTGATTCTTCTGAAGTAAAAGAAGCTAGAGTTGTAGAAGCTAAGCGGTTAGAAGAACGCCGAAAACGAAATATTGCGCGTAAATTATTGTAATTCAAATAATATTGAAAAGCCGGTAAGCTAGCTGAGCGCGTTTGGCTTAATAATTTTCTACTTTTAAACCAGGTACTCTTGAAAAGTGTTTTACGTTTTGCGTAACTATTGTATCCTGGCCATTAGCTAAAGCAATGGCTGCGATTAAAATGTCGCTGGTTGCAACCATTTGCCCGTTTTTGTTAAGTTCAGCAGCAAGCTTAGCTGCTAGGTGAGCGCTCTTATCATCGAGCTCAAGCACTTTAATTGAACTAAGCAAGTCGTTTAAAATCGCTAAAGCTCTACTTGACTCAAACTGATTTTTTGAATAAACTCCAATTAACACTTCAAAAACATTTAAACGAGTAGTGTAGCTTGGAACTGGCAGTACCTTACTTTTATTAGCTGCTTTTTGATTGCCTCGAAGTAAGTGAATTATAAAAGTCGTGTCAAGTATTACCATTTTTGCGCTGGCCTCCAGTTTTTCCTGGCTTTTTTCGCTTCACATTCAATATTATCCAAAGCGTCTTTAGATAAGAACTTCCAAGCGCCGGCAAAATCCGCTAAATCTTTTCGCTCATTAGTGTGGAGAAAACGGTTAATTACCATTGTGAAACTTTCCCCGGCTTTTTTCAGCATACTTAATTCTTTGTAAACATTATCGGACACCATAATTGCGCGTGCCATTCAAAATCACCTAAGTATATATACTATGTATGTATTTAATAAGTTTTTTGATTAGAGAAAAATTGCAATCGCACGCAGAACGTGTGTCGATATAGGTCTTTGCCGTTTTTTCTTCCAATTAGCTTGCGCGTGTGTTTCACAGTATCGCCTATTGCGTGTGCGGCTTGCATTGATGGAGTTATTCCAGAAACGTAGACGTCTAACCCGCCGGCAGTTTCTTCAGTTTTGCGCACGTAGCCGCCGCGGTAACGTATTAACTTGTCAAGTTTCTTTGCTTTAGAGTTAAGTGTTTCAATTGGAATAGGTTGTTCAGTTCCACTGCGTAGTTGGATTATTGTATCGTAGTAGCCGCCTTGTTCACGGCTGCAGTTAATGCACTGTGTTTGGTCGAACTTTACAACTGTGAATAGCTGTCGGGTTATTTTTTTCCCATTTATTTCAAATTCAACTTCTAGATTTGCGTTAAACGCGTTGCGTTGCCCGCTACGTAGCTGGACGTCTTTTATTTTAAAAGGTGAGTTGGACTTGAGGTTGCGGGTTACAATTTCGCTGATTGATTTTTTATTCTCTTCTTCCCAGGCGTTGGCGTTTTTTATCATTCCACAAACCGCGCATCGGGTTATTTCAATTCTTGTTGGGAGCTTCGCTATGGTAAAGTGCGCGGTGAAACAAGCGCGGCAAAAGTTATTAATAAACTCCGAGTTTTCCTCGGGTTTCCCGCAAGATGGGCATTTGTGTTTCATGTAATTATTTGACCGCTATTGCTATTTAACTTACCTCTCTTTTTTTGTTTTTATGCCTCAACAGACGTGCTTTAATTTAAAAGCGGTGTATTACTTGTGTTATGTCTAGCGAGATTGATGTTGACCAGAAAGCTGTTGACTTGACGCAGTTTTTTTTCAAGACGCCTAGCTATCGCAAGAGTACGGCGTTGTTGTTAATTGCCTCGTTTATTTTTGGAGTAATTGGCAGGTTAAATTTAACAAAGCCGGAGAGTTTACTTGAAACTTTTCTCTATGGCGGTACTGATGGTATTCTTATCCTTGCGTTGCCGGCAATTGTTGCTGCTTTGCTTGCTACGTTTTTCGTTTCTCGCAAGCAGTTCAAAAACGGGTTCAAGTACTTTTCACTAATTGCGCTTGTTTCTGCAGTACTTTACGGGTTAGTGTTGCTGTTTGGTTTACTCGTTGGACAAAAATTGTTCGCTGGTTTAGAAGAGAGTTCATTTGTAATTATTGGCAACGCGCTTGTGCTAGTATTGTGGTTTGCATCAACCTGGATTGCACTAGCATATAGAAAAAAAGCGTTGTTTTTGTGCACCTTGCAACCATTAACGAGCCTCGCGTTTATCGTTTTGTGGAACAAATTTTCAATCATTGAATCGAGCGTTGCGTTTAGCCACTCGCCTTTAGTTGCAGTGTTTAAACTCGCAGTTGCGTCTATAATTCTTTTAATCGCAGTTGGGGCGCTTGGGTTTATTATAAACGCGCCGACTAAGCGTAATTTCGGAATTTCAACTATTGACACTATTACTATGTTTTTCGCACAGTGGGTTAGCGGTAGTAAAGATTTAGAGCACGTGTTGGCTGAAAATGGAGAGTTCATTACAACTGAAGTTGGCGTAATCCAGTTTAAGCAAGGTTCAAAAACAAAAGGCGTTTTTGTTGTTCCGCAACTACACTATGGCCCAATTGGCAATCTTGGCGGTAGTGAATTTCCAGGTTTAATTTCTTCTTATTTAAACAAACAAGTTAATGCGCCGGTGTTTGTCTTCAAAGGCGCAGCTAACCATGACTTTAACCCAGTTTACTCAAGCGACGTTTCTATAGTTAACGCAGCGTGTATTGATGCAATGCATGAAAGTAACAAACGTGCGGTTAGTGCAATTTCTTTTCTCAACGGAAGAAGCGGCTACTCGCAGGTATTTGGGCTTGATGTTGACGGCACAGCGTTTCTAACTTTGTCGCGCCAGCCGCAGAACTGCGAGGATATTGACCAAGCGCTTGGGAGAGCGTTGCATAACAAGATTCTTTCAATGGGCTTTAACGAAGCTATTTTAGTTGACCGGCACCACTGCAAGAGAGACGGCGTTTTGTTCGGCGCAGGTTCAAAAGAGTATCTAGATTATGAAAATGCAATTGAAAACATCGAACGCTATGGTGGTAAACTATGGTTCGGCGCAGCTACGTCGCGCAGAGAGTTTACAGTTGAACAAGGTATTGGCAAAGGCGGGTTAAAAGTTTCAGTTATGCAAGTTGGCAAAAAGAAAAGTTGCTTTATTGTTGTAGATGCGAATAACTGTTTACCTGAATTCCGCAATGCGGTTGTAAATTACATTGGCGATAAATATAGTTTTGATTTTGTTGACTTAATGACAACTGACTCGCACGCGGTTAATAGCATTAATGGTATTCACAACCCGCTTGGAGCTAGAGTAAATAGGCAAGAGTTCATCTCTGCGGTTGACGAAACGGTCAGCGAGGCAATTATGGAAATGGCGCCGTGCACTGCTTCTGCGTACGTTAAACGTTTTGACATTGAAGTGCTTGGCCCACAGCGTTCAAGTGAATTAGTTATAACTGTAAATTCAATCTTCGCAGTGCTAAAAATCCTCGCGCCGGTTGTTTTCCTTAGTTCAATTGTACTAGCATTCCTGGCATTAGTGGCGGTGAAATGAAAAAAATGCGAATTGGTTTCTATACTGACACGTATCTTCCTAATGTCGACGGCGTAGTTTCGCAGGTACTTGCAAGTAAAAAGGAGCTTGAACGCCGTAAACATTACGTTCACGTTTTCACTCCCGGTACATTGAGCGAAAAGCGCGCGAACCGCGATAAAACAGTTAGTTACTACACTGGCGTTAAGTTTCCACTTTACTCGCAGTATAAGCTAGCGTTGTTTCCATTTGCCTCTGTTTTTGAATGCAAAAAACGTAATATTGAACTAATTCACTGCCACGCGTTGGCAACAATGGGCGTTGCAAGTATAGCAACTGCCAAAGCATTGCGTTTACCGTTGGTTGGAACTTTTCACACGATGGTTCCACTTGCAATGCACTACGTTACAAGTAACCTGCGTTACCAAGATTTACTTTCAAGCGCAGCGTGGAAAGTAATTGAAGCTTTTTACACTCCGTTTGACATTGTAACTGCGCCGTCGCACGTAATTGCTGCTTTATTGGAACAGCATGGCGTTGAAAATGTAAAAGTTGTTTCAAATGGCATTGACACTCAATTGTTTAACTCGCGAGTAGCGGGCAGTCAGACAAAGCGTAAACTAGGAATAAAAAGTGACGAAAAAGTTTTTGTATTCGTAGGCAGAATGACACGGGAAAAACAAGTTGACGTTTTGCTACGCGCATTTGCTAAATTGAAAAATGAAAATAAAGGCGACGATGCAAAGTTATTAATTATTGGCGATGGCCCTGCATTTAGCGAAGTAAAAACACTTAGCCGCAAACTAGGTTTGAAAAACGTAGTTTTTACTGGCAATGTAAAACACGATGAACTGTCTAATTACTTAGCTGCGTGCGATTGGCAGGTTAGCGCCTCTAATTTTGAAACGCAAGGCATTGGAATATTAGAGGGAATGGCGTGCGGTAAACCCTGCGTCGGTGCAAATGCACTTGCAATTCCGGAAACCGTAAAAGAAAATTACAATGGTTTATTGTTTAAGTCGCTTGATGTTGATGATTGTGCCGCGAAGCTTGAAACTGCTTTGGAAATGAGTGGAAAGAAATATTCTAGCTTATGCAAAGGCGCCACGCTTACTGGCAAAAAGCACTCAGTTGAAATAACAGTTAACGCGTGGGAAGAGATTTACAATTCAGTTTTATAAATATTTTTTCAAGCAATATTACTTTTTTTTGTTGCTTTAAGCTAATTTCTGTAAATTTTCCAGTGTTGGAGCTTCGTTTAGCGTTTCATCATTTACAATTACTGTTGGCGCGTTGGTTGTCTTGTACATTGAAGATAGAATAGCAATTGACGGCATTGTTTCTTTATAGTCTAAGTTAAATGAGTACGCTAGAATGTTTCCTGGGTTTTGTTGCTTAAATTGTCCAATAGCTTCGTCGTATGCAGTGCATTCGCCGCAGTTAGAAGTGTAAAAGTACAGCACAAGTGTTAAGTCAGTGCCGCACAGGTTTTTCAATCGTTTCCAGAACAAGTAATCGCGCGATTCAAGTGCAAAGTAACGCTGTTCCAACGCTAACACGTCGTTTGTTTGTCCGCGCTTAGCTTCAAATAAACGTAATCTTCGTCCCACGTCTGCAGTTTGCACGCCGAGGTTGTGTGCGCTGTCTTCAACTGCTTTACAGAGAGTTGCTTTCATTTCGAGATTATTTGCAATTGCCGGGTCGCTTTCAAGAAGAGATAGCACTTCTAGGTTGACGTTGCTTGTTTGTAGTGAATCTATCTCGTTGTAAAACTGGTCGTTTACCTGGCTTGCTAGGCCATTTCCAATCCAAATGCCAACTGCGAATATAACTATTGTAATAACTAGCGTGCTTAAGTGAAGCGGGATTGAAAGCGAACGTTTAACCTTTTCCTTATCTTCCATTTTTGTTTTTCGTCACCATTTTTGCTTTTTGCCGAATAACTCTTCGCCAAAAGTAACAAGCCAGAATATCGACATGAAGTACGTATACGCTATTAAAAATAGTAACAGTTTAGGAATTGAAAGTACGGCGCGTTCATCGTGGAATAATTTTCTCCCAGCTAATAGCCATAATATTCCAAGAATAAGTATTAAGATTGAAATTGTTTGTATTGCGCCGAAACTGTAAATTAAACCCTCGAGGGAAAACCACGAGAAAAATTGGCCGGTTATAATTTGCCACAATACACTTGCAAAAATTAAAACAACTAGCAAAATCGTAATTACCCCTAGTGGCAGTACAACGGTTCCTAAGTCGCCGTATTTTGCGCTTAGTAATGTACGGTGCTTGTAGAAATTGCGTATCCCGCCGCGGTTCCAGCGTACTCTTTGACGTACAAGTTGTGAAAACGTTGACGGCACTTCAGTGTAAACATCGGCGTTTATTGAACCAACTATTTTATAATTATGCGCTTGTATCCTGTAAGCCATTTCCTGATCTTCTAAAATGCTACTCTCGTCAAAAAGCCCCACTTTGTTAAACACTTTACTGCGAAACACGCTGAACGGCCCCGGCGTTACAGTGACGCTGTCGACAAAAGTTAATAATTTTCTGCTAAGCATGACGAAAATGTACTCGACGCTTTGTAGTTTTTCAATAATTGTCTTTGGCTCGTGTACTTTTACAGCTGCAGTTACTGCCATTAGCTTTTCGTCTACAAAGAACGAAATAAGCTGATGTAGTGAGTTTTTTTCCGGAAAAGAATCTGAGTCGAGAGTTGCAATTAACTCGCATTTTGCAGCGCGTATACCTGCGTTCAACGCGCTGCTTTTACCAACGCCCCGGTGTTTATTTTGTAATAATTTCACGCCGTGGCCGTAGTTCTTCACTTCGCGAACAGTATTATCTGTACTTCCGTCGTCAACTACAATTACTTCCATTTTGTTCTTTGGATAATTTAGCGCGAACACTGCGTCGAGGGTTTTTGTAATTGTACCTGCTTCGTTTAGCACGGGTATAACAATTGAAACAGCCGGCAACTTGTTTTTCTGCAATAGTGCTGGCTCTTCGTTAAGTTCATTGCGGTGCTTGTACAAAAGTAGAAAGAAGAATACACTAGCGTACAGTGCGACAAACGCAATTGTATACTCTAGAATTGGAACTTGCATATCTCTAGTATTAACCCATTTCTCCCTTAAAAATAACCGCTAGAGCAGCAAAACTAATAGTTAATAAAATTAAAAAGAAAAGAGAAACAAATAAGAAAATAAAGAAATAAAAGAAAAAAATAAAAGGAATTCTTCTGGTTTAATCCATGAAGAACTGAGCTGTTGGGTAAAAAACCGAAACGGCACTCTTAAAAATAATGATTGGTCTAGCAGTTGTATGGAAAATGTAAATATAGATATGGTTTATAAAGAAATACAATTGGTTAAGCAGAAGCTCGATTACCTTAATGATATTCTAGTGCCAGAAGAGGAACTTGCGGATAACGAATCGCGCGAAGTAGACAAGCTACGCGCTGAGGCTCTGGAAGAACACAAGAAAGGCCAGACTATTTCAGTTGAAAAACTTTGAAGGTCGCTATCCCAATGTTTAACGTTGAATTTAAACAGTCGGCCAAAAAAGAGCTTGACGAACTTCCAGAGGATTATAGAATTAAAATAATTGAAGCGGCTAAGTTTCTCGCTGGTGAGCCATATCCCTTTAGGTTCTATGATGTTAGAAAAGTAAAGGGAAAAGAAGGCGTTTATGGGATCCGAATTGGGAAATATCGATTTCTCTACGAAATTTTCAAAGAACAACGGCTAATTCTAATATTCAAAGTAGGGCAAAAGTCGGATAATACCTACAAGTTCTAGCGCTATTCGGGCGCGTCCCTTTTTTAGTCCATGAAGAACGCTGCTGTTGGGAGTTGTTCCACTTCGCCTTTGCGTTTCCTGATTGAGAGGATGGTTTTGTTTTGCAATTCGCTTGGCATTTTCTCGTAGCCAGCGTATTCAGTGTACCAAATTGCTCGTCCCTGCGACGCACCTCTAATTTCTGAAGCGAATCCGAACATTTCGCTAACTGGAACTTTTGCGTGGAGTGTAACTGTTTCTCCCTCTTGTTGCATGTCTATAATGTGTCCACGTCGGCCTTGAATTTGGCTAATGATGCCGCTCATGTAGTCACTTGGACTGTTTACAACGAGTTTTTGCTTTGGTTCAAGTAACATTGGCTTTGAACTTAGCATTCCTGCGTAAATTGGCCTCTTGATTGCCGGAATTATCTGTGCTGGACCACGGTGAGCTGGGTCAACGTGGATAGTTGCATCTTCAAGTTTTACTTTCATCCTCACGCATTCTTCCTTTGCAAGTGGACCTTGTTTCATTGCTTCGAGAAACGCTTGAATTACAAGTTCCTGTATTTCTTGCAGGTACTGTACTCCTTTTGTGACGTCGACGAAAATGTTATTTTCATAAACGCTCATTACCTTCCTTGCTTCGTCGCGCGGGAGCCCTGCTTTGATTAACCTTTCTTGTAGGTCTTTGCCTTTCATTTTATCGTGTAGTTCCCCGTCGGCAAACGCCTTTACTACGCTTTCTTCAAGTGGTTCAACACTTACTTTGAACTTGTTGTGTTTGTTTGGCGATTTACCGTCAAGAGTTGGACCAGCTGCTGTTACGGTTTCATGGTAAACCACAATTGGCGGAGAAGTTACAATTGCAACTCCGCGTTCCTTTTCAATTTTATATTCGATGATTTCTAAGTGAAGTTCTCCCATTCCAGAAAGTAAGTGTTCGCCAGTCTGCTGATTTATCTCAACGCGAATTGTTGGGTCTTCTTTTCCAATTTTGTGCAAAACGTCAACAAGTTTAACCAAATCCTTTGGGTTCTTTGCTTCTATTGATTTAGTGACAACTGGATCAGAGTGGTGTTTAATTTTTTCAAACGGAGTAATTTCGCCTTCAGAAACAGTTTCACCAGCGTAAACTTCGTGAAGTCCAACAAGTGCAACGATGTTTCCAGCAATAGCGCTATCTACTAATACTCTATCAGGGCCCATGTAAAGTGCAACTTGTTGTACTTTTTCATTTTTGTACCTAGAAGCTATCCACAATTCAGTGCCTTTTGTAATTTTTCCACTGTATAATCGACCTACTGCAACTTCGCCAGCATGTGGATCATTTTGAATTGCAGTTACGACGAAACAAGCTCTGCCTTTTGGATCGCAGTTAACCATTGCTTCCCCCTCTTTGCTTTTCGGGTCGCCGTGCCAAATTGTTGGAATGCGGTATTTTTGCGATTCAACTGGAGAAGGTAAATGTTCAATAACCATGTCGAGGATAATGTCGTCCAGTGGTGCGATTTTCTGCAAGTCAGCATGTTCGCCGTTTAGACATTTTTCGTACATTTGCTTAAACGAAAGATTGTTCTTTTTCATAACTGGATAAGAAATTGCCCATTTGTTGTACGCGGTTCCAAAGCAAACGTTTCCAGATTCGACGTTTATCTTCCACTGTTCTTTAAACTCAGCTGGTCCATAAGCGTCAATAAGTTTGTTTACTCCTGTAATAATTTTTATAAAACGTTGTTGCATTGCAGTGTTGTCAAGTTTAAGCTCGTTGATAAAACGGTCAATTTTGTTAATGAATAGTACTGGTTTGACTTTTTCCTTCAACGCTTGACGCAGCACCGTTTCAGTTTGAGGCATTACTCCCTCGACACAATCAACAACAAGGATTACGCCGTCAACTGCACGAAGTGCGCGAGTAACGTGTCCGCCAAAGTCAACGTGGCCAGGCGTGTCAATTAAGTTAATCAAATAGTCGACGTCGTTTATCTTTACTGGCACTGAAATGTTAGCAGCTTTAATTGTAATCCCGCGAGCTTGCTCTTGCTCATCGTAGTCAGTTACGCGCTGTTCTCCGGCAAGTTCTTTTGAAATTAAACCAGCTCGTGCGATGAAAGAGTCAGAAAGAGTGCTTTTGCCATGGTCAACGTGTGCAACGATTCCTAGGTTGCGAATGTTCTTTTGATTGTACATTAATTTTTGAACGTGTGCTGCCACTGCTTCTTTAGTTGCCATATTTTTGCACCTTTGAAATTTTTCTTTTCCTAAGGTCTTTTCTTTTTTTGAAAAAGAAAAGCCTACCTTGCGGATTTTGCCATTCTCTCTGCTTCGTTCTTTCTCTTTACTGAGAAGGAATCCTGTGAATTCTTTGAAGCGAGGATAATTTCATTTGCAAGCGAATCTGCAACGCTGTTTTTCTTGTCAAACGCCTGTATAATTGCGGCTAGCGTGATGTTGCGCAATGCTGTATCGAGCCTGCGTTGTGCACCAGCATCTACAGCTACTTGGTAAGCCATTCCACCTAAGCGCACTCGAGTTACTTCTTCACGTGGCGCACTGTGTTCAATTGCCATTATAAGTAATTGAATTGGATTTTGGTTAGTTTGCCTTGCAACGATTTCAAAAGCTTTTTCAACAATTTTAACCGCCTTTGTCTTTTTACCTTGCAATTTACCATGAGTGCGAATTATCTTTCCGCCTGTCTTTTCGCCAGTTCCACCACGCATTAGTTTGTTAATCAAGCGTTCAACTACGTTTACGCCTTGCTTTGCGAACTGTTTATTCGCGTGACGTGCATACGTGTGCGGTATCTGAATTGACTTCAAGCTAACGACTTGCGCTATGCTTGGGTCGCGAATTTTAATCCCTTCGTATGTGTATTTTCCAAATAGTTTAAGTTCATTATTGTTTGTCATCAAGATCATCTCTTTGGTTTCTCTTTTCTTCCCTTGCGCAGCTCTTCCAGTGAGACGCCGTTCACTGCAACTACTTTATAGCGGACTCCAGGGATTGAACCCATTTGCCCGCGTTGTGAACCGCCAAGACCCGCAATTGTAACTTCGTCGTGTTCGTCAATCTTTTCAATTGCCTTGTCGCGGGGACAATGCGCGGCAACTTTCTTGCCGTTTTTCAACAATTGAACAACGACGCATTTAATGATTCCAGAGTGAGGTTGCTTTTGTTCCATTCCCTTTTTCTTAATGACAATTCCCTTTGCCAACGGCGCTCCTTCTAGAGGGTCGTACTTTGCCTTTAAACCAAGAGCTTTGCGCTTCCATGGCTTTTTCAACCAGCGTGCCTTCTGGCGTTTCTTTTTCAACAATCGTCCAGCGTATAACCCTTTTGCCATTTTTCAACAACATACCTCTTTTCTAATATTTTTCCATTTTTTCTTTTTTAAATATTGTTCTATTTTTTTTTACAATATCTTCGCATCGACAATGCCAAACCGGCGTTTCAACGCGAGTTTCAGTTTCTTTATATTGGCTCCACTTTTTCCAATCGCGACACCGCGCGTCTGGGGGTCAACTGAAATAGTAATTTTATTATTCTCTTCAACTATATTGCGTATAACTGCTCCGCGTAGCGTCTTTTCAATCATCTGCTTAGCTTCAGGCGCATCTTCAATAACTTCAACATTGCGCGGTTTAAATGCCTCGCGCGTTTTCATCAACGTCGAACCGCCTTTGCCAATTGCCTTTCCCATTTCTCCCTCTTGCACAATGAAAACCAACTGGTCTTTATCTTCAATAACATCTTGAACCTTTGCGTGTGTCCGCTGTTCAAACACTTGCATTAATTCAAGCGAATTCCTATCTAGTGTGTTGGTCATTTGAATCAAAATCACTCTGTGTTAACTGTTGGCGCTGCTACGCTTTTTAGAATGTCAGAGTTGCCAGCTTCTATTACTGACAACGCGCTTACGGGGAAAGGCTTTCCGCATACAACTCCAAGCTCGACGCTTGTTCCGGTAAATTCAATTAATGGCACTCCTGATAGTGAAGAGTAGTGCATTATATCTTGTTTGACATTTGCGGGGCAATTGCGCGCAACGACTATTGCCTTGGCTTCACCGTGCATTGCGAGTTTCCTCGTGCGGTCGCTGCCGAGAATAGTTTT
>JAZDHP010000041.1:0-2440 GCA_043805855.1 Microcaldota archaeon
GCAGAAAATGTAATGAGCGCTCACGCACTAATCAAACTCGCTTATGCAATTGAAAAAAAGGAACGTTTTGACAATGCAATTAAAACCTACAAACAAAGGCACAAGCTTCCAAACATTCTCGGATTTACTAAAGTAGAAAATATTGAAGAACCGCACGTATTAAAACAACTAATTTCATAGTTTTACTTAATGCCAAAAATAACTATTCAAAAAGTAACTGAGAAAAAAGTAACCAAGCAGAAGCGCTGGTTTTACAACGCCACTACATCTACTGGTAATTATTTTGCTAACAAAGTTCTCGTTCACAATTCAGGCGGCCTCGGCACGCCAGCACACCTCCGGGTAGAATGTGGTTCGATACATCGCGCTAACAAAGGAGTTTTGTTCATTGACGAAGTTGCAACTCTTAAGCCACGGGCGCAGCAGGAATTGCTAACTGCAATGCAGGAAAAGAAATATTCAATAACTGGGCAAAGTGAAATGAGTTCAGGCGCACTTGTAAAAACTCAGCCCGCGCCTTGTGACTTTGTACTAATTGCAGCTGGAAACTACATGGATGTAAAACACATGCACCCAGCGCTTCGTTCACGCATACGTGGTTATGGCTATGAAGTTTACATGGATGAAAATATTATTGACAACGCAGAGAATCGCATGAAAATAGCTCAATTTGTAGCTCAGGAAATTAAAAAAGACGGTAAAATTCCAGCTTTTGGCCGTGAAGCTGTAATGGAAATAATAAACGAAGCACGCAAACGCTCTGGTAGAAAAGGTAAACTAACACTTAAACTCCGTGAACTTGGCGGGTTAATAAGAGCAGCTGGAGACGTTGCAAAACAAGAAAACGCACCTTTAGTTACAATTGAACACATAAACGCAGCTAAGAAACTTTCACAAACACTTGAACAACAAATGGCAGGCACGATGCTCGAACAACGCAAAGACTACGAAGTATTTGCAGTAACTGGCCAAGAAGTTGGAAAAGTAAACGGCCTCGCTCTCTTCGGAGACAGCGGCATTGTTTTGCCAATAGTTGCTGAAATAGCTCCTTCTGCAAGTCGCGAAGAAGGCCGCATAATTGCAACTGGCAAACTCGGCAGCATTGCAAAAGAAGCAATTGAAAACGTATCTGCAATTATTAAAAGACATACAGGCAAAGACGTTTTCAAGTATGATATTCACGTTCAATTCTTGCAAACCTATGAAGGTGTAGAGGGAGACAGCGCAAGTATAAGTGTAGCAACTGCGGTTATATCTGCTTTGGAAGAAGCGCCCATATTGCAAAGCGTTGCAATGACAGGTTCAATTTCAGTGCGTGGCAGCGTACTTCCAATTGGAGGCGCAACTCAAAAAGCAGAAGCAGCAATAAGCGCCGGCGTAAAAACTCTAATTATTCCAAAGGCAAACTTTGCAGACCTAGCTTTATCGCCAGCACAGCAAAAGCAAATCAAAATAATCCCAGTTTCAAACCTAGTTGAAGTTCTAGAAAACGCACTCGCGCCAAGCAAGAAAAAGAAACAACTAATTGCGAAGATAAAACGCGAATTGAAATAGAAATAAACGCTTTGCTCATTGGTTTTTATTCTTCTTATTCTTTACCCATATAGTATGGAAATGGAATCCCTTTTTGTAAAAATAGCTGCTGGAGTTTCGCCGAGCAAAGCTGAACTAGAAGAAGAGAAGAAATTCGCAGCTGGAATAATTGCAAAGCTAGCTGCAAAGCTACCAAAAACTTGTAAAATTTTATTCGTAGGCAGCGCAGCACGTGACACCGGCTTAAAGGGAGATAGGGACATTGACTTATTTGCAACGTTTCCACGGGAAATGAACGAAGATGTAATTGTTAAGAAAACTTTCAACGCTGCAAAAAAGGCAGTTAAAACAAAGTGGATTACTCACTATGCCGAACATCCTTACTTACAAACTACCATTTCTGGTTTCAAAGTTGAAGTTATCCCATGTTTTCAAGTTGAACCGCATAGCGGCATAAAAAGCGCCGTGGATAGGTCGCCGTTGCACATGGATTACTTACAGAAGAAACTAACACAGCGCCAACGCCGCGATGTAAGAGTGATGAAGAAACTTCTCAAAGTTCACGAAATATACGGCGCTGAAGTTGAAGTTGGCGGCTTTTCTGGGCTAGTATGCGAACAATTAATGCTAAAGTACGGTGGGTTGGAGAATTTGCTCCGCGAAGCTGCAAAGTGGCTACCTCCAGTTTACATAGATTATGAAGGAACGTGGAATGCTGAAAGCAAAAGCGGCAAAATGGAACTATTGCACAAGTTTCCCGACGCTAAACTAGTTTTAATTGACGTAATTGACCGAAACCGCAACGCAGCAGCTGCAGTTTCACCGCAGTCGCTTGCCAAGTTTATTCTCCTTTGCCGACAGTTTGTTAAAAAACCAAGCGAATCGTTCTTTGTTGAAAAGAAAAAAA
>JAZDHP010000042.1:0-34024 GCA_043805855.1 Microcaldota archaeon
GCTTTTGTACCTGGCGAATTGTTCAGCGAAATAAACGCGTTTTTCTTTGTGTTAATAGTTTCACTCTTGTTGTTTGGGCTAGGCGGCGTAGTTGCAATGCCACTTGAAGGGCTAAAGTATGGCTCAATGTTATTTGCAATGTTTTCAGGTCAAGTTTCTAACTTTCACGTTTTTGACTTGCTTTTCATTATCCCGCAGTTACTCGCTTGTGTTGCAGCAACGACGCTTAGTTCTGGGCTAATAAGCGACTACCGAGGAAAAGGAAACGTCTTTTCGTATTGGAATCGTGCGGTTAAATACTTTATACTTGGAATTGTTCTCCTGGTTGTCCTGCTCGTTGTACGGCAGTTCATGGTGTAGCTAAATGATTGAACTATTTTCCATATTAACAACGTTGTCTGACCTCTCTTTCGTAATTAAAATAATTGTATTTTCCTATTTGCTTTACTGGCTGTTCGTTGTTTTCCGCGAACAACAACTACTTATGGGCTTAATGACTGTAGTGGCAGCGTATTTCATGTTTTTCCACGCGGTTTCAGTAACCGTGCTTGTTTTACTATTCTTTGTGTTCATCGTGATGTCCGGACACTTCCAGTTCGTAATTGACATGGGTCTGTTGCCAATTTTAGGCATGTTTGGCTTCCATGAAGGATCGGGCGACGAAGCGAAAATGAACGAAATACAGAAAAAACTAATGGAAGGTCACCAGTTGTCACAACACGAAATTGAACTGTTCAAAGCAAATCAAGTTAAACAAGCTAATTACGAGAAACGCGCACAGCAAATAATCGGAGGGCAACGGGGATTCCAATGATTCTCTTTCTAAGCGACATAATGTTCTGGCTTGACCTACTAAAGTGGCTAGTTCTACTTTGGCTTGCATTTTACTACTACAACTGGGCAAAAGAACACCTGCCTTTCTCGCCGTTACTGGCAATGGCAGTTGGGTTCATTTTAATTTACTACTTAGTAATAGAACACCCTATAATCGGCGCAGTTGGGTATTTAGGCTGGGCTATAATGTCGTCCACGCTATTGTTATTAATCCCGTCGCTATTCAGACTATTCAGCTTGAAAAGATAAACAAATAGAAAGAAAAACGAAATGAAAAAATGAACTAGAAAACAAAGAAAAGAAGAAAGAGAAAAAAACAATAAGAAGTGATAAAAATGAGTTTTAAAGAAACTTTGAAATTTTACAAATTTGCCAACAAGCAACGCGATGAGTTTTACAGAAAAGGCCCCCAGCGCGGCCTTTTAAACCACGGCAACCAAGAAACTGGAGATGTGATAAAATGAGTTTTAAAGAAACTTTGAAATTTTACAAATTTGCCAACAAGCAACGCGATGAGTTTTACAGCATCAAATGGCGATTGTTCGTTACAGCGATTATAGTTGTAATAATGTGGTTCGTTTACAACCACTTGCAAACAACATATCCATCTGCCCCTGAAATGGCGATAATTTCAGCAGCAAGCGGCACAGCTGTACAGGCAAGTGACCGTTTGTTCAACTGGTTTGTAACTGGCTTTTTCGTCGGTTTCCTCGCGTTTGCACTGATGTTCGAAGGCGAGTTTTTAATAGCGTCGATGAAAATTTCCAAACTGTTAAAAAACGAGCCAATTGCTCCAATTCGAAAAACAAAGAAGGCCAAACGTATATAGGCGGCAGTTTTAAAACTACGTTTAGCCTAATTTCTCTTATATGTTGTTCAGTTTTTTCGACGATTTGAGCCTCGTTGTACTTATACTGTTAATGTTTACTATTTACAGCACTTTGAAAAAAGGTTGGGTTCCGTCAGCTACAATTGCAATTCTAGTAACTATAGTTATAACCCTCTTGGTGCTGGTTCCATATGTGTGGTTCCGCTACCTGTTATTTGTCATCCTGGTACTCGGCGCTGGGCTAAAGTCAATTGATGTAAAAAAGTGGTAATTAAATGGATTTCACTTTTCTCTTTATAACCGTGTTAATGGTCCTAGCTGCACAAAGCGGAATGCTCTGGGTTGCAGTTGGCCTCTTTCTGTTGCTTTTGTTAAGCGCAAAGAGTAAAATGTTGTTAATCGCAACTGTAATTGGCGCAGTTTTAATCGCGCTTGTTTCCTTTGGTGGAATCGGTAATAATTACTTGATAATTGGCGGGCTTTTCGTAATAATGTTAATAATTGTAAAGAAAGATGCAGATTCGCCACAACAGCCTGACCAAATGGCAATGTACGGCGGGTACGGAGGTTAGAGAAAAAGATGAACTTAAATCCAATGACTGTAATTCTCCTGCTAATCCTCGCGTTTTTCTTCTACTCGCAGGGGTATGTTTTCTTTTTCTTCATAACCCTAGCAATTGGGTTCATTTTACTCCTAACTTCCGCTGTTTCTCCCAGTTATTCATCATCGTCAGCGCACCATGACTGTGAAGGGCATTCTTCTTCAGTGTACCCGGAAAAAATGCAAATTCAAGTTACAGGAACCCCACCAGAATTCTACGGACCAAATGAATTCAGCGAAGGTATGGCTAGCACAATTGATTTTGCTGGAAGACTAATTGGTAAACTACTTCCAAAACACGAGCCAATAGAGGATGAGCCAGAAAAGAAGAAATAAAAGAGGAAGCAAATTCCAATGAGTTCAATGTCAACCTCACAAATGATAATTGGTTTATGTGCATTAGTAGCACTTTTTCTAAATATACAGTGGCTTTTCCTCTCGATGTTATTATTGTTCGGAGCGCTTTTCGCAGCAGAAAGTCTGCAAGAACGCCCTAACTACGCTCATCACTCAAGTGAAAAGTATGAAACAAAACACGAACAGCCGTCTCCAGGATTTCTTGACCCGTTGATTGCCAACCTAACTTTAAACCAATTTGAAATTAACAATAAAAGAGAAAAGAAAGACGCAGAAAAGTTAGAGGCGGCAAAAGCAAAGAGATGGGGAAAAGAAGTAAAGAAGGATGAAAAAGAAGAAAAGAAAGACGACGATAAAAAGTAGCACTAGTTTCTAGAACATTGTTCCCATCTTTGACTTTTCGCCGTCTGTTTTCTTACTGAGTTTAACCAGTAGCTCGCGGTTACTTTCGAGTATTTTTTTGTTAACTTCTTGCAATGCTTTTAGCAGCGCGATTATTTGGTCCATTTTGTCTTCCATTTCGTCAGCGTTTCCCAAATTAGTCGACGCAACTTTGTGCATTAACTCCTTTGTCTCGCTTTCAATATCTTCGCCGCTCGCCGCGGTTGCATCGCTATCAACGTCTACAGTTTCTTCTTTCTCTTTTTTTATCTTGGTTATTTTCAAGCTGCCCTTTGGTGCTGGTGTTTCTTTTAACACTTCAGCAACTTTCTCCTCAGCGTTTTCTATTCCTAATTCTTTCAAGTTAGAAATAATGTCTTTTTCACTCATTCCTGACGTTTTCATTTGCTTTATAATTGCCGTTACATCTGCCATGTCAAACCCTTTTTGTTATTCTTTTATTTAACTTAAGTTATTTTACAAATTCAACGTTTTCCAAGTCTTTAAACGCTTGGTCTCCAGTTACGAACTTTAGATTGTTTTCAATTGCTATTTGGTATCCAATTGCGTCAACATAAGAAACGTTGAGCTTTTTCTCTTGTTTTAATTTTAGTCGAAGTTCCATTGCAAGTTGCATTGTTTCCCTTGAATATTTAAAAACAATTGGCAATAGTAACTTGTGTTGATTTCTAGCAGTTTTTGCGTCGTAGTCTCTTAAAACTTGGTAATATAATTCCATTAAATTTAGTTCACTCGTTAAACTGTCGCTAACGATTGCGAATTTTGCATAAGCTGGGTTTTTCTTTGCTATTTCAATTAAAGCGTAAGTGTCTAGAAAGTATTGCGGCATAGCTAAGCGCCCCATGCGTCTCTAAGTTCATTTTTTGTTTTTTGGCTGTCTATTTTCCAACCCTTAAGCGAACCATATGCTCTTTTCAAAGGATCCTGTTCTTTCAAATGCGTTTGTATAATTTCAGTTATTCCTAGTGATAAGTTGCCGTTAAACATTTGTCTAACTCGCGTAGCTAAAAAATCGTCAATAACAATTGTTGTCCTAACTTGGGTCATAATGCATCACGCATACTTAATACTGCTTACTTATATTTAAAGCTATTGTTGGCTTATTGATGCGCGTGTCGTTTGTTTTTTATTTAAACTCAACGTTATAGTTGCAATGGAAATTGACTTACCTAAGTGGAAAAAGCTAGTTGAAATGCAATACGACGCCCATCTGTTGCAAATTTTTGAAAAAAACAACGCTTTGCTAATGGTGGTTCCAGAGCAAAGAAGCGACCGCACAATCGGGTTTGCCTGCACTGCTTGTAAACCTTTTATTGCAAAAGGCGATGTAAGTAGCTTAAGCGCAACGCGTTTTCCATCTGAATTGACCGTTGTAAAAAAATTTAACGCTGGCGTAGAACAATCGTTTGTACTTGCTTTTACCAAGCCATCCTACGCGCGTAATTTAAAAGCTTCACTTGCTGCTGTTGCGCGGTTACATGAAAAGGCACTTATCGACGTGCAGGAAAACGTGAAAAGCGCGTGTAAAAATATTGAACTAACTGACGCTGTTAATGCAAATGGCGAAAATGCTGTTCTTGCAGATTCCTCACTTTTGTTTTCGTTTCTTTCGCACTTGCGTTCAGCTGCAAAGCAACAGCAAAGCCAAAGTATAATTGGACTTGACTTGAAAGGCGACGCTGTAACTTGTTCAGTTCCTTCGCTTTCCCTTGGGTTAGTTGTAGGCGGCCAAACGCGCGATCGCCTCCACGTTTTGCACTTGCTAATGGAAGAGGCGCTGTTGCAAAACACTAACGTAATTGTGTTTGACACCTGCGATAAATTCGTTGGGCTCAGCCAGCCAAGTTCAATTGACATTAACGATTTTATTTCATTTTCCCTTCCTGGCTTAGCAGTTGGTTTTCCAGTTCAGGAGATTTCACCAGGTCAAAACACTTTTATCCCATTATCTTCGTTTAACACTGGCGCACTTCTAACGCCGTTTAACTTGCATGAAAATGAAATTACGCCGTTTCTAGAAAAAGCAATCAGCGAGAAAACAGTTCCAGACGCGCCACAGTACACTCAGTTGCGTGTGCAGCGAATGGCTCAAACTGTAAAGCAAGCATTTCAAGGCATTTTTACTGAAACAGTTCACGAATTGCCGTTCAATAATGGAATTGGAAAAGTGTTCCACGTTAATTTAAGTAAGTGTTCAAAAGAAGCGCGCCTATTTTTTGCTATTGGACTTGTTAAAGAATTGCAAAAAGTGGAAAAGCCCACATTTCTCGTGTTTGAGCAAGAAGCGTGTGAGTTGAAAACCATGCTTGAACTAACAGTCGACGCGTTTGCAGGTTCAAACGTTTCCATACTATGCCACTGCGAGCACGAAAACGAAGTACCATTGTTGAAGTCAGCGGATTTCTTTGCCGAGGTTGTTATTGGCAGCGAAGTTGCAATAACTCAAGGCGGTAAACCGCCGCAACGCGTAAAACTACGGCCGACGTATTCGGCGTGTAGTGAAAATTAGATTATTAAGATTCAAATCAAAAGTAACTCAAAAAATTAATTGTTTTGAATGGCTTTGTAGCAATTGGCTAATTTTACCATCGGAGTAATGACTTCTTCCGATGCATTTAATCCGGCGAAATTCGTTTGTGAATTTGTAATTGTATCTATAAACATTAAAAATTCGTCTGCGTTTACAATTTTACTGTACGCTTTTTGGTGAGAAGCTAGTGCTTCTAAGCAAGTTTGGTTAACTTCTTCATTTGTAGCAAATTTGCTTATGCATTGAATATTTCCAGTTGTTTTGATACAATCGTGAAATACGGTCGAGTTACAATTTTCTTTGCAAGATCCCAGCCAAACTAAAGGTGGCAGACTATAGCTTAAGTAACTCGGCTCGCCTAGGTAAGTTAAAAACCCTCGTTTTTCTTGAGCACCGTTATAGTAACCAAAGCTTATGATCAAAGCTATTGCTAAAATTCCTATTATAATTAGTTTTAAGTCCATACGCTTAGTTCACTTCTTCTTCAGCTTATCGAGTCGTTTTGCAATTGCTTCTTCAACTAAATCGTCGAGTTGGCTTATTGTTACGAATTCCAGCGGGTTGATCAGGCCAACGGTGTATTTCATGTTGTAAATTTCGCTTTTAATCGTCTCATTTTCTTTCAAAGCTTTTTCTAGTTCTTCGCGTAACGTGCCAATATCTGTGCTTTGTTGTTCGTCTGTTTGCATTGATGCAAGCCCGCCGCTACCTTCTTCTATTTTTTTCATCCTTTCAGTAATTTTAAACAAAGAGTTTGCAATTGTCAAGTTTTGCGTCTCAAGTCGCTTTAGTTTTTCTGCAAGTAGGTTTATTTTTGAATCGACACTTTTAACGTCGGCGCGTATAACATCTATAGCTTTAACTTCAGTTGGCATAAGTTCCTTACCTTATGAATTTAAACAATGATTGACCTTTTAATACTTTATATATAAGTTATGAAAACACGTGCATTTTTGTTGAACATTGACTACATTCCAACCAGTGGAGCAGCGCTACGTTTAACTCTAAAGCGTGAGTCAGACGGCAAAGTTTTCAGGGTTTTTGAACGTAACTTCGAACCGTACTTTTACCTCTTGCCAAAAAAAGATAATGCGGATATAGATAAAGAAAGCATTGAACGAATTGAAAAGCAGTTACTTGCTATAAGTGAATTTTACCGCGAGACAAACGCGTCGCCTACAAGGATTGAACACGTTAAACGCAAGCACTGCAAGGACAAAGTTGACGTGCTAAAAGTGTTTTGCAAGCATCCTGGCCACGTTCCTTTAATTGCATCGCAGGCAAAAGCTTACGGAAAAGTTTTCGAACACCAGATTCCATTTGTAACGCGTTACCTTCTTGAGAAAAACCTCCGGCCATTTGGTTTAGTTGAAGTTAAATGCACTGGAACTAGTTTAGAAAGCATTGAGTTAGTTCAAAGCGACGCGGTTCCTGAACTTAGGGTAATGGCGTTTGACATTGAAACTTACAATCGGGGGGGAGCTATGAGCGACCCGAAGAAAGATCCGTGTTTAATGATAAGTTACGCGACAAATGACAAAAGCGGCGTGCTTTCCCACACTAAAAAGTTCAGTGAGAAGTTCGTTGAAGTGTTGAAAAGCGAAAAAGAAATGATTGAACGTTTTTGTGAAATTGTGCGAGAAAACCACGTTGATTTACTTTCCTCTTATAATGGTGATGTGTTTGACTTGCCTTATTTACGCGAACGTGCTAAAATTTTACGTGCAGATTTTCGTCTTGGTCGCGACAAGAGTTTGCCAAAAACTAAACCAAAAGGGATACGTTCGGCAACAAGCCTCGGTGGTAGAATTCACTTTGATGCTTATCCAGTTGTTTCGTTTTTGAATTTCATCGGCGCGTTTAAACTTGAACGTTTAACACTACAAGAAGCGTACGCCGCGATTAGCGGAAAGCAAAAAGCAGACATCAAAAAGATGGACATTTATAAAATCTGGGATCAAGGCACAACAAAAGAACTTGACTATCTTGCTTATTACAACCGCGATGATTCCATTGCTTGTCTCTTCATAACTAATTACGCGCTTCCGTTGGAAATGGAACTTGCTAGGTTAACTGGCAATTTGTTGTTCGACGTTTCGCGCTCGAGCGCAATGCCGTTAGTTGAACCTTTCATAATGCGCAAATCCCTCCAGCGTGGCGAGTTAATTCCAAGTAAACCAGCGTATAGTGAAATGAGTTCGCGCGATCAAACTCCAGTTGAAGGTGCGTTTGTTAAATTGCCTGACCCGGGCGTTTATGAAAAAATCGCAGTTCTTGACTTCCGCTCGTTGTATCCTTCAATTATAATTTCGCACAATGTTGGTGTCGATTCATTTAACTGTGATTGCTGTGAGAAAAACGCTCACGTTTCGCCGCAGGGCCATCGTTTTTGCCAGAAGTACAAGAGCATAATTGCAGATACGCTGGAAGAAGTGCTCGATACGCGATTCGCAGTGCAGAAGAAAATGAAAACATTTAAGGATAAGGAAAGCAGTGAATACAAGCGGCTCTATGCTAAGCAGTGGTCGTTGAAAATTCTCGCTAACAGTGTTTACGGTTTGACTCTCAACGCGCGGTTCAGGTGGTATAGCCGCGAAGGAGGAGAGTCAACAACAGCATGGGCAAGGCAGTATATTCAAGATACAATGAAACAAGCGGAAGAGCAAGAGTTTAAAGTACTTTATGGAGATAGTGTTACTCGTGATCGGTTTGTAACTGTTCTTCAAAACGGGTTTATCAAAATAAAAAATATTGAAGAATTGTTTGATGAATACGCGCATACACTTAAAAAGTATGGCGAAAAGGAGATTGTTTTCCCGCAAGGGGTTAACGCGCTTTCGCTTGATCCAGTTACTTTGAAGCCAGTTTGGCGGCAAGTAAATGAAGTAATTAGGCATAAAACTAATAAGCCAATTTTGCGAGTAGAGCAGAAGTATGGTGAAACGGTTGTAACGACTGATCATTCTCTAATGACGCTTGAAAACGGGAAATTACGTGAAGTTAAGCCAACTGATTTACATTCTTCAAAATTAGTTCGGGTGGATTCTGTTCCAGAAGTAAAAGAAATTAATAAAATTGATGTTCTTGAAGTGCTCAATGGATACGTGCATAAGTTTAATTACAAAAACGCTGAGAAAACTGCGCGAATATGGGCGGATGATAAAAGAGTTTGGTTTGGCTGGATGAAAAACAGCGACGAAATATATGTAAAGCGGTTTATCGAGCTAAATTCCCCTGAAGGAGAAGCGCTTTGTAGCTTACTAGGTGCGTACATTGCGGAAGGCAGCTCGTCTACAATTGAAACTACAGCTAGTAGGTTTGGAGCTAGTATAGCTTCTTCAGACGTTCAATGGTTGCGTGAATTGCAACAAGATTATAGCCTGCTTTTCAATGCGAAAACTTCAATTATTGCGTCTAACGTTAAAACGCGTCACTTGAACTATGCCACTACTAGCGGCTCAAAAACAGTGGTTTATGATGACTTAACGCATAAATTACAAATGATGAATGGGCTTAGCGCAGTGTTTTTCAAATGTTTCTGTGGGCAGAAAAGCAAAGGTAAAAAAATGCCAGATTTTATATTCCACGCGCCAATTTCTTTGCAGCATATTTTGCTAAACCGTATGATTCAAGGAGATGGAAGCCACTATGTGAATAAGAAGCTTGGATATTCTGAGGTTTATGTAGAAAAAAACTTTTCTTATACTACTAACTCCTTGCAGTTAATTTCTGGGTTGTCTTTGTTGCTTAATCAAATAAGTCAAAATTATGTTATTAATTATCGGCCAAGCAAAGCGGTTTACTCTCTTAGAACTTGTGATAGGTTTAACTCTAATTTAACAACTAAGTTGACTCCGGAAAAATACGCGGGATATGTTTACGATTTAAATGTTGAAGGCACGCATACGTTTGTAGATTCTTGTGGACAAATTTTATTGCATAATACTGATTCTATGATGTTGTTGTACAAGAACGAAAATGACGTTATGGAATTTCGCGACAAGATAAACAAATCGCTTCCCGAGAGAATGGAATTAGAGTTGGAAGATTTTTACCCGCGGGGTGTGTTCGTCGCAAAGAAAGGCGGGGACAAAGGTGCTAAGAAGAAATACGCGTTGATAAACAAAGAAGGTAAAATTAAAATCCGCGGGTTTGAGTTGGTTAGAAGGGATTGGAGTAAAGTCGCGCGCCGCGTACAGCGACAAGTTTTAGAAATTCTATTAAAAGATGGTGACGTTAACAAAGCACTTGCACTTGTTCGGAAAACTGTTGCTGAATTGCAAAGCGGTAAAGTGCCGCTTGACGATTTAGTTATTGTAACGCAGTTGCGCAAGAAGCCAAAGGATTACGAGATAATGAGCCCCGAGGTAAGTGCTTATGTAAAAGCGATTAAAGCGGGTTTGCAAGTTCCAGAAGCAGTTGTCTCCTACGTTGTTACGTCAAAGGGAAAAACCATTTCAGAAAAAGCACAAGTACGCGAGTTGGCAAAGGACTATGACGCTGATTATTACATTAACCATCAACTGCTTCCATCTGTTTTGAAAATCTTAAGCGAGTTAGGTGTGAAAGAAGACGACGTGCTTACCAACAGTAAACAAAGCACGTTAGGTGGATGGTAATTGCTATGCAGCAAAGCGAGTTAGTTTCAAAGTGTAAAATTCTCTTAGAGGCTTATCGCACTGGAAAACTGGGAAACACGCAGATGCCCGAAGACTCAAACCCTGGCTTTGCGGATAACGAATTTGAACAACAGTTAACCTATTTCACTTTGCCAATGGCGTTGAACTACCAACGCGACAGCTATAAGCTATGGCAAGCTGCTTTGAAAACTTATCGAGACAGTGATACGGCGTTGGTTTTTGATATTAACGAAGCCGCTTCTATGGATATTGCAAAACTGCGTGATTGTTTAGGCAAATACAAGTTGGCTTTGCAGCCTAACAAGCATACGCTAACTTGGCAGACAATATGTCGGACAGTAGCTGGTAAATTCGGGTCGCTGGCTGGTTTATTCGAACAAGCAGATTTTGACTACTTGAAACTCAAAGAAATAATTCAGCATAAAGAAAAGAAAGGGTTTCCCTATCTATCTGGCCCGAAGATTTTCAACTACTGGAGCTTCATAATGCGCGTATACGGAAAGGTAAACCTCAAACATGCAGAATGTATTGAAATTGCTCCGGACACGCATGTAACTCAATGTTCTGTGCTATTAGGATTGGTAACCCAAAGCGAAGCGCAAAAAATGTCAAAAGAAGAATTGTCCGCACGCTGGAGAAAAACACTAGAAAATACTGGGATAAACCCTATTGATATGCACGCGCCGCTTTGGTTCTGGAGCAGAAACAATTTCGCGTTTAAACTTTAAGATGGCCTTTTAGTAAGGCAAATTTTCTTCCTTTTCTATTCGTCTACTTTTCTATGCGAAGCTTTTAAATATCTGACGTAGATATCTATTTATGATATCTTTAAATGTTCGAAGTTTGGTTCGATGGATTGCCCGTAAAAGTTTCACATGCGGCAGAAAAGGAATTAGTTGACTTAGGCTTAGATGCAGCGGATGCTGTTGAAGTTCTTAAAAATGGGTTTGAATGCAGTAGAAGTACAAGAAATAGAGATAAAATTGAAAGATGTTTTAGGAAAGGAGATAAAATAATTAGAGTAGTTGCAGCTTATGGCTACAGTTGTTTTTTCAAGGAAGAAGTGTTGGTGTTAATTCACGTTTCCAAAGAAGGTTTGAAATATGATAAAGAAAGGTAAGATGAACTGTGTTTTTTGTGGCAAGCGGACGCTTTATCAAGAAATAACAGTTAGGCTACAGCCTGGTAGCATAAAATGCCGTGCTTGGCAATGCACTTCTTGTAAAGAATATTATATGGACTCTGGTCCAGTGCAGCAATCGCTTTTACTCAACAAACTGCAACGTGGCTTAAAAGTAAAAATAGGTCAGCTTGGTAATAGCAATATCTTTCGCTTTCCAGCGGAGGTTGTACAATTGCTTGAATTGAAAAAAGGCGGGGAAGTAACGGCTAAAGTTGTAAATAATAAAGGTAAACTAGTTTTAGAAATAACGCCTAATTGATAAAAATAAAAGAAACGAGCCCGCCGCGATTCGAACGCGGGATCTACTGGTTTTTTCCTCAGTTTTTCGCCAAGATCGAAGCTTCGACTTTCCTCGCGAAAAGCTTCGCTCGGAACCAGTCGCTCTATCCAGGCTGAGCTACGGGCCCTTGTTAATTATTTGTTGCAGCCAAGCTTTTAATTCTTCTTTACCTAGACTTTTGCGTATATGATAATTGAGCCTAAGAGTTTAGAGCAAATGGAAGCGCAACTTAAGGCAATTCCGGAAGCGCAGCGTAAAGTGCTTGTTTTAGTTGGCCGCCATCCGAATGAAGGTACGTTTAACATCGCGCGTGAGCATCATAAAAAATGGGAGGCGCACGGTGCAGTTGTTATTAGAATTCCAGCAAAGTGGACGCCGCACAAGTTTTGGCACGATAAAGCAAGGGGTAAACTCCCGCCTGGAACTTCTTCTTTTAGTGTTCCAAGCGATAATGATGTTATTAATTTTCTGGCGCAAAGTGGTTTCAAAGTTCCAGTGCTTAATTTTCACAGTTCGCCGTACACTTTTTTAAATTCTTCTTTATTCTATGTGCTCAAAGCTCGAAAGAGTCACCTTAGTTATCACGTAGCTCCATGGAGCGCGGTTTACCGTTATAAAGGTTTTCAAGTTGCGCGCGGGATGATTAATAATCCTAATGAAGTTTGTGTTGAGCTTAATTGTCGCGGTGCTGAACTTAACCCTAAAGCTCGTGCGCACGTAATTGCGGAAAAGTTTAGCGAACCTAAAAATCAACTTCATCAAGTTCAAATAGGGCCTCGGGCGGTAAACAACGCGTTGATTACACGAAAAACTTTAAGCTTATTTGAAGAAAGACACGGGGCTGCTTTTGAAAGTATTTTGGCGCATTTAGCTAAAACTGGTTTAAAGCCAAAGCCAGTTACGCCGCGGTTGTCAGAGCCTTATGAAGAACTTTAGCAATTATACTTTTAGAGATTAATTTATTCTTTCACTTCTAGGTTTATTACGCTTAGTTTGTCAGCTGCTTTGTTTATTGGCCACGTTGCTAGGTTGATTATTGTGTTGAATATTCCTGCGAGTGAGAGCATTGCAATTGCGACGAAGATTGAAAAGTAGTCGTGCATTGATTGGAAGAATGGCACTTTAGTTAGTTCAGTTTTTAGCATTTGCATTTGCGCTTCGCTTACCTGCGTGTTGTTAGATAATACTTGCGGGTTTAGTTGCACTGCGCTGTTTATGAATTGGTCAAAATAAGCTTCTTTGTTTAGTTCCACTTTTACAATTGAAAACGCAACGATCAACACGAGGAAAACCGTGAGCGCGGTTTTGACGTACTTCCGATGGTTTGTTTCTTTTTTTTCCCGGCTTGCTAGAATTGCAGTTAGCCCAAAGGTAATTGCGAACATTATGAATAGTGGTGCATAGGCTGGAATAAGCGCGGTTGACATTAATGCGATTATCAAGAATAAAATTAACGGAACAGCTGCTTCGATTATCTCTAATTTTGAACCGTAAAAGCTGGTTGTTGTAATTGCAAGTGCAAATGCAACGATGAATATAATCAATTGCGGCGTAGCTAGATTTGCAACGCTTGCTACGTTTATCAGTGTTGAAAAGTTTATTCCAGTTGCAATGAAGCTGTAAAGAGTAATAAGAAAAAGCGCTAAGCTAGCGATTAATAGTGGAATTTTTTTAGTGAAGTTCTCGTTTGTAAATGCGTTAGCTGTCATTAATAGCTTACGCTGACTGTTTTTTTAAACCTTTTACGCTAGCTGATTCGCTAGCGTTTTGCGTTGCTTGCTTTGTTAGCGTTTTCTTGCATTGTAGTAGTATGCAATTGCGCCAACTAGCAATATTGTTAGCCCGAATATTAACAGCCAAGTTGGGTCTGTTAATTCGCCCATTGTGAACAATCCAGTTAATCCGCCGCTTGCGCTTGAAAGGGATTGCTGTACGTTTATTCCAGCTTGCTGTATTGCGCCTGGAACAGTTGTTACTGGCAGTGAGCCAACTAGTGGTGCAGCGAGTTGTTGTGACTGTGAACCAAGTAGTTCAAGCACTTGAATTGTTATTGAATCGCTTACGTTTGTTCCTGCTATTGAAGCGCTTACAAGCGTAGTTCCTTGGCTATATGCAGTTAAAACGCCGATTGTTGAAACAGTTGCAATTCCTGTGTTTGAAGCGTTCCAAGTTACGTTTGCATTTTGCATTGTGTACTTGTTGCCGTAAACGTCGTACGCGTCTACTGTAAATGTAATTGTGTTTCCTGGCCTAATTGAAGCAGTTGCTGGGCTTATTTTAATTGAAATTGGAAGTCCAGACGTAATTGTAACTGTGCCAGTTGCGCTTAGCTGTGGGTATAGATTAGCAGTTGCGTATACTGTAACGTATCCTGTTTTAGTTCCAGTTAACAGTCTACCGTTTAAAGTAGCTTGGCCGGTTCCGTTTAAAATTGTCCAAGTTGCATCTGTAGGCGTAATTTCGTTTGTAAATTTGTCAACTAGAATTGCAGTTAACGCGCCTGTTGAACCTGCTTCAATTGCAGCGCCGTTTTCTCCAACTATTAAGCCATACACAGCTGCTGGGTTAACGCTAAGTGTTTGCGTACCTTGCACTGCAGTGTTTTGCGCTAAAGTAGCGGTGACAATTGCATCGCCAGCTTCGGTAATTATAATTGTGCCGTTTTGGTAAACTGTGCCGCTTGTTGAACTCCACGCGTAACGCGGAGCTTCGCCATTGTAACTAGTTAAGTTGTTACCTTGGCCGTCTTGCAGCGTTGCGGTAAACGTAGCTGATTGCCCGGCTGTTACTGTTGAGGGGCCAGTTACTTTAATTTTGTTAGCTTCTCCAAGTTCAACATTTACAGTTGCCGAACTAGCGCCTTTTGAATTTCGGTTGAATAAAACTCCAGTAACTTTTACAATTCCGGGCGTAATTCCAACGAAGGTGCCGTTTGCGTCTATTCTTCCTGTTCCAGTTTTGTTTTCAACAACCCACGAAATTGCAGAGAATTCTTGAATGTAACCGCTGCCATCTTCACCGAACAATGTAAATTGAGTTGGTAAATTTGCCTGTACAGTTGCGTTTAACGGTTCTATAAAAACAGCAATTACACTTTCAGTTGGCATTGTAACTATAAAGTTAATCACTTGGCTAAGGCTAGATTGAGAGTGATTAATTCGAAGCGAAATTTGTCCTGGTTCGTTTGTTGACCTAACGGCGATTTTGTACGGTGAAGTTGTTTCACAAGGTGCGTTGCCAACTAAACATGAAATTAACTGTGCTTCGCTTTGGTTGTCAATTTCTAGAAATTCAAAAGTAACTTGACTACGCTGATCTGCTGGTATTGGAACTTCGTTTCCGCCAAAGTCAAAAGCACGAATTGCAAAAAGGCTATTTTCATTGTAACTTAAGTTCAACTTTGTTGGCATGTCAATTGAAATGCGGTTAAATGCTCCAGGGGCAACGCTTACGACAAAACTTTTTTCAACGCTTCCAACTTTTGCTTTTATCGTTGAAGTGCCTTTTTGCAGTCCAGTTATATTTAATTGAGTTGCGTTTGAAGAAGTAACTTGTATAACTGTAGTGTTGCTGTTAGTCCACTCTGTAGCTGCGGGGGTTATTGCGTCGCCGAATTCGTCAATTGCGTTTAGCAAAATTGTTGAATTGTAACCGCTTCCAGTTAAGTAAGATTGTCCAATTGCGCCTAAGTTTGTTGCAAATCCAAAGCTTACAATTGAAGGTACAAAAGCAACGTTTTCTACAACGCCGTTTGCTCCAGTTGTTCCATTAGTTGTATTGCACGTACTAGGTACAATTGCGCCTAAACCTGCAGTTGCGTTTAATGCTCCATAAAGACTAACTGTGCTTCCTGCAACTGGGCGTAGTGAAATTTTTCCAGCGTTTCCGCCATTACCAGCAGAACAACCGCTGCGAATACCATTTCCGCCATTAACACTTACAACTGCGTCGAAGCCAATAAGCAACTGGTTCTTTGCGATTAAAGTAATTAAACCGCCGTTTCCGCCGTTTACGTTCCAGCTTCCATCGCTTGAATCGCCGTCAGCAGTTAGAAATCCGCCGATGCTAAGCTGCTTTGCAATAATTGTAATGTTGCTACCGTGGCCGTATATTCCTGAAGTTGCCTTGGCATGTAGAACTATTCCGGGGTTAATTGTAAACCTTTTATATTGGAATACAGAGCCATCCAGCGAAGCTGGAATTACTGTTGGTACAGAAATAATACAAGTCGCAGTTGGGCTGCTTTCAGGACAACCTGGGATAGCCACACCACTAACGGGTAAAATAAACAAGGCTAATGCTATAACTGTTAACAAAGATACAAACTTATTCATAGTGAAAAGAATTGTACAACAACCAATATATAAACGTTGTCCCTAGCGGGTAGTTACTTTATTGTGTGGGCCTTTGATTGGGGTTATAAACTCTTTTTTTGTTTATATATTATGCCTGAAATTGAAATCGTTGTTCCATCGCATTTACATAATAAAATTAAAGCTATGGCTGAATTGCGACGCGAAACAAACTTTATTTTTCTTTACACACCAGAACGTGCGCCTGGCGGTAATATGCGTTGGTTAGTACATTCCCATCATATGCTTGGAATGGGAAACGCTGTAGAAGTTGGCGCTGATTTAAAATATAGAGAAGCCGGAAATCTGCTTGTTCAAAAATTAAGGCGAAGCGCACCGCGTGCTGGTTATGAGTTTATGAAAGTACACACTCACTGTCGCGGAACTGGTGAAGAATGGTTCCACCAGTTTTCAAGCGGAGACTTTGACGGAGTTCGAGCTGAATTACCTGAAAATCCAGATTTCACGTTATTGATGTATAGCCCAACGCATCACTTGGCAACTGGACATCCGAATAATCACTATAGTATAACCGTTGTACCTTCAACTCCGCAGCATAGAGCCATGTCGCAACGTTTAAGTCGGGTGTATCGTCGTTTAGCTGAAGAACATGGAATTAGGCTTCTAGCTATGACTGACAAGGAATGATTGTACTAACTGTTTTAGATTTTTATTGAGGTCAGCGGAATACATCCGTCTTCAGTGATTATCATGCTGGTTTCGCTTTGGCTAACGATTGCGCCTTTTTTCTTTTCAACTAAGATTGGATATGGCATAATGACGTCTAGCATCTGTAACTCGCGCAGCGCGGCGTTTACTGAAAACGTGCCTATGTCTGGCATTTCTCGCTGTAGCCAACGCTGTGCAAATGGCAATTCGTTATACTCTTGTAATATTAGCTTGCCGATTTTTTTTGTTGAAGGTAAACGACAACGTAACGGAGCGCCAGTATATAGAAAAATTTGCACTTCGTCACCGTCAATTACTTCACCAGCGCCGTTTGTTGCAAATGGCTCAACTGCAAACACATCGCCTTCTTGCAAAACGTAGTTTCCACTTTCAGTGTTTGGAATATTCTGCCCGGCGTGTAAGTTAAATTCATCTAACCTGTGGCCAGATAAGTTAGCAATTGGAACTAAACCCCTTTTTGTAATTTCGCCTTGAATTGCCTTGCCAATTTCGCGCACGTTTCGTCCAGGCTTTGCTAAGCTCAACGCCGCTTCAAGCGCAGCTTCACTAGCTTCAACAAATTTACCATATTCTCCTGAAAAATCAATTGTAAACGCACAGTCGCAAATACAACCTCCTATGTGTACGCCTGCGTCGATTTTCAAAACGTCCTTTTCTCCAATTACAGTTTCATCTTGGAATGAAGGTGTATAGTGTGCTGCTTGTTCATTGCGTGACAAGTTTATTGGAAAAGCTATTTCGCCGCCTAGCTCGATAATTTTGTTTTCAATTTCGTTTCCCAAATCTAGCAATTTAACGCCGACTTTTGCATTTGCCTTTCCATATTCTAGCACTTTAGTTGCAATTTCGCCGGCTTTTAAGTAGTTTAGTTTTAGATTTTCTTCCATTGTTGTTTAATCAGTAATAGAAGGAAGCTAAGAAAAATAAACCCTTCTATGTTGGTTTATCGCTTGCTTTTTTACTATGCAAAGAAATAGCACTTAACCCGCCTACAACAAACAATGTGCCTACTGTTACTACTCGCGCGGCAACAAAAGCCGCGCCTAGTGTCGCGTTGGAAAATCCACTGTTCAGCAAAACATACAAGCTCGCTTCAAGTGAACCAAAACCACCGGGAATTGTTGAAATTAAGCCAATAATTATGCTAATTGCAAACGCGCCCATAATTACGGTGTACGGCAGCGTAACGCCAACCGCGTGGAAAGCAGTTGCAACTGCGAGGAAGTCGCAAGTCCAAGCTAAAAACGTAACAAATAACGCTTTTGCGAGTGTCATTTTCTTAAATTTGTGCAGCGTTAGATCGCCGAGAAATGCGAGTTGCTTAATGTGTGCAATATACTTTATAAATTTGTCAATGTGGTACGTTAAGAAAATTACAATTGCAACAACTGCTAGGAAAAGTATTGCAACTGCGCCGTACTGCGAAGCGATTAACATTGAAAATGCAATTATTGCAATGAAGTCAAACAAATGCTCCCACAAAATTGCGAGCAAACCCAAGCGTTTTTTTATCCCGTTTTGCTCTAGGTAAATTGCCTTTGATGCTTCGCCAATTCGAGCAGGCGTTAAGTTACTTATAGCAATTCCAGCTGCTTGGATTTTGAAAAGTTCAACAAAAGAAATTGGCCTAAGTTCAGAAACAATTGTTTGCAAACGTAATGTTTTCAACGAAAGCGAGCCGCACTCTAATAGTACTGCAAGTATAAGTAAATGTACGTTTGTCGTTACTGCAGTTATTAGTACTTTTCCAATTTCGGAAAAGTCAACATACCAAGATGCAATTAGTAGTGCAATTACTATAATCACAATTGTAATGAGTGCGCCTTTGTACTTGTTTAAAAATTCTTTTAGCATACGTTAATCATTAAAACGAGTTTCAACCTTTTAATTAAGTGCGTTTATTGTGAAAGCTACAAATTCAACTGGAACTGCTGACGTTTACGACAAAATTGCCGACGAGTGGAACGAATACAAACAAAAACCACTTTCGGCAGTAAATTTACTGTTGCCATTTGCAACTGGAATTCAATGTCTTGACGCCGGCACTGGAAACGGCCGTAATCTTCCGTTACTTCTCGATAAATTTAAAACCGTTTTAGCAATTGACAACTCAGAAAAACTTCTTGAAATAGCAAAACAAAAATATGTGGGTAAAGGCGTTAACTTTCAACTTGCAGACGTGTGTGCTTTGCCTTTCGATGAAGATTCTTTCGACACTGTGCTGTGCGCTGCGGTTTTGCACCACTTGAACGATGATGAAATTGTCGTTGCGTTTAATGAATTGCACCGCGTGCTTAAACCTGGCGGGTTGCTTCTTGGTTGTGTGTGGAATAAGCATCAAGAAAAATTCAAAAACGTAATTGGAAACGAAGGTAGTATATCTTGGACGATGAAAAACGGCGAGGTAGCGCAACGTTACATACACTTTTTTGAAAAAGAAGAAATTGAACAGTTAGCCGTAAGTGCAGGGTTTGAAGTTGTTGAAATTTTCTACGAGAAAAAAGCACAGAAAACACTAGTGCGCAAAGGTGCGAAGAACTTGTGCTTTGTGCTGAGAAAGTCAAAAACTAAAAGGTGTCCGATTTGTAGTGGCGAGCTGAATTTAGTAGAAGATATACACTCCGAAATTGATGGTCGTGTTTTTGTTGAGCGGGGTTTACGGTGTTCGAATTGCAGTGAGGAATTTATAAGCGAGAAAGAAGGGCAGAAAATGATTGAAGTCGCGCGTGAGTTAGTTTAGTTGCTTACTTCGCGTCGCCGGTTAGCATGCAGTGGTCTGTTTCAAACGGGTCGAGGACAATTATTTCGTTTACTCTTGCTTTTGCTGAGATTTTAATTTTTTCCTGGTTGTAAACTATTCTTGGAGATGCAGTTGAATCAATACAGCGAGATTTAATCGCAATGAGGAAACTCTTTGCCTTAAACGCAGTCATATTGCGTAGGAGAATGTTAGTTTGTTCTCGGTCTGCAACGTCTTCAAAAATAACGTCGACGTTTTTTACTTCTTCGTACAACTCTGGCAAGCGAGCGTCTGCAAGAATAGGATAGAGGTTTTTACGCTGGTCGCACAGTAAAAGTAAATCGCGCATTGCCTGGGGAGAGAATTCAACACAGTACACTTTTCCCTTTTCGCCTACAATGTCGCTAACGTGGCTGACAGTTGTACCGTTCGCCGCACCGAGGTATAGAACAGTGCTTCCTGGTTTAATTGCTAATCTTTTCAACCCTTTTACAATTGCTGCGCCTAGCTTACTGCGCGTTGGGTCCCACAAGCGGTATTCGTCTTTGCCTTGCTTTACAATTACTTCGCCGTAAACTTTTGTTCCAGGCGCAATGCTCTTTGTAGCGGTTTTTCCGTCAACGCGGTAAACTCCTGGAAATGTTTCTCTTATGTTCATTTTAATTCACCGATTCTCTTTTCTAAATTTGCCTTTAGCTTGTCGGCAATAAAGTGGCCAGTGTAAAAGTCAGCGCGTGCCGCAAGTGCAAGTTTAGCTGCTAGTGAACGTGCAATTTTACCGCGGTTGCCTTCCTTTGCGTTTCTCACTAATGGAGATTGAAATAGTATACCGTGCTTTGGCGGGTTAGTTCCCTTTCGTAAGTGTTTAAACAGCGCTTTTTCTGCGCCTAGAACTTGGATTGTGCTTCCTGGCATCTTTGCCAAGCGCTCTAATCCGCCAGCAATTGTAACTAGTCGCGCTGCAAGAAGCGGGTCGAGAAAAGCGCATAAGTTTGGAAACGCTTCAACAGCAGCTTTTCCTACGTATTTTTCGATTTTTTTCCTTGATTCAAATAAGTTTAAAGTACTTGCTGAAATTTCTTTCAATGCATTTGCATCTGCGTCGCTTATCTCCGCGCCGAAACTGTTTGCGGTAATTTCAATTATTTCAGCTGCTTTTACCTCGCCAGTAATCTCTGCAAGTGTGTTGTACTCGAAGTTTTCTTTTTTGCCAAAAATCGCAACGACTTTGCAAAGGACTTCTTCGTTTTGCACGTCTGCCTCAGGGAAGTTTAACTTGAACCACTCAACTACTCTTGTAAATAAAACGTTTTTCGCTTTGTCAGTATCGTCAATGCTGCGTACAGCTTGCATTACAAGTAAATCGCGGCGGCTAAATGCTTTTTTAACGCCTGCTTTTGCTTTTTTCAAAAACGCTTCTCTTTCTGTAACCACTTTTTAACAACCTCTAGAACAAGTATATCTCTATTGTATTAGTAGTGCCTTTGATACTTTTTAAAATGGCGGTATTTGCTTATGTACGCTTGTTTTTTCTCTTTTTTACTTTGTGATTGTTAAAAATCTAGCAACTAGTTTGTTATCATCGAATACCGTATTCTGCACAACGTGTTTGTCCAATAGTGGTGTTAGTATTAGTACAAATGCGGTTACTGAAACTAAGTGCATTAACGTAAAGGGAATTTGGCCGAGGAAAGCTTCGTAGTAGTTCATGCCGAACATTGCAGGCCCCGCAATTACTCCTGTGATGAAATCGTAAATTAGCACGCCGAGTACCCCACTTCCAACGTAGGTTTTCAACGTTACCTTTTTCTGGTTTTTGTAGTAAAAGTGAAAGAAAACTCCAAGTCCAGCGTAAGTTAGCGCGGTTACAGCAGTCCATATGCCGAGGAATCCGGTTATGATGTCAAATGAAACCATTGTCAGTAATGCGAATAACGCGCTTGCCCACCATTTATCTTGCTTTGCGAACGGCAACATCGAACCCATAATTGGGTCAAAGTTTGGAATAAAACGCAATAACCTAAGTAGATTACAGACAACTAACATAATGGCGTATTTGATAATGTTCATTTAATTTTTATTCCTCTTTTTTTAGCTACATCCTGTAGTTTCGCCACAGTCCATGCATACGCTGCATGCGCCGTTGCGTTTGACTTTCATGCTTCCGCACTTGCCGCATTGTTCGCCAGTGTAGCCGAATGTCTTTGCATCTACCCGCGGTGCTTTGTCCTTTTCTTCGCTTATTTGCGTCAAAGTTAACTGCGGTATGTTTAGTTTAACGTTTCCTTCAATTTTGCCTTTTGCGATGTACTCGCGGTCAAGCACCCTGAACGCATAGTCTAGAATGCTAGTTGCGTTTTTGACTTGTTCGTCGCCTGCAACTACTCCGCTTGGTTCAAACCGGCTGAAAGTAAAGGTTTCAATATATTCCTCTAGTGGCACACCGTACTGTAATCCCTTGCTAACTGCAATTGCAAAGCAGTTTAAGATTGAACGGTAGCTTGCGCCTTCTTTGTACATGTCAATGAACACTTCGCCGAGTGAACCGTCTGGGTATTCGCCAGTACGGATGTGTAGCTTGTGCCCGCCAACGCGCGCTTCTTGTACGAAACCGCCGCGCTTTGATGGAAGTTTGCGCCGTTGTCCACGTAACAATATTAGTTCTTGTAATTGTTTAGCTGTAATTTGTTCGTTTATGTCATCTTCTTCTTTTCCAATGAGCTGCGTTAGTTCATCTTCTTCGGCTGCAACTACGTTTAGCGGCTGTGATAATTTACTTCCATCGCGGTAAAGCGCAATTGCTTTTAACATGTAGCTCCAGCTTTGCATGTAAGTTTCTTTTACGTCTTTAATTGTAACTTCGTTAGGCATGTTTATCGTTTTGCTAATTGCTCCGCTGATGAACTGCTGCACTGCTGCCATCATTTTCAAATGCGCTTCGTGGTGAATGAAACGTTTTCCATAGCGGCCGCATTTATTCGCGCAGTCGAAAACTGAATAGTGCTCTTGTCTTAAATGTGGCGCGTTTTCAATTGTCATTGTACCGCACACGTACTTGTTAGCTTCTTCAATTTGTTCACTTGTAAACCCAATTTCTGCCAGGAGGTTAGAGTTTGGCTTGTCAAGCTGCTCCTTTGTTAGTTTAAGTTTGTCAATGCAGAAACTCTCGCCAAGAGTGTACTTGTTAAAAACAAAAGTAATGTCAAAAGCGCCTTCAAGTTGCTTTTCAATTTCGTCAATCTTTTCCTGCGTGAACCCTTTTTGTTTTAATATTTCGCTGTTAATCTGCAGGCAACCTTGCAAGGTTCCTTTTCCTTTGCAGTAATCTTCAATTTCTTTAATTTGGCTAGCGCTGTAACCTAGCTTGCGAAGTGCCTTTTCGCAGCTTTGATTGACAATTTTCAAATAGCCGCCGCCGGCGAGTTTCTTGTACTTTACAATTGCAAAGTCTGGTTCAATTCCAGTTGTATCGCAGTCCATCTGTAAAGCGATTGTTCCGGTAGGTGCTATTACACTGACTTGTGCGTTGCGGTAACCGTATTTCTCACCTAACTCTAGCGCTTTATCCCAACTTTTGCGAGCCGCGCTTAGCAAATAAGGCGGGCAGTACTGTGCGTCTATCCCTTGCGGTTTAACTGTCAATTTTTCGTAGTCTGCATCGCGTGCACTGTAAGCTGCGCGGCGGTGGTTATGAATAACTCGAAGCATGTGTTCCTTGTTTCGCTCATACGCTGTGAACGAGCCGAAGCTCTGTGCCATTTCAGCGCTTGTTGCGTAGGATTCTCCACACATTATTGCGGTTATTGCGCTTGCAATTGCTCTTCCCTTGTCACTGTCATACGGAATCCCCAATATCATTAGCATTGAGCCGAGGTTTGCAAATCCTAAACCAAGCGCACGGTACTTGAACGTCTCTCTAGCAATTGCTTTGCCGGGGAATTGTGCCATTAAAATGCTAATTTCCAATACAATTGTCCACAAGCGCACAGCGTGTAGAAACTTTTCAACTTCAAACTCGCTTGTTTCTTCGTTGAGGAATTTCATTAAGTTTAAACTCGCTAAATTGCAAGAAGTGTCATCGAGGAAAACGTACTCAGAACAATTGTGAACTGTTAACCCGTTTGCAATGAACGAATTTGTAAGTGGTTCGTTTAAGTCAAAAACTTCTTGTTCGCCTAAATAAGTTAGGCTTTTCACTGCGTCGAATGGTTTATCTTCATAAACGGAGACGCGTTGGTTCAATGCCGCTAGTGTTTTTGCTTTTGGAGACTCTGGCATAAACCCAATTAACTTCTCGAAGGTTATTCTACTTGAACGCGAAATCCTTAAGCTGTGCATTTCTTTTACTTGGTATTCTTTTAATCCGCCTTTTCCATCAGGTAATAGCGAAGTGGTTTTTCCAGCGCGTCTATTTTTATAAAGTTTACTTTTTACCCCAAAACCCGTAAGTAGAACCTGCACGTTTTTTACTAATTCTAAGCTACTTGAATCAAGCGCAACATATTGCGACTTTTCGCCATAATCGGCAACTGTGCCATCTGCTGTGAATAACCCTTGTAAAACGTAACGCTGTGCGCTTAACGGCAGTGCAAATATTTGTGGAGAAATTGTTTTTTCATGCGATTTAAGTTCAAGGTTTACAAATTGCGATATTTTTTCAACAGCACTGCGTGAACTTAAGTGTATTTTTGCGCTTGTGGCAGTTTGAGTTACTTGAACTGCTTGAGTTTGATGCGTTTTTCTATCAAAATTAGTCGTACAGTATTCCGCAATTGCGTTTAAAACCGGTTCCTCGGTTATTTTTTCCATTGTAATTTGAATTGCGTTTCTCGAACCACAACCATCGCCGAGATAAAGTCCGAGTAATTGATAAAACCGCGCTTGTTCGTTCGGTAATTCCTTTGCCTCACAAACACTATTGTCTGGTATACAAACATAGTGGTCTTTTGTAAGGTCAGCCGCTTTTACAAAACCACTATTTGCAGTATAAACTAAGTGATCTGCGGTTAGTTTAACTTCGTACCCGCTTTCAGTTTCCAATAGATAAACGGGTTTTACTCCGGTTTGAAATGCGCCTTTAGTAAATCCAATTGAAATGTTGTCAAGGTTTGTAATTAATTCAGTTTCTTGGTCAACCAAATCTTTTATTTGATACCACTTGCCTTCCTGTGTTAAAACTCTTGTATCGCCAGTTACGCACGGGTTAGTCGCGTTTATCCTTCCGTCAACTGGACAAGTGTTCCAATCTTGAATAATGTCGTCAAACTGTAAACCCGGGTCAGCGCACGCCCAAGCGGCATATGCAATTTTGTCCCACAGTTCTTTTGCCTTTATTCTTTTCATTGTCTGGCCGGTTGTTCTGGCGGTTAAATTCCAATAGCCGTCGTTTATCACTGTGTTTAGAAACGCGTTTGAAACGCGAACAGTGTTGTTACTATTTTGTCCACTTACTGTGTTGTATGCGTCGCCTTCGTAGTGCATGTCAAAAACAGTGTTGTCGAACTTTTCAATTCCTTGTTCAGCTAATTGCAACGCGCGTACAATCTGTACGTAAGGCACGCCGCGCGACAGCGCTTTCACAACAGTTTTCTTCAAAACTTTGTTAGCCTTCCAGTCAATTGTTTTGTTTTCTTTGCTAACCTTCATGATGACGTTCAAAAATTCATTGTTTACCCTGCTTCCAGTGTACAAGTCAGCAACTTTCGCCTCTTCGCGTACTTTCCACGAGATAAACTCTTCAATTTCAGGGTGGTCAATGTTAAGAATAACCATTTTCGCCGCACGACGTGTAGTGCCGCCGCTTTTAATTGAACCAGCTGCCCGGTCAAAAACACGCAGGAAACTCATTACTCCAGAACTATTTCCGCCGCCACTAAGTTTTTCTCCACATCCGCGCAAGTTAGAGAAGTTTGTTCCAGTTCCTGATCCAAATTTAAAAACTAGAGATTCGCGCGTCAATAAGTCAAATATCCCGCCTTCGTTTACCAAATCGTCTTTAACACTTTGAATAAAACACGCTGCAGCTTGCGGCCTCGTGTAAGAATCTTCACTTTGCTTTAACTCCTGCGTAACCGCGTCAACATACCAGTGCCCTTGCGGCGTTCCCCGGATATTATAAGAATTAGCCAAACCAGTGTTAAACCACTGTGGACTATTCGGAGAGCCAAGCTGGTTAATCAACATGAAAAGCATTTCATCTTCAAACGCCTGGCTGTCTTCAACAGACGCGAAGTAATTATACTGTTCTCCCCAGTGACGCCAGCATTTTACCAACCGGTTTACAATTTGCCTTGCGCTTTTCTCACTTCCGTAAACTTGCTTGTCATTTTCATCTAATTGAGGAGATCCATCTTTGTTAACCAACGGCACTCCAGCTTTGCGGAAGTACTTCTGCGCTACAATATCAGTTGCAACTTGGCTCCAGCTTTTTGGGGTTTCAATATCCTTAATTTCAAAAACAACGCTACCGTCGCGATTTCGTATAACGCTTGAACGCGGTTCGTATTCAACTTTTTGCAACGGGTCTTCGCCTTGTTTAGTGAACAAGCGATTTATTTTCAAGCCGCCGCCAGGCGCGTATAACAAAACAGTCTTTTCAGCTCCAACAGTAGCGTCCATTTTTTTCTTCCACCCAAATACTAAATATGAATTTTGTAAAAGTAAAACTTAAAAAGCTCTCTACGCTCAATAGTCGAACAAAATGCTCTTTATTTCCGGGATATTATTAGCCCTGCCAATTTCCTGCAACTCCTCGTCGAAAAATACAACTGTAGGCGCTTTACAAATTTTAAAAGAAACTGCTTTTTCATACCCCTCGTCTTGTGTAACGTCAAGGCTCTTTCCGCTAACCGTGCCTTTTCCCTCTAATTCCTTTAGAAATGTTTTAACCGGCGGGCAAGACGGACAAGAAGGAGTCGTGAACAGCAAATATTGTTTAACCATTTAAAACCACCCTGCACTACTGTAACTACTATATATTGTGTTTTTGGGGCATGCAGACCACAATATGTTGTGTTATTTTTTCTTAGTGGATAGACAAACTTCGTTTGAATTTATAAACTTATTTTTTACGACGTGCAACTGTGTTTTTTGAATTGTTTTTTTCTTTCCTCCCTCTTAAACAAATTTAGCTTTGTTTTTATTGAACAATTGCCGTTCTGTTTTTTCCAACTTAAGCTTACTTTTTCTTGTCTTTTAGAGATTTTTGTTGGTCTTTTTGGCTAAAAATACTACTTTCCTTTTTTTGTGGTTGTCGCTTTTTTAACTTCTCTTGGTTTTTTGCTATTTTTTCATAAATTAGTGGTTGAGTGAAAGCTTTAAATGTTAATTTGTATTTTGTAATGTAAAGTATATTGGTGTTGTTTATGAAATTCGTTAAAATCTTGCCAGTGTTGTTGCTTTTGTTACTTTGTCCATTTGTAGCTGCGGCTGTTGGAGATGTTTCTGGTTTTCCTCCGGTGAATGCTTCAGGTTTTCCAGGCGCAAGTGCTTCTGGTTTTCCACCAGTTGATACTTCTGGTTTTAACCAAGATGGCTTTGGCAATGCTATTGGAAGTCAAGGGGGTTCGGTTGTTGGCGATTTAGGCGGCCAAATGGCAGGTTCTGCGATGAATACTGTTTCTGACCAAGTTGGGCAGGTTGTAGCTCAAGTTGTGCAGTTTCTAGTTATGGCGTTTATTATTGTCGGCGTAATTTTACTTGTTTGGCTTGTTATAGTTTTGATTGTATTGCGTAATATTATGAAGCGCGAGGATTTGTCAGGCGGTGAAAAAGCAGCTTGGGTTTTAATTGTGTTATTCTGTGGCGTTCTTCCCTTGTCGCCAATTGGAATATTATTGTACGCAATTAGCGGCGGTAAAAAACAAGACAAGGAAAAAAAGTAACAAAACTCTATTTTAATTTTTTTTAACTAGTTTTGAATAGGCGAAGTAAATTCCAAAGAGCACGAGTACAGTTGCAATTACAATTAACGCGTAGTTCGAATAGTTGCCATCGCTACTGTTTGTTGTTGGCGTTTGGCCTGGCGTTAGGGAAATTAACATTGACTTGCTTTTCCCGTCTTGTGAAGTTAATGTTATCTCGTAGGTTCCCCTTACTGGCGGTTGAACTGCACAAGTTATGTCCGGGTTTGGTGCAATTGTCTGCGATAACATGCAGGTGCAGCTGCTTTGGCTATTGTCACTTGACTTGCATGAAACGTTTTTCACCGCTACGCTGCTTTTAATTGCCGCGTTTAAAACCGTCGCTGTATTTTCCGCTATTGAAGTCGGGGTAGTTGTAATGTCTTGAACATTTAGCTCTCCACTGTTGCTTTGCACTCCGCCAGCTACGTTTACATTCCTGCTAGTACAGTTGATGGTTTGTATTTGCGCACTCGGAGTGTAAATACCAATTGAATCGTAAATGCAATTTGCGTTGCACTCTCCGTTTCCGTAGACGTTTGAAATGCACCCGGGGGCGGTTACAATTTTTCCATTTCCGCACTTTACATTAACTAGCCCAGGCGGCATTGTTGTGCCATTGTACTTTATTTTCACTTCTATTCGTTCAGTTGTTAATGCAGTTGTTTTAAAATCTAAAATGCATGAAACGTGCTGTGCCAACGCTTGTGCGCCAGCAGGTACGCCGCTATTTTGTGCCGCTGTTGTTGTTACCGCTATACTGCCAGTTTCGCACGTCATTCCGTTTAACGTTGCGCTTGGCGTAACTGTTGCACTTCTAGTGTAATTGCAAAACGCAATGCACTCTCCTGTTTTTGTTCCAGTGCAATTCGCATTTGTGTTCTTTCCGTTGCCGCAATTTAAAGTTGTGTTCTTCGGAGCGCTTTGCGTGAGGTTTTTGAACTTAACTAGTAAAATTGTGTTTACATTTGTAATTGTTTGGTTTGGCCTAGTAATTGAACATGACGGGAGGAAATTACATTTTCCAGCGACGTAATCCGCAGTTCCATAGCTACACACATTCGCGCTGCATGTTGGTGTTTTGTACTTTCCATTTACACATGTTGAAGTACAGTCGCTTGCTTCACAGCACGCAACGTTTGTAACCGCCGCTATTCCATTTGTGCATACTGTTTTCTTCTTTGCACTGCAAGACGCTGTGCACGTTTGACCTTGCGGTGCTGCTGGTTGTTGTGCTGGCTGTCCCTGCGGTGCAGCGGCTTGTGCTGCGCTTGTTGAAAACGTTACACTTGCGGTTGTCTCTAAACCTAAATTATCCCTTGCTTTGACATTCGCTTTGCAGTTACTCTTCCCTGCGGGTACGCTGTTCCAAATGTAACCCCACGGAGTGGCGAAAGTTACAGGGTTCCAAACTCCATCGCCACAGCCATTATCAGTCGCAATTTGTAACTTTAATGACGCAACGCTCCCATCGTCACTAGCAGAACCAGTAAAAGTAAAAGCTTGGCCTGAAGTTAACATCGCGCCACTAGCGGGACTAGAAATAGAAACAACCGGAGGAGAATTAGAAGGGGCGGAAATAGATGCGCTAGCAGTACATGTTTCTATTGTATCCTTTCTAATCAGTATGTTAATTTGTTTATTTCCTGTAGAAGAGTAAGTACAACTAAAAGTGTTGCCTATAAATGAAATTCTGCCTAAGTTATCTCCACAATCTTTGCTTAGCGGCGTGGCTCCGTTTAAATCAACATTAAAAATCAAGGGAGTGTTTGTATTTCCAGTTGCGCTGCTTGGGGTAATTGTGCAAGCATGAACTAAACCAGCTAAAAACAGACTAACCACAATGACCAAAAGAGGCCTATTCATCTAAACATTCCTAACCAAATTCACAAGCGAAGTATAAAACAATTTCTATTTTGTTTTCATAGCTCAAAAATAGTTTTGCCATTAGCAAAAATAGAATTATATAGCGCAGATAGATCTTTCAAATTAGCGCCTTCTATTTTTAGGAAAGAAGTTAAATCAGTATTAGGCGGGGATGCTAATCCAATAAGCGCTTCTTTTTCAGTTATAGCCATTTTAACTACTGAGTGCATTGGAGCGTGTCTGATTTGTAAATTTGGGTATGTTTCTAACTTTTTCATTAATTGACTAAACTGAGTTTTTCCCTGTTGTTCGATAAATTTTTCTAAAGTTTCTGTTGGAAATAAGTAATAGATTGTCATTCCTTCTTCTAAACGACGCCATAGCGTTTCAGTGTATTGTTTTCTTAGGAATGATTTGGTTGATTCCTTTTTCATTAGTATTGCAGGTGTTTTGCTTGCTAATCTAATTTCATTAGCTTGATTTAGCATTATTATTAGTATTCTGTAGAACTCATCTGAATAGTGATATACCCCAAAGTTAGCTAATATTTCTGTGTGACTTAGCTTACTTTTTGTTTTGTAATTTTTTATTACTTCAAGCGCAGTATTCGCTGTTGTTTTGAGCCATTGTTCGTTTAGTTTGTATTCGTTATTATCTTTTTCAAGTATGTTTTCTTGCGTTAGTTCTTGAATTGCTTTATAAGTGGCTTTGTAGGTTAAGTTGTAGTTTTCTTTCACTAGTGCGTTCCATATTTTTATTGGGGTTAGCGGCCAAGTTACACTTAGTATTTTTGTAATGGCGTCTTTTGTTGATTTACCTAGAAAAGGCATAGCTATTTGTAGAGTTAATTATATTTAAAAAGTCTACTTTTTAGTAGACTTTAGTGAACTTAAGGTTTAACTTGTTTTTCTTGGTTGGTTATTACTTTAAGGTGGTTTGGGTTGGAAACTGTTGCTTGGAGTTCAATGGCTCGTTTGGATGAATATTGTACGGTTAAAGCGTTGCGTCGCCAAATTGCGCTTATTGATCGTCCAGCTAAAGCTGGTGGTTCTTTTAGGGAAGAACATGAGAAAAGCGGGGAGATGGTTGCGGGGCTAGCGCGCGAAGTTGAAGAACTTAATAAGACCATGCGCACGTTTGGCGTTTTTTCCCGGTCTTCTCGCGATTTGAAAAAACGCATCATTATAATGAAAAAAATCCGAGAGGAGCTTGGCGATGTTTTTCTCTATTCGTTACGTGTTGCAAATTCGCTTGACATCGACGTGAGCAAAGCTGTTCACGAAAAAATATATCCTGAACTAAAAAAAATAGATAAACCTAGCCGGTAATCTTGTAGATGTAGCCTGTGTACCCCGAATTTTCATCAATTGACTCGGCAATTGTGACGTATTTTTTACCTTTAAATTCAAGTATATCGACTGCGCGGTTTAGTGGGGTAAAATCTGCAATCACTTCATTTATTCCATTTTGGTTTCGGCGCCAAAGTTTTCCGCCAATGTTTGAAGCACTTGTTAAGTATAATTTGTTATCTGATAATGTTCGTATGTTTCTAATGTTACCAGTATTAGCTAGTGTTTCTTGGCTCCAGTTTATGCCATCAGTACTTCTTAATAAAGTTTTATCTTGTACGCCAAAACTACCTAAATATAATGCGTCGGTTGCTTTCATTGCTTGAATAAATATTGATGCAGTTGGTAGAATTAAATCTAAATTTACAATTGGATTTGGCTGATCCATTTTGAATAGGTACCATCCGCCGCCGTAGTATATTTGTCCATTATACTTTTCTATTGCGGTTATTTCAAACAAAGAGGTGCTTTTTCTTCCCCAGGTGTCTGTTTGGTTGTACCACATTATGTTTCCTGTTCCTGTGCTTGTTTTGGTTCCTGCGAATAGCGTGTTGTCGATTACTGTTAAGCGGTTTATTTGCTGGTTGTCATTGTGATAGACGCGGTTCCAGTTTACGCCATCGTTTGTTTTGTAGATGTCGCCGTCAATTGCGCCGGCTATTGAACTTCCTGTTCCAATGTAAAGTTCATTGTTGTAAACTGCCATTGAATAAACTCCAGTTACGCTTGTTGTAACGCGGTCAAACCAGTTTGATTGATTTGCAGTGAAAACGGAAACCCAGTTTATTCCATCAATTGACTTGTAAACGTGTGACTTTCCAGGCGTAGTTTCGTTAAAAGTTCCAACGAACATAGTTGAAACGCTGTTAACGTTGTAAACTGCCATTGAACCAATGCCCTCGCCTTGAAACTCGTGTAATTGAACTGTAATTGGAGTTGTGAAAGTTCGAGATTCACTTGCTCCGCTATCGCCATCAACGTCAATTGCGTTTACTTGAAAAGTGTTAGTGCCGTTAAGCAAGTCTTTTAATTGAACTTGAAATTGAGTTGAAGAAATTTGGTTCATTTGAATTGTTTTAGTTTCAACTACGTTTGTCAAAGAAAGCGTTGCGCTTGAAAGTGGTTCGCTTGAAGAAATTGCAATTGTAGTTTCGTCAGTGTTTGACAGCGCAGTTCCACTTGCTGGCGTTGGATTAACAAAAGTAATTTGCGGCGGAGTTACTTGCACTGTAAATGTTCTTTCTCCAGTTGAACCAGCGTCGCCTTGAACGTCAATTGCGTTTACTGAATAAGTGTAAGTGCCTTCAACTAAATTGGTTACGGTGTAAGTAAATTCAGTTGCGGTGTTTTTCGTCATTGTGTAAGTTGCAGTTGCTCCGTTTGGATGACGCCATTGTAAAGTTGCGCTTGCAAGTGGTTCGCTAGAGGAAATTTTTACAGTTGTGCTTTTAGCTGAAGTTGCAATTCCGTTATTTGGGGTTGGTGAAAGGAAAGTTAATTCGGGTGTTGAAACAACGTGTGCAATTGTAAATAAACGTTCGTCAGTTTCTGCTGTGTCTCCCTCGTCGTCGGTTATTGAAACGCGTTGCGAATATTGGCCTGGCGGTAAGTTTGAAAAAGCGTAAAAGTAAAATTGTGCGCTTTGTTTTGACATTAAGCTAGTTGTGGTTGAGTGCGTTGCTGTGTTTGTTAGTTCAAGTGTTGCACTTAACACTGGCTCGCTTACACTTGCAGCTATTCGTACAAAATCAGGGTCAGTTAAAACTTCGTTGTTGCTAGGCGTTGGTTGGGCGAAGTTAACTTGTGGAAATGGAACAGTTGCACTTCGCGTTTCAGTTCTTTTTGTTGTTCCATCGCCTGCAATTGCTTCAACATAGTAGCTTATTTGACCAGCGCGGCTGTTGAAAGTTTGAGAAAAAGTAATTCCATTGCCTTGCATTTCTTGCGGGGTTGTTGAACCATCTCGGTTTGTTAAATGCAAAGTAGCACGTTGTAATTCGCGGTTGCTTGAAATTGTTACTGTTAGCTGGTCGTTTAACAACTGCGCGTTGTCTTGCGGCGTTGGGTCGACAAAAGTTAATTCAATTGGAGTTAGCCGTATTTGGAATGAAATTTGGCTTGATTGCACTTCTTGCGCAGGAATTGGCCATAATGCGCTTGTTTTGCTCTCAACGCGAACTAAGTAAGTTCCATAGCTAAGCCCATTGTAAGTTGCCTCGTGGTGTTTTACGTTGTTGTTTTTCTCTTGAGTTGAAGCTATTTCTTGGCCGTTAGCTTGTTCGTAAATTACTATTTTTTCGCTGGAAGGTAAACTTGTATCCCAAGTTACTTTGATTGCCCCCTGGGCAACGTCGGTTATTGTTAAGCGCGGTCCGTTGGTTATTTTTAACTTTAAATCACACCAGGCGAAGTATTGTGTTCCTTCGTTTAAATAGCCTAAATTATAATCTGTTATTGGTATTGGTAGGCATGTTGAACGCATTGCACTTGCACCGTGCGCTTTGCATATTTCAATTACTTTACTAGCTTGCGGCCAATCTGAAGTTAATTTTACCCGCGTTATTGGATTTTTCACAATGCACTGTGAGCAAAAAACAAGGTTATTTCCTATGCAGTCTTGCGATGAAGTAGTTTGTTCTTTTAATTTCAATATTTCGCTGAAACTTATATCAACCGATTGTCTTTTGGGTTTTGCTTCTTTTCGTATTGAAATTTGATCTTGTTGTGGTGAGTATTTTGCTTTGCTGGTGTTGATAATGTGTTTACCAATGTCGAGCACATTGTAATCCTTTATGTTAAGATTAGTGAAAGTTTTTTGCTGCTGTGGCTGGATGGTTTTAGTTTCAATTGTTTTTACTTTTAGCGTTTGTGCAACGTTGAATGCTGAAACTGTTAGGGAAATGAGTAACAACAATAATAGTAGTACTATTCCTATTTTGCCTGCCCTACTCATAGCAATAGTATATAACGCTCGTGCTATTTCTGCTTTTCGGCTTTATAAAGAAAAATATTGCTTTTTTTCAAGGTGCAAGTCGGTTTACATTACGCGGGAATGGTATTGCGTCGCGGATTGAGTCTAGCTTTAGCAGCCAGCGGCATATTCTTTCTGATCCCATACCAAAGCCAGAGTGCGGCACTGTGCCGTGTTTACGTAGTTCAAGGAACCACTCATAGTCAGCAGGGTTTAAGTTTTGTTCTTTTATTCGACGCACTAGTTCATCGTAATCGCAAACTCGTTCTGAACCGCCGATTATTTCTCCAATTCCCTCTGGCGCCAATAGATCGCCGTCAAGAACAGTCTTCGGATCGCGGGGGTTTATTTTCATGTAAAACGCCCTAATTTCTTTTGGCATGTTTATCAAGAACATTGGCTGTTTGTTTTCCTGTACTAGGATTTTTTCCTCGTCGAGTCCAATGCCGTCGCCCCATTTTATTTTAACTTTTTTCTTTTGTAAAATTTCAACTGCTTC